>NZ_SMKG01000110.1 GCF_004348525.1 Micromonospora sp. 15K316 | reverse complement strand
CCCCCGCCCACCGCCTGACGTTCTCCGCACAAACAGACATACGACCCTGCCCGCGACCAGCGGTACGGCGGCCGAGTTTGGAAGACGCGACACAACGCACTCCCGGAACAGGGTCGTGACGTGTCACGATTCAAGGCACGGCGTACGAGTCACGCCGAGGGGGACGGGGCGGCCGCGCCGCAGGCGCGTTGAGGAGGGTGTCCGGTGTCAGCGGGTGGGGCCCGCCGGGGACGGCGGGACAACGGGCTCGACGCGAGCGAGTACGCCATCGCCGGCGACGTCGATCCGCGCGTCGGCGAGCACCTGCTCGACGTCCTGGCCGCCGGCGGCATCGCCGCGTACCTCCAGCCGTCGGCCGATCTCAACCCGGTCACCCGCACCACCACGGTCCCGGCCCGGCCGGTCGACCGTCTCTACGTCGACCGCTCGCACCTGACGACCGCGCGTGACTACCTGAGCCAGCTCACCGACGAGGGCACGCCGGAGCAGCCCCCCGCCGACGAGCCGGACATCGACGCCGAGTGGGCGCGGATCGTGGCCGGCTTCCACACCACACCCGCCCCCGGCGCCAACCCCTGGCCGGCGGCCGAGGACATCGACGAGCCGAGCGGACCGGCGGGCGGCCCGCTGGCCCGGGCGGGGGCCGACGAGGCCGGACCGACGGCGACCGACGTCCGCCGCCTGCCGTACGCGGCCGACATCTCGGGTGTGTCGGTCGGGCGCACCGACCGGCACGACGAGCCGTCGCTCCTCGACGGGCTGGACACCTTCGGCGCCGACCTGCCCGACGACGAGGACGAGCGTTACACCCCGCCCCCGCCGCCGCCGCTGCCTCGGATCTCCAAGTACGCCGCGGTCGGCGTGCTCGCCGTGGTGGTCGGCTTCGTGCTCTTCCTCTTCCCGTCGCTGCTGCCGATCGACCGCTCGATGGTCACGCTTGTCGGTTTCACCGGGATCCTCGCCGGTTTCGTGACGCTCATCTGGCGGCTGCGCCCCGGCGGCGACGAGGACGACCGCGACCCGGACGACGGCGCGGTCGTCTGAACGATCCGCGAGCCGGCAGTCACCGACCGCATCGCGGGACGGTGCCCGCCCACGGTGGGCGTGTCAGTGGTGTAACTTACTGTCAGTAGGAATACCGCTGTACGTCACGTCCACCGCTGACTGACCGGTTGTTCCTTGCTCGTGGCGGTCAGTCCACTGCTGATCGGAATGCCCGAGATGCGACATAGTTCACTGGTCGTGGTCGCCAACCGCCTGCCCATCGACGACAGCATCGCCCCCGACGGCGCGTGCGAGTGGCGCCGCAGCCCCGGCGGGTTGGTGAGCGCCCTGCACCCGCTGCTGCGGCACACCCCCGCGACCTGGGTCGGCTGGGCCGGCGGCACCGGTCCCGCCCCCACCCTGCCCGACGTCGACGGGGTACGCATGCACGCCGTCCCGCTCACCGCCGAGGACCTGCGCGACCACTACGAGGGCTTCGCCAACTCGACCCTCTGGCCGCTCTACCACGACGCCGTCGAGCAGCCGGAACACCACCGGCGCTGGTGGGAGGCGTACCAACGGGTCAACCGACGGTTCGCCGAGGCCGCCGCCGACGTCGCCGAACCGGGCGCGGTGGTCTGGGTACAGGACTACCACCTGCACCTGCTCCCCGGCCTGCTCCGGGCGATGCGACCCGACCTGCGCATCGGTTTCTTCCTGCACGTGCCCTTCCCGCCGCCGGAGCTGTTCATGCAGCTCCCCCGCCGCGCCGAACTGCTACGGGGCATGCTCGGCGCCGACCTGATCGGGTTCCAGCGCGTCCAGGCCGCGCACAACTTCGCCCAGCTCGTGGCGAAGGTGCTGAGCCTGCCGGCCACGGACCGGCGGATCGGCGTGGACGGGCGCGTCGTCCGCATCGGCGCCTTCCCGGTCTCCATCGACACCGCCGAGATGGCCGCGCTCGCCGCCCGGCCCGACGTGGCCGCCCGGGCCCAACGGCTGCGGCAGGACCTCGGCCGCCCGGAGCGGGTCATCCTCAGCGTCGACCGGATGGACTACACCAAGGGCATCGAGCAGCGGCTCAAGGCGTACAGCGAGCTGCTGGCGAGCGGGCACGTCAAGGTCCGCGACACGGTGCTGGTGCAGGTGGCCGTGCCGAGCCGGGAGCGGGTCGGCCAGTACCAGATCCTGCGGGAACGGGTCGAGCGCGAGGTCGGACGGATCAACGGCGAGTTCGGCCGGGTCGGTGAGCCGGCGATCCACTACCTGACCCAACCGTTCGACCGGGCCGAGCTCGCCGCCCTCTACCGGGTCGCCGACGTGATGGCGGTGACCCCGCTACGGGACGGGATGAACCTCGTGGCGAAGGAGTACGTGGCCGCCCGGATCGACGACACCGGGGCGCTGTTGCTCAGCGAGTTCGCCGGCACGGCCGCCGAGCTGTCCCAGGCGTACCTGGTCAACCCGCACGATCTGGAGGGGCTGAAGGAGGGGCTGCTCGCCGCGCTGCACGCCGCCCCGGCCGACGTCAGCCGGCGGATGCGGGCGATGCGAGCGCACCTGCACGAGCACGACATCCGGGCGTGGGCGCGTTCCTACCTCAGTGCCCTGGACGAGACCGGCCCGCTCGTGCGGCAGCTGGTGACCGCGACGGACACCCCGGCCGCCATGCCCGCCCAACCGGGCCGGTCCGCCGCCCGCGTCGAGCATCCGTCGGGCGGCTGACCGGTCAGCGCGCCGCCGGCTCCTTCTCGAGCCAGTCCAGCAGCGCGTCGATCGGCTCCCGCCACCGGGCGTCGAGCATCAGGTCGTGCCCCATCCCGGGGAAGAGCAGCGGCGCCGAGCCGTAGCGGCGGGCCACCCGGCTGAGCGCGGCGGCCGGCACGATCCGGTCGTCGGGGCTGCCCAGCACCAGCACCGGCGGGTCGCCCACCGGCGGTTCCAGCTCCGGACGGGTCAGCAGCTGCCACTGGGCCCGCCGGCTCGCCCGGCCCAGCGTCGAGACGTAGCGCCGGGCCTCCGTGTCGGCCAGCTCGCGGCTGAACAGCTGCGCGCGACTCAGCCGCAACCGCCCACCGAACGCCGCGGGCAGGGTACCCGCCGGGTTACGGCGAAGTGCGGTGCCGAGCGTCCCCCAACCGCCGAAGACCGGCGAGACCAGCACCGCCGCCCGGGCCGGATAGCGGGCCAGCGCGTGCGCCACCACGAGCGCCCCGGCGCCGTGCCCCACCAGCACCGCCTGGCGCGGCAGGCCCGCGGCCACCTGGACCACGTCGTGGACGTACGCCCGCAGCGACGCCTTCGGTGCGGCCTCGCTGCCGCCGTGCCCGCGCAGGCTCACCGCGTGCGCGGGGAACCCGCGGGACACGGCGTGCCCCAGCCAGTGCTCGGCGAACGCCCACGCCCCGTGCCCGAAGCCCGGTACGAAGAGCAGCGGCGCGCGTCCCTCCTCCAGCTCCGGGGTGGTGCTGAGCACCTCGCGCCGGACCGGCCGGACCGGCCGCGCCCACTCCGCCCCCCGGATGATCCGGACACTGCTCACGGAATCAGCCCTTCGCTCGCGACGGCCCGTCCCCCGGGCCCACTCTGCTCACCCGCGCTGCCGCCCCGCCCCGCGCGGCGGCGCGGCGCGTCGACGACGGCTTGCTCGCCGCGCTCGCTCACTTCCCCTCCAGGGAGTCGAGGGCGCGCTGGACGGCACGCAGGTAGTCGACGTGCCCGACCTCGAACCAGTGCCGGGTGCTCTCCTTCACCGGCCCGGAATAGCGCTCCCCCGCCCGGGCCTGAGCGGTCGCGGCGAACGCCGCCGCGCGCTGCGGGTGGGTGCGGCGCGTCTGGAGCAGGCGGGCGAAGAGCACGGCCTGCCAGTGCGTCAGCGTGAACAGGCCCGAGTCCGGCTGGAGCAGGCCGACCACGGCCAGCGTGGGGTGCCCGGGCGCGAAGGCGTTCAGCCAGAGGTTGGGACGGCCGGTGCCGGAGTCGTCGCCGAGCACCTTGGGGTCGAGGAAGTCGAAGCGCGGCAGGTAGCCGGTGGCGAAGACGACCAGCTCCGGTTCGATCTGCCGGCCGTCGGTCAGCTCCACCCCGTACGGGTTGAAGCGGGCGACGTCCGGCACGGGCGTGATCGCGCCGTGCCCCACGTGGTACACGAGCTGGCTGTTCGCGATCGGATGGGTCTCGTAGACCCGGTGATCCGGCGCCGGCAGCCCGAACCGGGTCAGGTCGCCGACGGTGAGCCGCAGCGTCGAGTGGTAGAGCCACTGCCGCAGCCGCAACGGCACCCGCAACGCGAGCAACGTGTCGTTGACCTGGTCGGCGGGGCGCCCGAGGACGTACTTGGGGGCGTACCAGTAGCCGCGCCGGGTGGAATGCCAGCAGTGCGACGCCTGTTGCGCGGCCTCGACGGCGATGTCGCAGCCGGTGTTGCCGGCGCCGACCACCAGCACCCGCTTGCCGCGCAGCTGGGCGGGGTCCTTGTACGAGGACGCGTGCATGATCTCGCCGCGGAACTCCTCCAGCCCCGGGTAGTCCGGTAGCTTCGGCGACCAGTTGTGCCCGTTGGCGACCACCACGGCCGCGTAGCGGGAGGTGCGTTCCGGACCGTAGCCGCCCGTGCTGCGGGTGGTGACGTCCCAGCCGTCCCCCTCGACGGGCTCGACCCGGATCACCTCCGTGCCGAACCAGATGTGCGAACGCAGGTCGAAGTGGTCGGCGTACCGCTCGAAGTAGGCCAGCAGCTGGCTGTGGTGCGGGTAGTCCGGCCAGGAGTCCGGCATCGGGAAGTCGGGGAACTGGGTGAACGGCCGTGACGAGATCAGGTGGGTGCTGGCGTAGACCGGGCTGCGGTCGTGGCGCCAGTTCCACGCGCCGCCGACGCCGGTCTCCCGCTCGTAGCAGTCGACCCCGAAGCCGTGCTCCTTGAGGTTCTTCATCGCTGCCAGGCCACTGGCCCCGGCGCCGATGACGCAGACCGTGTCGCCCCGGTCGGAGACCGGGCGGCCGTCACGGCTCAGGGCGAGCGTGGTCGCCTCGGGATCGGGCCGGTCGGTGGAGGTGGTCACCGGAACATCTCCTTTTGTGCGGCACGGGTGCCGTTCGCCGCGAAATCCTCCCCACATCGGAGCCGGTTGTCCAGCCCCGGTGCGTACCGGGTCGCGGGCGCCGCCACGGGCCGGCTCGGATCCCCGGCCGGCGCGGCCCGGGGGGCGTGCTCAGCCGGTCACCGGCAGCAGCAGGTCGACCAGGACCGGG
Source organism: Micromonospora sp. 15K316 (assembly GCF_004348525.1). GTDB lineage: Bacteria > Actinomycetota > Actinomycetes > Mycobacteriales > Micromonosporaceae > Micromonospora. The sequence continues at coordinate 13,936 of NZ_SMKG01000110.1, read as the reverse complement.
AAGTGGTCGCTGGCCCGGCGGGTCTGCGGGGTGTCCAGCACGTCGTAGTCGACCACGGTGATCCGCGGGTCGACGAAGAGCGCGTCGATCCGCGACCGGGGGGCGGCGCAGGAGTAGGTGAGCCGGTCGGCGCGGTCGGCGACCACCGCCGCGTCGGTCAGCCCGCGGGCGACGGTGGTCCAGGCCGGCCCGTCCGGTCCCTCGTTGAGGTCCACGCCGACCACCACCGGCAGGGCCGCGGCCGCCAGCTCCCGTTTGAGGACGGCGGCCTGCGCGGGACGCTCCGCCGGGTCGGTGGACAGGTGGGAGCCGGCCAGGGTGAACCGGGCGCCGCCGGCGACCGCGCAGTCGGCGTACGCGGCGCCGCGCAGGTGCCGACCGGGGGTGAGCGGGAACCGCTGGCACCGGGTGGCGAGCACCCGGACCCGCAGGCTGGTCAGGAGCAGGTTGCCCAGCGCGGGCAGCCCACCGCCCGCCACCACCAGGTCGAGCGACTCGGCGAGCGCGGCCGACTTGCGCCGCCAGCGGAACCGCCGCGGCCCCTCCTGCACGATCACCACGTCCGGGGCCGCGCCACGGATCACCGCGACCAGGGCGGCCACGTCGTCCCGCTGGCCGTGGATGTTGTACGACAGCACGCGCAGCGGCACCCCGGAGCTTCCCGTCACGGCGATCCGCCCGCCTACATCCGCCGGGCCAGGTCCGCGGCGCCGATGACGCCCGCGCGGTTGCCCAGCTCGGCCGGGCGGATCTCGGCGACCGGAAGCCGGCTGCGCTGGGCGAGCGAGTCGATGTAGGAGCGCCGGGTCGGCCCCATCAGCAGGTCACCGGCGTCGATCACGCCGCCGCCGACGACGAGCACCTGCGGGTCCAGGATCTGGGCCATGTCCGCCAGGCTGGTGCCGAGCCAGCGGCCGACCTGGGCGAACGCCTCGGTCGAGACCGGGTCGCCGCCCTTGGCCGCCGCGGTGACCATCGGCCCGGTGATCGCCTCGGCCGCACCACCGGCCAGCTCCAGCAGCGCCGTGGCCCGCTGCGGTTCCTCCCGGGCGGCGGCGCGGGCGAAGCGGACCAGGGCGCTGCCGCTCGCGTACTGCTCGATGCAGCCGAGCCGGCCGCACCCGCACTGGTGGCCGTCCGGCACGGTCAGCATGTGGCCCAGCTCGGCGGCGATGCCGTGCGCGCCGCGGACCAGCTCGCCGCCGAGCACGATGCCGCCGCCCACACCGGTGCCGATGGTGAACATGACCATCGAGTCGTCGGCGTGCCGGGCAGCGCCGTGGCGGAACTCCGCCCAGGCTGCCACGTTCCCGTCGTTCTCGACGACGACCGGCAGGCCGCTCTTCTTGCTGACGTAGTCGCGCAGCGGCTCGTCACGCCAGGCCAGGTTCGGGGCGAAGAGCACGGTGGAGCGGCTGGCGTCGATCCAGCCTGCCGCGCCGACTCCGACCGCCTCGATCGACCGGCCGGAGGCCAGCTCGCTGACCAGGTCCGTGATGACGTCCCGGGTCTTGGCGACGTCCTCGGCGGGAGTGTCCCGTCGGGCGTGCACGAGCACCTTGCCGGTCTCGTCCACGACACCGCCGGCGACCTTCGTGCCACCGACGTCGATCCCGATGGTCAGCGTCACCGCTGCCGCCCCCCTCTGCTGTGCTGCCCCGCCCGTGCCGGCCCTGCCGGCGAGTGGGGGATGTCCCTGGTCAGGCCCCGTCGCCCGGTGCGTCCGCGCCCACGTCACCGGGGGCACGCGACGCGGGCACCACGGGTCGGTCGGCCGGCGCCCGGTCGGCCGTCGCTGCGGCCGACCCGGCGTCGTCGACGGGTGGCACGGGGACGGCCGGGGCGGTCGTGTCGTCCGCCCGGGTCGCGGCGGACCACACGTCCTCCTCCGACGCCGGCTGAGAATCATGCCCGCTACGGGTGGCCTCGCGCCAGACGAGGTCGTTGTCTGACGCGCCACCTCCCGCCTCGGCGGGCGGGTGCGCGGGCCGCGGCGGCGGGTTCGCGGAGGCGAAGGCACGCATCAGGCTGGCCACACCGGCCGCCAGATCGCCCGCACCGGTGGCGAGTCGCTCGGCGAATTCGGGACTCGGATCACGAAGCGCAGCTATACCGCGACATACCGGACAGATGCAGCACTCGGCAGTTCCGGTGGCGAAACCGGCTCCTTCCGGACGGGACTCCTCGGCGGGCCGGCCGCTGTGACCGAGGACACTGGCCACGATCCCGCCGAGCGGGCCCCAGGCCCCTGCCGTCGGGTTGGCGGCGGCCAGGCGCGCGGTCGCCAACAGCGTGGCGACGAGTCGCTCCGCCTCCTCCCGGGCCGAGCCGGGATCCGTTGCCACCATGGTCGACTCCTCTACCGTGGCGGCTGGGCCGCCGGCCGCGTCACTGCGCCGCACCGGGTGCTTCTACCCGGCGCTTGAGCTGCTTCAACGCGGTATCCATGATCATTTTTTCGGCCTTGCGACGGAACATACCGAGCATGCCGACCGAAAGCTCCACCTCAAGCGTGTACGTCACCGTGGTCCGGCCGTCGGCCCCGCCGACCAGGTCGTACGAGCCCTGCTGCGACCGCTGCATCTTCGACGGCGCCACCAGATGCCACTCGATGCGGGTCAGATCCTCGGCGTAGGCGTAGGCGAGCACGTACTCGTCGGCCAGCACCCCCGCGTCGATGGTGAACCGGACCTGGCTGGCGTAGCCGTCCTCGTACTCCTCGACCACCTCCACCCGCCGCATCGCCTCGGACCATTGCGGGTAGCGCGCGAAGTCGCAGATGACCGCCGCCACCTGCTCCGGTGGCGCGTCGATGACTATCGACTGGGTGGAGGTGTCCGCCATGGGGGGAGGCTACCCGGCGTGGCACGACGCCCGGCCGTCCCGCCCCCACGCCACGCCACGCCCGGGGCGGGCAACCTACCCGGAGCGCCCGGACGACCGGACAGGTAGGTTTCGACAGAGCCGACCCGTGGGCCCGGCCGATCGACCAGTACGAGCACGAGGGAGTGCAGGTGCGCGAGTTCTCGGTACCACCGATCGTCACCGTCGGCGACTCCGCCAACCTCACCGACCCCGTCTGGGACAACGCCGAGGCCGCACCCGACACCGTCCAGTTCGTCCGCCCCACCGGGGCCGCCGCGGGCCCCGCCTGGGCCGACGTCACCTGCCTGCAGTTCCGTGACGAGGTGATCGCCGTGGCCCGGGGCCTCGTCGCGGCCGGCGTACGGCCCGGCGACCGGGTCGGGCTGATGAGCCACACCCGTTACGAATGGACCCTGATCGACTACGCGATCTGGGCCGTGGGCGGGGTGTCCGTGCCGATCTACGAGACCTCCAGCGCCGAGCAGGCGGCCTGGATCCTGGCCGACTCCGGCGCCGTGGCCTGCGTGGTCGAGACCAACGCCCACGCCACCCTCCTGGCCGGCGTACGCGATCAGCTCCCGGAGCTCGGGAAGGTCTGGCAGATCGACCTCGGCGCGGTGGACGAGCTCGTCGCCGCGGGCGCGTCGGTCGACCCGGCGGAGATCGACAGGCGCCGCGCGGCGCTCCGCGCCGTCGACGTGGCCACGATCATCTACACCAGTGGCACCACCGGCCGCCCCAAGGGCTGCGTGATCACGCACCGGAACATGTACGCCGACATCGCCAACGCCGTGCCGGTGCTGCCGAACCTGTTCAACCCGGGCGCCTCGACGCTGCTCTTCCTCCCCCTGGCACACGCCTTCGCCCGGCTCATCCAGGTCGGCGTGGTGTACGCCAGGGCCACCATGCGGCACTGCGCCGACCCGAAGAACCTGGTCGCGGAGCTGCAGGAGTTCCGCCCGACCTTCGTGCTCTCCGTCCCCCGCGTCTTCGAGAAGGTCTACAACGCGGCCAAGCAGAAGGCCGAGGCAGACGGCAAGGGCGGCATCTTCGCCCGCGCCGAGCAGGTCGCCGTGGCCTACAGCGAGGCGCTGGAGTCCCCCGGCGGGCCGGGCTTCGGCCTGCGGGCCCAGCACGCGGTCTTCGACCGGCTGGTCTACCGCAAGCTGCGCGCCGCGCTCGGCGGCCGGTGCCGGGACGCGATCTCCGGCGGCGCCCCGCTCGGCGCCCGACTCGGCCACTTCTTCCGCGGCATCGGCGTGACGGTGCTGGAGGGGTACGGCCTGACGGAGACCGCGCCCGCCGCCGCCGCCAACCTGCCCTCGGCGACCCGGATCGGCACGGTCGGCCGGCCGCTGCCCGGCGTGACCATCCGCATCGAGGACGACGGCGAGATCCTCATCGCCGGCGAGCTGGTCTTCGACGGGTACTGGCGCAACGAGGAGGCGACCGCCGAGGTGCTCACCACCGACGGGTGGTTCCGCACGGGCGACCTGGGCCGGCTCGACAACGACGGTTACCTCAGCATCACCGGCCGGAAGAAGGAGATCATCGTGACGGCCGGCGGCAAGAACGTCGCCCCGGCCGTGCTGGAGGACCAGGTCCGGGCCCACCCCCTGGTCAGCCAGTGCCTGGTCCTCGGCGACCAGAAGCCGTTCATCGCGGCCCTCGTCACCCTCGACGAGGAGGCACTGCCGCGGTGGCTGGAGTCGGTCGGGCTGCCCACCGACACGCCGCCGGCCGAGCTGCGCGAGCACGAGGGGCTGCGCGCCGAGATCCAGAAGGCCGTGGACCTGGCCAACGCGGCCGTCTCCCGCGCCGAGGCGATCAAGGTGTTCCGGATCCTCCCCCGGGACTTCACCGAGGCGACCGGCGAACTGACCCCGTCGCTGAAGGTCAAGCGCCAGGTCGTGCACAAGACGTACGCGGCGGAGATCGCCGAGATCTACCAAGGCTGACTACCATCCGTCACGTGCCCGCCTCGACAACCGCCCGACCTCACCCCCTCGCCGCTGCCGCTCGCCTGGTGATGCTGGCGCTGGTCGCCGTCCTGACCCTCTTCGCCACCCGCGAGCTGGCCCAGCTTCTGTGGATCGCGCTGCTCGCCGTGGCCGGGCTGCCCGCCCTGCTGGCCCCGCAGCACCGGATCATCGCCCCGCTCAGCCGGGTGGCGGAGGTGGTGGTGCTCGGGCTGGCGGCGAGCCACGTGGCGGCGGTGGCCCTGGTCGGCGGGTCGATCCACGGCCTGGGCGCGTCCGCGGTGCTGCCGTACCTCGCGGTGCCGGTGACCGTCACCGCCCTGCGCCGCCGCTTCCGCGAGGGCGCCGGCCTGCTCGCGGTGGCCGCCGCCACCCTGCTGGTCAGCGGCGCGCTCACCGAGGTGGACGGGGCCCGGCAGATCACCCAGCCGGGCTACCTGGCCGTCTGCGCGCAGTGGCTGATCCTCGCGGTGCTCGGGCTCTACGCCGCGCGCACCCTGCATCGCGTGATGCAGGCGCGCGGGGAGGGCAAGCCGCAGCCGTACGCCGAGGCGACCCGCCTGCTCACCCAGCTGCGTACGGTCGCCCGGCAGCTGCCCGGCGCGACCCTCGACCCCGGCGGCATCTCCGAGCACCTGCTGGAGGAGCTGCGCAACGTGGCGACCAGCCACCGGGCCGCCGTGCTCTCCGCCAGCGGCGGCGGCCGGCTCGTGGTGCTCGCCCAGGTGGGCGTCGACCGGGTCGACTGGGAGACGACGCTCGACGCGGACTCGGCGATCGCCGACGCCTGGGCCAGCCAGCAGCCGCAGACCGCCGCCCGGTCGCAGGCCCGCTCGCACCCGGGTGGGGACGTCTCGGCGCTGATCGTGCCGCTGGTCGCCGGTGTCCGTACGGTCGGCCTGGTGGTGTTGGAGGCCGACGCCGCGCACGCCTACCCGTCGCCGGTGGTGTCCCGGGTGACCGCCCTGACCGGCCCGGCCGCGCTGCGGCTGGAGGCGGCGCTGCTCTTCGACGAGGTTCGCTCGCTGGCCACCAACGAGGAGCGGCAGCGCCTGGCCCGGGAGATCCACGACGGGGTCGCCCAGGAGCTGGTGATGGTCGGCTACGGCATCGACAACGCCCTGGCCACCGTCCACGACGACGCCGAGGAGACCGCCGAGTCGCTGCGCACGCTGCGCGCCGAGGTCACCCGGGTGATCACGGAGCTGCGGCTGAGCCTCTTCGAGCTGCGCAGCGAGGTGGACCGGCACGGCGGACTGGCCGCCGCGATCGCCGAGTACGCCCGCACCGTCGGCGCGTCCGGCGGTCTGCGGGTGCACCTGTCGCTGGACGAGTCGACCGCACGGCTTCCCGCCGCCACGGAGGCGGAGCTGCTCCGCATCGCGCAGGAGGCGGTGACCAACGCCCGCAAGCACGCCGGGGCGTCCAACCTCTGGGTCACCTGTGAGGTCGACCCGCCGTACGCGCAGATCGAAGTGTCGGATGACGGTCAGGGGATCGCTGACCAGCGGCCCGACGGGCGGTACGGTCTTGCGATCATGGCCGAGAGGGCGGAACGTATCCGGGGCCGGTTGGAGATTCGGCCCCGGCGACCGAGCGGCACGACCGTGGCGGTGGTTCTCGGCACCTCGCCCCGGCGCGATAACGTGCGCGGTAGCGCAGGAGCAGAAGGGGAGTAACCCGAGGATGACCACAAGCCCGACACCGGCCACCCGTACCAAGGTCCTCCTGGTCGACGATCATGACCTGATTCGGAAGGGCCTGCGGCACGCTTTCGAGCGGGACCGGCAGTTCGAGGTCGTCGGTGAGGCCGCCACCGCGGCGGAAGGGGTCCGCCAGGCCGGGGCTCTGCAGCCGGACGTGGTGATCATGGATCTCCGGCTGCCCGACGGCAGCGGCCTCGAGGCCACCCGGGCACTTCGCAAGTCCAGCGCCTCGATGGGCATCGTGGTGCTGACCATGTACGCCGGCGACGACCAGCTCTTCGGCGCCCTGGAGGCCGGCGCGAGCGCCTTCGTGCCGAAGACCGCACCCGCCGACGAGGTCGTGGCCGCCGCGCGGCACGCCGCCTCCTCGCCCAGCGCGTTCACCGCCGCCGACCTGGCCGAGGCGATGAAGCGCCGGCTGGCGCCGTCCGGGCCGCAGCTCTCCCCGCGCGAGGGCCAGGTGCTGCGGCTGCTCGCCGACGGGATGAGCGTGGCGGGCATCGCCAAGCAGCTCTTCGTCAGCGAGTCCACCGCCAAGACCCACATCTCGAAGCTCTACGAGAAGCTGGGCGCGGCGAACCGGGCGCAGGCGCTGATGACCGCGCTGCGGCTGGGCCTGCTCGAAGCCCCGGACGCCCCCAAGTTCTGAGGCGTACCGCCGCGCCCCCGGGCGTCCCTCCCTCGTCTTCGCGGGCCGGCGACGGACCCGGACGACGCCCGCCGTGTCGGCGACCGGCCCGGATACGACACCGGTATCCGGGCCGGTCCCCGCGGTGCCGGGTCGCCGCCTGATCCTCGTCCCGGCTCGACGACCTCCGGGGGACGCGCCCTGATCCGCGTCGGCGCGGCGGCCTGCGCGGGCTTTCGCGTATCGACCGGCGTCGGCTGCCGAAGTGGTGACCGACTATGGTCACCCGGGCACTCGGAGGGGCAGAATACCGCGGTGCCGGGCAACGACGCCCGTGCCGCCGAGGTGAGGGGTGGAGCATGCAGCGGCCGGACTGGGCACCCGAGACGATCGACATCGAGCGCCCGAGCGTGGCCCGCATGTACGACTACTACCTCGGCGGCTCGCACAACTTCGCCGCCGACCGGGCCGCCGCCCAGGCGATGGTGGCCGCGGTGCCGGAGGCGCCGCTGATGGCCCAGGCCAACCGGGCCTTCCTCCGGCGGGCGGTGCAGTTCCTCACCGAGGCCGGCGTCCGCCAGTTCCTGGACATCGGCTCGGGCATCCCCACCGTGGGCAACGTGCACGAGATCGCCCGCCGCTCGGCGCCCGACTCCCGCGTGGTCTACGTCGACGTCGATCCGGTGGCGGTGGCGCACAGCCGGGAGATCCTCGCCGGTGACGCCCGGGCCACGGTGGTCCAGGAGGACCTGCGCCACCCGGAGCGGATCCTCGCCCACCCGGGCGTGCGCGGGCTGCTCGACCTCGATGAGCCGGTCGCCGTACTTGTCGTCGCGGTGCTGCACTTCGTCTCCGACGAGGACCGGCCGGCGCGGATCCTCCACACCCTGCGGGACGCGCTCGCGCCCGGCAGCTACCTGGTGATCTCGCAGGCCAGCGACGAGGGGCGCGGCACCGAGGAGCGGGCCGAGGCCCAGCGCGTCTACCGGAGCACCGACAACCCGCTCTGGGTGCGCAGCCGGGCCGAGCTGACCGCCTTCTTCGACGGTTTCGACCTGGTCGATCCGGGGGTCGTGTGGGTGCCGCAGTGGCGTCCGGAGGCGCCGGAGAACGCCGAGGACGCGGAGCGGGCCGTCTTCATGGGCGGTGTCGGGCGGTTCGGTGGCTGAGTCGGCGGCGCCCCGGACGCCGTCGCGTCCCGGGACGTTCGCCCGCGCCTGGGCCAAGGCGGTCGGTGGCACCAGCTTCCTGCCGATGACCCAGGCGCAGCTGGAGGCGCTGCTGCAACGCCTCGCCGACCAGCTGGCCGGCGCGTTGCTGGCCGAGCCGTTCGACCTGCGCCCCGGTTACCGGGTGGGCACCGAACTGGTCGCCAACCACATCGCCTCCGCGGAGGGGCTGGGCCGCACCGTCGAGGTCGTCCAGCTCCGGCTGATCCGCGACCTGGGTCTGGTGGGCGACGACGTCGAGGATCGGCTGGCCCGGCTGCTCGCCGCGGTGGCCACCGGGTACGCCCGGGCGTTGCGTGACCGCACCCTCGACGAGCAGGAGTCGATCCGGCGGGCCGTGATGATGGCCCGCACCCAGGCGGAGCGCGCGTTGCGGGAGAGCGAGGCCCGCTTCCGTCGCCAGGCCACCCACGACTCGCTCACCGAGCTGCCCAACCGGGCGCTCTTCACCGAGCGGCTCACCGCCGCGCTCAACGAGCCCGGCCGGGGGGCGCAGCGGATCGGGCTCTGTTTCGTCGACCTCGACCGGTTCAAAGTCGTCAACGACTCGCTCGGCCACCAGGTCGGCGACCGGCTGCTGGTCACGGTCGCCGACCGGCTGCGCCGGGCCCTCGACGGGCACCTGGTGGCTCGCCTCGGCGGGGACGAGTTCGTCATCCTGGTGGAGCGGACCGGCGGCAGCGAGGACGTGGTGGCGGTGGCCGACGCGGCTCTCGCGGCGGTGCGTGAACCGGCCATGGTGGACGGTCACGAGCTGGTGGTGACGGCGAGCATCGGCATCGCGGAACGGCAGGTCGCCGGGACCACGCCGAGCGACCTGATGCGCGCCGCCGACAGCACGCTGCACTGGGCCAAGGCGGCCGGGGGCGCCCGGTGGGAGATCTTCGACGCCGAGCGCAACCGGCGGGAACTGGCCCGGTACGCGCTCTCCGCGGCCATTCCCCCCGCCCTGGAGCGGGGCGAGTTCTACCTCGACTACCAGCCGCTGACCTCGCTGCGCGACGGCACCCTGCTCGGCGTGGAGGCGCTGGTGCGCTGGCGCCACCCGGAGCTCGGCGTGTTGCGACCGGGCAGCTTCATCGGGCTGGCCGAGGAGACGGGGCTGATCGTGCCGCTCGGCGCCTGGGTGCTGGCCGAGGCGTGCCGCGAGGCCGAGGGCTGGTCGGCGCGGGGCGGCCGGACGCCCTTCGTCAGCGTCAACCTGGCGGTACTCCAGGTGCACCGGCCGGGCCTGGTGCAGGAGGTACACGGACTGCTGGAGCGCACCGGGTTGCCGCCGGAGCGGCTCCAGTTGGAGATCACCGAGAGCACCATGATGAGCACCGCCGAGGAGCCCGTACGCGCCCTGCGCGGCCTCGCCGACCTCGGCGTACGGATCGCCATCGACGATTTCGGCACCGGCTACAGCAACCTCGCGTACCTGCGGGATCTGCCGGTGACGGAGCTGAAGGTGGCCGGTGAGTTCGTGGCCGGCCTGCGCGCGCCGGCGGCGGATCCGGGCAGCCGCACCGACGAGCGGATCCTCGCCTCGCTCGTCTCCCTGGCGCACGCGCTCGGTCTCACGGTGACCGCCGAGGGAGTGGAGACCGCCGGTCAGGCCGAACGGCTGCGGGCGATCGGCTGCGACGCCGGTCAGGGCTGGCACTTCGGCCGTCCCGCGCCGGCGGAACGAATCCTGGAGCGCGTCGGCTGAGGCGAGTAGACAGCGTCTACGCCCGCCTGGTAGACACTGTCTATGTCAGATTCGGAGCCGGACGTCCGCACCCGGCTGATCGACGCCGGAGTGGAGCTGGTCCGCAGCGAGGGACACGGCGCGGTCTCCCTGCGAGAGATCGCCCGCCGGGCCGGTGTCTCGCACGGCGCACCGAGGCGCTACTTCCCCACCCATCTCGACCTGCTCTCGGCGATCGCCCGGCAGGGCTACGCCGACCTCGGCGTGCGGATCGCCGCGGTCGTACGCGACGCCGGGCCCGACCCCCGCGAGCAGCTCCTCGCCCTCGCCCGGGCCTACCTCGACCACGCCGCCGCGCAGCGCGGCATGTTCGAGCTGATGTTCCGGCACGACCTGCTGAACAGCGGCCGGCTCGGGCTGCGCGACACCAGCCTGCCGCTCTTCACCCTGCTGGTCGACCTCGTCGCGCAACTCCGGCGACCGACCGACGCCCCCGCCTCCGTCCTCGCCGGCGCGCTCTGGGCCAACCTGCACGGCCTCGCGCAGCTCTGGGCGTGGGGAAGCCTGCAACTCGCGACCGGCGCCACCGACGACGACGCGCTGCTGCGGGCCGCGCTCGACGCGCACCTCGGCCCCGCCCGCGCCTGACCATCCCCATCGGATCGGAGAAGACGTGCCGCTGCTGTACGACCTCGGCAAGCTGACCGTCGGCGGCGCCCTGCGGATCGGCTGGCGCCCACGGGTGGAGGGGCTCGCCCACGTGCCCCGCCACGGCGGGGCCATCCTCGCCGGCAACCACCTCTCGGTCGCCGACGAGCTCTTCCTCGCTGCCGTCACGCCCCGCCGCATCGCCTTCTGGGCCAAGTCGGAGTACTTCTCCGGCGGCGGCGCACGCGGCTGGCTGAGCCGCCGCATCGTCAGCGGCATGGGCGCCATCCCCGTCGAACGCGCCGGCGGCCGGGCGGTGCTCACCGCGTTCGACGCCGCCGTGCCGGTGCTCCGCGCCGGCGGTCTCGTCGCCGTCTACCCGGAGGGCACTCGCTCCCCCGACGGGCGGCTGCACCGCGGGCGCACCGGCGTGGTCCGGCTGGCCCGGGACGCAGCGGTGCCGATCATCCCGGTGGGCGTGCTCGGCACCGCGGAGGTGCTGCCGATCGACGCGCGCCTGCCCCGCCGGCATCCGGTGACGCTGCGGTTCGGTGCGCCGATCCCGGTGGCCGGACGGATCCACGGGCCGCGGGACATCCGGCTCCTCACCGATGAGGTGATGGCGGCGATCCAGCGGCTGACCGGCCAGGAGTACGTGCCCCGCTACGCCCCGCGGCGGGATTCCCTGGCCGCCTGAGCGGTACGGCCCGGTTGCCCGTCGGCGCGGCCCGCCGGTCAGCCGGCGAGCAGGGCGGCCATCCGCTGGGCCTGCGTCTCCCAGCGCCACTCCCGCTCCACCCAGGCCCGCCCGGCGGCACCCAGCTGTCGGGCCAGGTCCCGGTCGGCGAGCAGCCGGGACACCCGCTCGGCGAGCTGGGCGACGTCACGGCCGTTCACCACGTAACCGGTCTCCCCCTCACGGACCGCGTCCGGCGCGCCACCGGAGTCCCCGGCGACCACCGGCAGGCCGGCCGCGGACGCCTCCAGGTAGACGATGCCGAGGCCCTCCACGTCCAGCCCGCGGTTGCGGGTGCGGCACGGCATCGCGTAGACGTCGCCGGCGGCGTAGTGCGCGGGCAGCTCGGCGGCGGGCACCGACCCGGTGAAGACCACGTCCCGGTCCACCCCGGTCTGCCGGGCGAGCTTCTCCAGCGTGGCCCGGTACGGTCCACCCCCGACCACCAGCAGCGCGGCGTCGGGAACCCGGCGGATGATCTCCGGCATGGCCCGGATGAGCATGTCCTGACCCTTGCGCGGAACGAGCCGGGACACGCAGACCACGACCGGTCGGTCGGAGAGCCCGAGCCGGGTCCGCACCGGCTCGCCGTCGACGTCCGGGTGGTAGGTGTCGACGTCCACCCCGGGCGCGAGCCGGTGCAGCTCGGTGCGCCCGTGCAACGCCCGCGCCAACCGGACCCGGGTGTACTCACCGAGGTAGGTGGTCACGTCGACGCCACGCCCGATGTGCCGCAGCGCGGCCCGCGCGCCGGGGAGCGCGGCCCAGCCGATCTCGTGCCCGTGCGTCTGCGCCACGAACCGGCGGATGCCCGCCCGCCGACGCAGCCCGCCGGCGAGCAGGCCGAGCGGGGCCGCCGCGCCGAACCACACCGTGTCGCAGTCGTACGCCCGGGCGAGGCGCGCGGCCCGCCGTGCCACCAGCGGGGTGGGCAGCAACATCCGGGTGCGTTCCCGGATCACCTCGAACGGCTGGTCGGCGTCGAACTTCTCCGCCCCGCGCCAGGTCGACGCGTAGACCACCACGGAGCCGGTCGGCTGGCGCACCGCGAGGTTGTGCACGAAGGACTGGATCCCGCCGGGGCGGGGCGGGAAGTCGTTCGTGACCAGCAACGTCCGGGTCATCTGCCGGCCTCCCTGGCATAGGCGCGGGCGGCGGCCATCCGCTCGACCGTGGACGGGTGCGTCGCGGAGTAGAGGTACTCCCAACGGGGTGGATCGGGGTCGGCCAGGTTGACCGTGGCCAGTCGCCGCTGCATCGACTCGAAGGCGGACGGGTCGTCGGTGAGCGCGAGCGCGTGCGCGTCGGCGCGTTCCTCGACCCGCCGGGAGATCAGCGCCTGGACCGGCGCGGCGACCAGGCCGGCGACCGTCACCAGCGCCAGGAGCAGCGGGAACGCGCGCGGTTGGGCCACCGAGTCGACGCCGGCCAGCCGCAACAGGGGCGCCCACGAGCCGATCAGGTAGAGGGCGACCACCGCCGCGGCGGCCCCGAGCGCGCCGGTCAGCGTACCGACAGTGACGTCACGGTCGCGGGCGTGTCCCAGCTCGTGCGCGACCACGGCGGTCACCTCCGCCGGCGGGGCCTCCCGCAGCAGGGTGTCGTAGACGACGACCCGCCGGGTCGGCCCGATGCCCGAGACGTACGCGTTGACCGCCCGCGTCCGGCGCGACGCGTCGGCGACCAGGACGTCCCGCACCGGCACCCCGTCCCGCGCCGCCATCGCCATCAGCTCGGTGCGCAGCGGGCCCTGCTCCATCGGGGTGAACCGGTTGAAGACCGGCTCCACCAGCACGGGCAGGACGAAGGAGAGCAGCACCACCAGCCCCGCCGCGCCGGCCGCCCCGAACGCCCACCACCAGCGCGGCGCGAGCCGGATGACCGCGTAGAAGCCGAGCAGCGCCAGCGCGCCGATCACCGCGCTCACCGCGTACGACTTGAGCAGGTCGACCAGCCAGCCGGCCCAGCCGTTGGTGCTCAGCCCGTAGCGGGTGAGCACGGCCTGCCGCCAGGCGGAGAACGGGAGGGTGACCAGGTCGGCGACGAGCACGACGGCGAGACCGCCGACCACCGCCTGGGCGACCCAGTGCCCGCCGAAGGGACGCCCGGCCAGCTCGACCAGGCGGCTGCCCAGCGGGGTCAGCCCGAGCGCGAGGGCGATCAGCAGACCGACGACGAGGCTCGCGTATCCCCCGGGGCGCAGTGCGGCCCGGAACTCGCGCCCCCGGGCGACCTGCTCCGCCGGAAGGTCACCCAGCGCGGCGAGCTGGTCGGCGCGGGGCGCCGGCGGTCGGTGCCAGGGGATCAGCAGCACGGTGACGACGACCAGCGCGAGGGCGAGCCCGGCCAGCGTCACCACTGCCCAGCCACGCGGGCTCATCGCCGCGCCCCGCCATCCGGAACAGGGCGACGCCGCCGGGGAGGGCGAGAGCGCCGGCCCCGCCGGTGGTGCCCGTCCCCGCCCCGCGATACC
>NZ_SMKG01000010.1 GCF_004348525.1 Micromonospora sp. 15K316 | reverse complement strand
GCCCACACCCGCCCGGTCGCCACTCCCAGCAGCAACACCGTGCCGAGCAGGAGACCCATCGACAGCGGGTCACCGAACCAGGCCAGCACGATCTTGGCCGGCTCGACCAGATCGGTCGGCTGCTCGTACCCGCCGCCCCGTTCCGCCCGAGGCAACAGGTCGCCGTCGAGGCGCTGCCCCGGCACGGTCCAGACGAACGCCACGGTGGTCAGCGCGAACGCGAGCAGATACCCGATCGCGGCACGGAGCAACCGGCCGGCGGGCGCCCGCCCGAGCGGCGCCGGCCGCCGGACGGGTACCGGCCGCACCGGAGACGGGCGCGGCGTCGCGGACAGGTACGGCGATACTGGAGTCACCGGTCGAGGATGACCGTCCCGGGTCCGGAATCCGTCCCCGTCATGTCATCGTTCTGTCACAGCTGCGCCGCCGCGGCCGCTAATCCTGGACGGACTTGGCGGGCCCGCTCGCGACGGTGGACTGGTCGCTGGTGGAGCCGCCCTCCGGGGTGCTCATGCCACCGGTGGTGGCATCCCCGGTGGTGGTCGGGGCCACCTTTCCGCGGTGCTGCTCCGGCTGCCGGGCCACCCGCCGCACACTGGCCGGGCCCGCCGTGCCGCCCGTCGTGGTGACCGCGCCCTGCCCGCCGACCGGGCCGCCGTCGCGGAGCACGTTCGGGTCGGCCTTCGCGTGCGCCGGGTCGTCCGGATCGACATCCTGGATCTCCCGCTGCACGTCGGTGCGCGGCACCGTCACCTCGTCCACGGCGCCCTTGCCGTAGATCCCACCGGCGATGCGCTCCTCGGCCCGTCGCGCGGCCTCCTGTCGCATGTCGTCCTCACGCACGTCAACCACCTCGCAGAAACGTCGGTCTCCCTGCGTGCCCCCCGCCGGCGAGGTCAAACACCACGGGCGGACCGGGGAGCGGTCGCGCCGGACACCCGATCCGGTCGACGCCGATCGGGGAGGCGCGACGCGGAACCGCCCCGGTCATCGACGACGTGGACATACACCGTCCCTACCGGTTAACCCGCGCGTTTCCCGCCGTCCGCCTTCAGGCCGCCCCGGCTGCCCATGCTGACCGGCGACCGGCAGGAGGGACCCGCCGGAGGAGGAGTGACAGCGTGCGCACAGTACGCCGTATCGCGATCGCGGCCCTTGCGGCGGCGACCGTGACGACCGGGCTCGCGGCGCCCGCCGGAGCGAAGCCACGTCCGGACCGGACGTTCGACCTGCAGGCGCACCGCGGCGGCCTCGGGCTGCGGGTGGAGAACACGCTCGCCTCGTTCGGCAACGCCCTCCAGCTCGGGGTCAGCACCCTCGAACTGGACGTGCAGATCACCGAGGACGGGCAGGCCGTGGTGACCCACGACCGGAAGATCAGCGGCGCGAAGTGCGTCGACACCGCCCCGGTGACGCCCGGTGACCCCGAGTACCCCTACGCCGGCAAGTACGTCAACACGCTCACCCTGGCCCAGGTACGCACCCTCGACTGCGGCTCCAAGACGCTGGCCGACAAGCCCGGCCAGCTCGCCGTGCCGGGCGCGCGGATGCCGCTGCTGCGTGAGGTCCTCGACCTGGTCAAGCGCTACCACGCCGACGACGTGACGCTCAACGTGGAGACCAAGGTGGAGGCCGGCGCGCCGACCGAGACCGCGCCTCGGGAGCAGTTCGTGCAGGTCACCGCGGCCGAGATCCGCCGCGCCGGCCTGCTCAAGCAGGTGACGATCCAGAGCTTCGACTGGGGCGCGCTGATGCGGATGCGCCAGGTCGAGCCGCGGCTGCCGCTGGTGGCGCTCACCAACTACGACTTCCTCCAGACCGGCCAGCCGGGCGCCTCGCCGTGGCTGGGCGGCCTCGACATCGACGACTTCGGCGGCGACCCGATCAAGGCGATCCGCAGCTTCGGCGCGACCGCGTTCTCGCCAGTGCACGGCTCCCCGCAGAACGGCACGGTCACCGACCCCGGCTACCAGCCGTACGTCACCAAGGAGATGGTGGCGCGGGCGCACCGCTACGGCATCAAGGTGATCCCGTGGACGGTGGACGACCTGCCGACCATGGCGAAGCTCATCGACGACGGCGTGGACGGCCTCATCACCGACTACCCGGACCGGCTGCGGGGCCTGCTCGCCGAGCGTGGCTACCGGCTACCGAAGGCGTACGCCTCGCCGTTCGACATCCAGGCGCACCGGGGCGGCCGGGCCGAGCTGCCGGAGAACACCCTGCCGGCGTTCACCAACGCGCTGCGGAACAAGGCGATCTCGACGCTGGAGCTCGACACCGGCGTCACCGCCGACGGCAAGCTGGTCGTGCTGCACGACCGGGCCATCAACGGTTCACACTGCGTCGACACCGCCCCGGCCCGCCCGGGTGACCCGAAGTTCCCGTACGTCGGCAAGCTGGTGCACGAACTGACCCTCGCGCAGATCAAGACCATCGACTGCGGCACCAGGACGCTGCCCGAGCTGCCGGAGCAGGTGCCCGCCCCGGGCGCCCGGATCCCCACGCTGGACGAGGTCTTCGCGCTGGTGAAGCGGAGCGACCGGACCGACGTCCGGATGAACATCGAAACCAAGATCAGCCCGGTGGTGGACGACACCGAGCCGTACCGCAGCTTCACCCGCAAGCTGGTGACGGCGATCGAGCGGGCCGGCTTCGTCGACCGCGTCACCATCCAGTCCTTCGACTGGCGCACCATCACCTACGCCCGCCAGCTGAACAAGCGGGTCGAGACGGTCGCGCTGGTCTGGCAGTACGGCCCGGCCGAGTGCACCAGCCTCGCCGACGAGTGCTCGCTCCAGGCCGTGTACGGCAACCCGAAGGTCAAGAGCCCGTGGACCGCCGGGCTGGACTGGTGGAAGTACCAGGATCTGGGCAAGCTGACCCGGGCCGCCGGCGCCGGCACGGTCTCGGCCAACTGGCAGGTGCACGACCCGGCCCAGGGCACCGTCGCCTCGGCCGACTGGTACCTGCGCGAGAACCCGGCGTACTTCCACGGACCGGACGTGCGGACCCTGCAGAACCGGTACGGGCTGAAGGTGATCCCGTACACCATCGACGACGCCTCGGTGATGCAGCGCGTCATCGAGCTGGGCGTGGACGGCATCATCACCGACGACCCCGCCCTGCTGGTGGGCGTCGCGATCCGCAACGGCCTGCGCTGAGTACCACGCCGGTGGTGCCCACCCGGGCACCACCGGCACCGGGTCCACCGGATTCCGGCCGCGGGTGTTACCTCTCCCCGGGCCTCGGGTAGTCGGTTGCGTCCCCGCCACGAGACCCGAAACCGTGCCGTGGCCGAAACGCGGTAGCGGGGCGGGGCAGCGCACGACTCATCGCATCCTGAGGAGGACAAGATGAGCACGCAGGCTGCATCCACCAGGCCGATGAACCGGCCGGCCGCGGACGTCCAGAACCGCCAGGCCATGCAGGAGACGCCGACCCGTCCGATGCCGATGGTCAGCGACGGACATCGGGAGCCGATGCCGCAGACCGGCACCGAGACCAAGCAGGCGTTCCTGACCACGGAGTTCTGGGTCTACGCCGTAGTGATGGCGGGCGTGGTGATCGCCGCGTTCTGGGGTGGTTCGGACACCAACGGGCTGAACATCAACAACCCCGTCCAGTCGTGGTGGATCCTCGCGGTCCTTACCGCCGGTTACCTGGTGAGCCGGGGCCTGTCGAAGGCGGGTTCGCCGAAGCGGTCGCTGAGCGAGCGGCGCACCGGTAGGCGCTGACGCGCCGGAACAACGGCGGCCTCCGGGAACTTGCTCCCGGAGGCCGCCGTTTCGCGCGTCATGAGGTGAAGCCGCAGGGGCTACTCGTCGAAGCCGAGGTCCTCGCCGAGGTCACCCTCGAACGCGTCCTCGATCAGCTCCCCGGCGATCATGCCGCCGGCGACGCCGAGCGCACCGGCGGCGAGCATCCCGCCCATGCCGGGGCCGCGCCCGTGGCCGTGCCCGTGGTGGCCGACTGGGCCGTGCCCGAAGCCACCGGCGTGCATGCTGCCGTAGCGCGAGGTCGTCTCCCGCAGCCACCCGTCGACGACCTGCGTCCAGTCGAGCCGGTCGGCGTCGGCGTGCGCGACCTGGTAGCGGCCGTAGCTGTCGTGCCCGGAGCTGAGGAAGCCGCCCCGCTTGTCGCACTCCAGCACCACGTCGACGCCGTACTGGTTGGTCACGAAGGTCAGCTCGACCTCGCGGACCGTCTGCGCGTACTGCGGCGAGGCGAAGAACTCGATCTCCTGGTAGAACGGCAGCGTCTGCTGC
The DNA here is from genome assembly GCF_004348525.1 of Micromonospora sp. 15K316. Taxonomy (GTDB): domain Bacteria; phylum Actinomycetota; class Actinomycetes; order Mycobacteriales; family Micromonosporaceae; genus Micromonospora. The sequence goes on along the minus strand of NZ_SMKG01000010.1, from coordinate 72,033 downwards.
ACGCCGTAGATCTGGCCGCGCTCCAGGTCGGCGTTCTTGAACTGGAAGCCGAGGCGCTGGAACGCGTCGAGGATCCGCTCGTGCACCGGCAGCGGGTGCACCGCGACGTGGTCGAGGTCGCTCTTGTCCACCGCCCGGGCCACCGCCAGTTCGGTGCGCAGACCCATGGTCATGCCGCGCAGCCGCTGGCCGTAGACGTCGGTGATCGGCGTCTCCCACGGCACCGGCAACTGGAACGGGATGGCCAACTGCTGCTTCGGGGCGAGCTCCAGCGGGCCGCTGACCGCCATGCGGTGGAACTCGACAGTGCCGGCGTACTCGGTGTCGTGCCCCTCGATCTCGACCCGGGTGACGAGGCTGAGCACCACCTGCTCGATGCTCGCCTGCGTCTCCCCGCCGAGCAGGTTGACCTGCCCGTCCAGGCTCAGACCGGGGCGGGTGTTCGGGTTGGTCAGCACCGTGTCGACGCTGGGGCCGCCCACACCGAACGCGCTCATCATCTTCTTGAAGACCATCGGAACTCCCGTGCGACCGTGGCGGGCTCCACCGTGGAGCCGGACGTAGCTCGATCGCACCCTATCCAGAAGCCCTGTGAGGTCCCTGTGAAGCGCGCCGGTACGGGCGACGACCTGCGGACCGGCCGGTGGTTCGGCACCGACCGCGAGTCACGGCCCGGGGCCGCCGCGCGTTGGTCCTGACACCTGGTCCCGGCGAAGGTGCGCTCCCGATGCAACCCGCCGCGGCGGACCCCGCGTGACTATCTCGAATCCGGGGGATGGAGGTTGCCATGGCTGATCGCGACGCGGCGTTCGCGGAGTACTTCGCGGCCCGGTCGGACGCGATGCGTGCCACCGCGTACCTGCTCTGCGGCGACTGGCACCGGGCGGAGGACCTGGTCCAGACGGCGTTCACCAAGCTCTACCTGGTCTGGAACCGGGTGTCGCGGCACGAGGTGCTGGACTCCTACGTGCGCCAGATCCTGGTCCGCACGTTCCTCGACGAACGCCGGCGCGGCTGGTGGCGGCGAGAGCGGGTGGGCAGGACGGACACCGACCGGCCGACGCCGCCGCACTCGCCGGAGAACCGGTTGGTGATGCTCCAGGCGCTGGCCGCCGTGCCGCCACGCCAGCGCGCCGTCCTGATTCTCCGCTACTGGGAGGACCTGTCGGTCGAGGAGTCGGCCGCGCTGCTCGGCTGCTCACCCGGGACGGTGAAGAGCCAGGCCGCCCGGGGCCTCGACACGCTCCGCGCCCTTCTCCCCCTCAGTCACAACGAGATCCAGTAGGAGGCATGATGAACGGGAACGAGCTGCGCGCGGCGCTACGCGGCGAGATGGCGGCCGGTCACACACCACCACCGCTGAGTACCGCCGCCATGCTCGGCGTCGCCCGGCAGGCCCGCGCACGCCGCCGTACCGTCTGGGCCTGCGCCGGGTCCGCGGCAGCCGTGTTGGCGCTCGCCGGCGTCGCCACCGCGAACACCCCGGGCGGCGTTTACTCCGGGCCCGCGGACAACGCACCGGTCGGACCGTCGACGAAGCCGGCCGATTCCGCGTCGGCTGCGGCACCCACGTCGAAGGATTCCGCGACGCCGTGGCCGACCGGACCGGACGGCCGCCCGCAGGAAGATCGCACCGCGCAGGCGGGTTCGCGGTACGACCAGGGTGTCCGGCTGCTCAGCGAGATCGTCTCCGTCGTGCCCGCCGGCTACACCGCACCCGAGGATGCGACGGGCCGGCCGGCGGACGCGATGCCGCGACGGAGCCACCAGGCGCAGTTCGAGGAGCGGGTGGACGGCGTCGACGTCTGGAGTTACATGTCGTCGGCAGCCCTCGCCCAGGGCGAACGGACGGGCCGGCTGCTCGTCGAGACGCACACCGCGGGCAATCAGCTGCCGAGCGAGCCGTGCGCGCTGGCCCGCGGGTTCTGGGGCATGCAGGGCGAATGCCAGGTGGTGACCGTCGGGGCGGCGCAGGTCGGTGTGGTGGCCCGGCCCACCGTGGACGACCGGTTCGACCAGTGGGCGGCCTACCGGCACCCGGACGGTGTGGTGGTCTTCGTCGCGCAGGGGCGCAGGCTCGATGCCAACGAGCCGGCGCTCATCACGCTGCCGTTCTCCCTTCGCGAGTTGGCGGGCCTCGCCGTGGACGAACGATTCCACCTGGAGTGAGTGGCCACGCCGTCGTCGGCCCGCGGCCGACGGTGCTGCCGGCGGGAAGCCGGCCTCGTCGAGCTGGCGCTACGTCGCCTCGACGAGGATTAGCTCACCGACCTGCTCACCGATGAGCGTCCGCCCCTCGGGGGGCAGGCCGGAATCGGTGATCAGGATGTCGGCGGCCTCGAGCGGGGCGATGGTGGCGATCCCGATCGTCTCCCACTTGGTGTGGTCGGCCAGCACCACCAGCCGGCGGGCCGAGCCGACGAGGCACCGGTTCACCCCCGACTCGAGCAGGTTCGGGGTGGTGAAGCCGGTACGCGGGCTCATCCCGTGGACACCGAGGAAGAGCAGGTCGACGTTGAGCGTGGCGATCGCCGACTCGGCCACCGGGCCGGTCAGCGCGTCCGACGGGGTGCGGATCCCGCCGGTGAGCACGACCGTCTGGTCGGGGCGGGGCTCCTGGTAGAGCGCGTCGGCAACCGGGATCGAGTTGGTCACCACGGTGAGGCCGCGTACCTCGGAGAGCAGCCGGGCCAGCGCGGCGGTGGTCGTACCCGCGGAGAGGGCGACGGCCATGCCCGGCTCGACGAGGGTGGCCGCCCGCCGGGCGATGGCCCGCTTCTCGGCCTGCTGGCGGATCGACTTCGCGGCGAACCCCGGCTCGTCGGCCGAGCCCGGCCCGGCCAGCGTCGCGCCGCCGTGCACCTTGTCCACCAGGCCGCGTTCGGCCAGCACCTCCAGGTCCCGCCGGATGGTCATGTCCGAGACGCCGAAGCGGCTCACCAGGTGACTCACCCGTACGCCGCCGGACTCCCGGATCAGATCGAGGATGGCGCTCTGCCGTTGCTGGGCGAGCATCCGGTCAACCTCCTTCGACCCGTCGCTGCCGGTGGTTCAGGCCGTGGCTGCGGGAGCGTCCTCCCGGACCACCGCGACCTCGCCCGCGGGCACCACCAGCGCACCGTCGCAGCGCTCCCCGGTGAGCAGGTCCACGCCGGTGACGGGGAGCCGCGCCACGTCGTCGGTGTGGTTGAGGACGAAGAGCCAGCTGCGCTCGGCGCCACGGCGGCGGACCACCTCGACGCCGGGCGGCGCCTCGGCGGCCGGCCGGACACCGGACTCGGCCACCAGGCGGGCGACCAGCCGGTCGGTGGCCGGCTGGTCCAGCCGGGTCCCGAGGTACCAGGCGGCGCCCGCGCCGACCGCGTGCCGGGTCACCGCGGCCACGCCGGGCAGCGGCCCGTCGGCGTACGTGGCGAGCACCTCGGCGCCCTCCGGGTGCAGCCACTCCGTCCACACGTCGGCCGTGGCCCCGTCGTCGAGCCGGACCCGCTCCCCCGCGCGCAGCGGGAAGAACTCCTCGGTGCGCACACCGAGCAGCTCGCGGAACGCCCCCGGGTAGCCGCCCAGCCGGATGTGGTCGTTCTCGTCGACGACGCCGCTGAAGTAGGTGACCAGGGCGGTGCCGCCGGACTCGACGAACCGGCGCAGCGCGGCGGTGTCGGCGTCCCGGGTCAGGTAGAGCGTGGGTACCAGGACCAGCCGGTAGCGGTCCAGGTCGGCCGAGGGGTGGACGAGGTCGGCCGTGATCCCGGCACGCCAGAGCGAGTCGTAGAGCGCGGTGATCCGGTCGACGTACGTGACGTCGGCGCTCGGGTGCGAGTCGAGCTCCACGCCCCACCACGCCTCGTAGTCGAAGAGGACCGCCACCTCGGCGTCGACCCGACTGCCCCGGATCTCGGTCAGCGCCCCGAGGTCGGCGCCGAGCCGGCAGACCTCCCGGAACACCTTGGTCTCCGGCCCGGCGTGCGGCACCAGCGCCGAGTGGAACTTCTCCGCGCCCGCCCGCGAGGCCCGCCACTGGAAGAAGAGCACCCCGTCGGCGCCCCGGGCCACGTGCGCCAGGCTGTTGCGGCGCAGCTGACCGGGGGTCTTGGCGACGTTACGGGGCTGCCAGTTCACCGCGCTGGTGGAGTGCTCCATGAGCAGCCAGGGCTCTCCCCCGGCGACGCCGCGGGTGTGGTCGGCGGCGAGCGCCAGCCCGACGTGTGCCCGCGGGTCGGCGGCGGTCAGGTAGTGGTCGTTGGCGACGAGGTCCACGTCGCCGGCCCACGAGTGGTAGTCGAGGTACTTGATGCCCGTGCCGATCATGAAGTTCGTCGTCACGGGCTGGCGGACCAGCCGCCCCAGCAGCTCCCGCTCGGCGCGCAGTTGCGCGCGCTGCTCGTCGGAGGAGAAGCGCAGGAAGTCCAGCTGCTGGGTGGGGTTGGCGAAGGTCGGCGCGGTGCGCGGCGGATTGATCTCGGCCCAGTCGCCGTACCGCTGGCTCCAGAAGGCGGTGCCCCAGGCGGCGTTGAGCCGGTCCAGGTCGCCGTAGCGCTCCCGCAGCCAGCTCCGGAACGCCTCGGCGCTGGCGTCGCAGTAGCAGTGCACGTTGTGGCAGCCGAGCTCGTTCGACACGTGCCACATGACCACGGCGGGGTGCTCGGCGTACCGGCTGGCGACGGCCTCCACCAGCGCCAGCGACCGCTCGCGGAAGATCGGGGAGCTGGGGCAGTACGCCTGTCGCCCGCCCGGCCAGAGGATCGTGCCGTCGGCGCGCCGGGGCAGCGTCTCGGGGTGCAGGCGGGCCAGCCACGGGGGTGGGCTCGCGGTGGCGGTCGCCAGGTCGACGTCGACGCCGCCGGTGTGCAGCAGGTCGAGGACGCGGTCCAGCCAGTCGAACTCGTACCGCCCGGGGGTCGGTTCGAGCAGGGCCCAGGAGAAGATCCCGACCGAGACCAGGTTGACCCCGGCCCGGCGCATCAGCTCGACGTCCTCGGCCCAGGTCTCCTCGGGCCACTGCTCGGGGTTGTAGTCACCGCCGAAGAAGATCTGGTCGCCCTGCCATCGCCGCATGGCAGCAGAGCGTGCCCTGATCGATCGCTCAAGTCAACAGATTCCAACATGGAAACATTTCCAACGTTTACCTGATAACAGCCCCGTCACGACTGGGTTGTCGATCCCGTACTGCCCTCTTGACACCGGCTGCGGGGCGGGTAGCTTGAGGCGCCACTGGCAGTTCGTGTTTAGCAATGTGGATTCACGGTGGATCCAGTGTGCGTTCACGAGCCCCCACCCCACCCCCGACCCTTCGGGCGCAGCGCACCTTCTCATCCGCAGGAGGAACCATGTCCCGTCCCCGTACCCAGGCCGAGTACCTGGCCAGACTCGTACCGTCCTCCGTCGCCGGCGTGAACCGCCGCACGCTGCTCGCCGGGGCGGCCGGCGCGGGCTCCCTGCTCGGCACGGGACTGCTCGCCGGCTGCGGCGGCTCCGACTCCGGCGGGTCCGACGCCAAGACGGTCTCGATGGGCTCCAACGCGTCCGACCCGACGCCGAAGGACGTGCTCGCCAAGCTCTCGGCCGCCTTCAAGACCTCCTCGGGCGTCGAGGTCGCGATCAACACCGTCGACCACAACACGTTCCAGGAGAACATCAACAACTACCTGCAGGGCAAGCCGGACGACACGTTCACCTGGTTCGCCGGCTACCGGATGCGGTTCTTCGCCGAGCGGGGCCTGGCCGGTGACATCTCCGACGTCTGGGGCAAGCTCTCCGGCTTCTCCGACGCCTTCAAGAAGGCCTCCACCGGCGACGACGGCAAGCAGTACTTCGTGCCGTTCTCCTACTACCCGTGGGCGGTCTTCTACCGCAAGTCGGTCTGGCAGCAGCACGGCTACCAGGTGCCGAAGAGCCTGGACGAGCTGACCACCCTCTCGAACCAGATGAAGCGGGACGGCCTCGTGCCGATCGCCTTCGCCGACAAGGACGGCTGGCCGGCGATGGGCACCTTCGACATCCTGAACCTGCGGATCAACGGCTACCAGTTCCACATCGACCTGATGGCCGGCAAGGAGTCCTGGACCTCCGACAAGGTGAAGAAGGTCTTCGACACCTGGGCCGGACTGCTGCCGCTACACCAGCCGGACGCCCTGGGCCGCACCTGGCAGGAGGCCGCCCAGTCGCTGCAGCAGAAGAAGAGCGGCATGTACCTGCTCGGCCTCTTCGTCGCCCAACAGTTCAACGCCGACGAGCAGGACGACATCGACTTCTTCACCTTCCCCGAGATCGACCCGGCGATCGGCGCCAAGGCGCTGGACGCCCCGATCGACGGCTACATGATGGCGCGCAAGCCGAAGTCCGAGGCGAACGCCAAGAAGCTGCTGGAGTACATCGGCGGCGTGGACGCGGCGAACATCGCCGTGAAGACGGACCCCGGCACCCTGGTCGCCAACACCACGGCGGACACCAGCGGCTACAGCGCGTTGCAGAAGAAGGCGGCCGAACTGGTCGGCTCGGCCACCGAGATCGCGCAGTTCCTCGACCGGGACACCCGCCCCGACTTCGCCTCGACGGTGATCATTCCCGCGCTCCAGCAGTTCATCAAGGACCCCAAGGACATCGACGGGCTGACGAACAGCATCGAGAACCAGAAGAAGTCGATCTTCACGAGCTGACGGCGAGAGGGGGAGGACATCGTGTCCGACCTGCCCCTGATCCAAGCGGATCGCGCCGTGGAACCGCCGGCCGCGACCACCACCCGTGGTCGCGGCCGCCGGCTACGGCTCCTGTCCGGCACCGACCGCGTGGTGATCACGCTGATGGTGCTGCTGCCCCTGCTGCTGGTCACCGCCCTGGTGTGGCTGCCGGCGCTGGCCACCGTGGCGCTCTCCACCACCGACTGGGACGGCATCGGCCCGCTCGCCGACATCGACTTCGTCGGCGGACGCAACTACGGCGACGTGCTGACCATCTACCCACCGTTCGTCCCGGCCGTGCAGCACAACCTGCTCTGGCTCGCGGCGCTCTTCCTGGTGGCCACCCCGTTCGGGATGTTCCTGGCCGTACTGCTCGACAAGGAGCTGCGCGGCAGCCGCTTCTACCAGACCGCGCTCTACCTGCCGGTGGTGCTCTCGCTCGCGCTTATCGGCTTCGTCTGGCAGCTCATCTACTCCCGCGACCAGGGCCTGCTCAACGCGGTGCTCGGCACCGACGTCGACTGGTACGGCGACCCGGGCGTGAACATCTGGGCGGTGATGCTCGCCTCCGGCTGGCGGCACGTCGGCTACATCATGCTGCTCTACCTGGCCGGGCTGAAGGGCGTCGACCCGTCGCTGCGCGAGGCCGCCGCCGTCGACGGCGCCTCCGAGGCGAGGAGCTTCTTCCGGGTGATCTTCCCGGTGCTGCGCCCCATCAACATCATCGTGCTGGTGGTCACGGTGATCGAGTCGCTGCGCGCGTTCGACCTGGTCTGGGTCGTCAACAAGGGACGCAACGGGCTCGAACTGCTCTCCGCCCTGGTCACCCAGAACGTGGTGGGCGAGGCGAGCCGGATCGGCTTCGGCTCCGCGCTGGCGACGATCATGCTGGTCGTGTCGCTGGTCTTCATCACCATCTACCTGGTCACCGTGATGCGGGGGGAGGACCGATGAGCACCGGTACCCTGACCCGGCCACCGGCCGCGCAGGACGCGCGACCGGCCCGGCGCCGGCCCACCCCGCAACGGGTGGTGCTGCACGTCTTCCTCGCCGCGGTGGCGATCGGCTGGCTCTTCCCGGTCATCTGGTCCGTACTCACCTCCCTGCGGTCGTACGAGTACACCGCCACCCACGGGTACGTCTCGTTCGGCGGCTGGACCATCGACAACTACGTCACCGCCTGGCAGACCGCCGAGTTCGGCAAGCACTTCCTCAACTCGGTCTACATCACCGTCCCCGCGGTGCTGCTGACCCTCTTCCTCGCCTCCTGCGTGGCCTTCGTCATCGCCCGGTTCAACTGGAAGATCAACCTGGTGCTGCTCGGCCTCTTCACGGCGGCCAACCTGCTCCCCCAGCAGGCCCTGCTCATCCCGCTGTTCCGGCTCTTCACGCAGGTGCCGCTGCCCGCCTTCATGAGCGACTCGGAGCTGCTGTACGACAGCTACTGGGGCCTGATCCTGATCAACGTCGCGTTCCAGTGCGGCTTCTGCGTCTTCGTGCTCAGCAACTACATGAAGGCGCTGCCGCGCGACCTGTACGAGGCGGCGATGGTCGACGGGGCGAGCATCTGGCGGCAGTACTGGCAGGTGACCATGCCGCTGTGCCGGCCGGCCCTCGCCGCGCTCGCCACGCTCGAGGTCACCTGGATCTACAACGAGTTCTTCTGGGCCACCGTGCTCATGCGCACCGGCGACAAGTTCCCCGTCACCAGCTCGCTGAACAACCTGCGCGGCGAGTTCTTCACCGACAACAACCTGGTCTCGGCCGGCAGCGTGCTGGTCGCGATCCCCACCCTGGTGATCTTCTTCCTGCTCCAGCGGCACTTCGTCCGGGGCCTGACCTTGGGAGCTAGCAAGGGATGAGTGTTGTGCACCTGCGCCGCGCGCGGACCAGCCTGGTGCTCGACGCGCGCGGCCCGGGGCTGCCCCGGGTCGTGCACTGGGGCGGCGACACCGGTGACCTCGACGACGACGGCCTGCGCCAGCTCGCCGACGCCACGGTGCCGCCGGTCGTGCCGAGCAGCTTCGACGCGCCGACCGTGCTCTCCCTGCTGCCTGAGGCGAGCGCCGGCTGGAGCGGCCGGCCCGCGCTGGCCGGGCACCGTGACCGGGCGGACTGGTCCACCGCGTTCCGGTTGGACCGGCTCGACGTGGACGACCCCGCGGACCCGCGGGCGCCCGCCCGGGTCGACGTGCACGCCGGCGACGCCGCGGCCGGCCTCTCGCTGACCGTGGAGCTCACCCTGGACCCGACCGGTCTGGTGCTGCTGCGTCACCGGCTGCGCAACGACGGGGCGAGCCCGTACGAGCTGCGCGAGCTGACGCCGGTGCTGCCGGTGCCGGCGGTCGCCACCGAACTGCTCGACCTGACCGGCAGGTGGTGCCGGGAACGGTCGCCGCAGCGGCACCCGTGGCCGATGGGCACCTGGGTACGGGAGGGCCGGCACGGGCGTACCGGCCACGACGCCACACTGCTCCTGGTCGCCGGTACGGCCGGATTCGGCTTCCGCGACGGTGAGGTGTGGGCCGTGCACACCGCGTGGAGCGGCGACCACGTCACCTTCGCCGAACGGAACCCCACCGGCACGGCGACCCTCGGCGGTGGCGAACTGCTCACCCCGGGCGAGGTGGTGCTCGGCCCCGGCGAGTCGTACGCCACCCCTCTGCTCTACGCGGTCTGGTCCGACACGGGACTGGACGGGCTCAGCGACGTCCTGCACACCCACCTGCGGGCCCGGCCGCGGCATCCCGGCACCCCGCGACCGGTCACCCTCAACGTCTGGGAGGCGGTCTACTTCGACCACGACCTGGACCGGCTGCGCGCGCTCGCCGACCAGGCGGCGGAGGTCGGTGTCGAACGGTTCGTGCTGGACGACGGCTGGTTCCGGGGCCGGCGCGCCGACACCGCCGGTCTCGGCGACTGGTACGTCGACGAGGGCGTCTGGCCCGACGGCCTGCACCCGCTGATCGACCACGTCACCAAGCTCGGGCTCCGGTTCGGCCTCTGGGTCGAGCCGGAGATGGTCAACCCGGACTCGGACCTGTTCCGCGCCCACCCCGAGTGGGTGCTCGCCACCGCCGGGCGGCTGCCCCTGTCGTGGCGCAACCAGCAGGCACTCGACCTGGCCCACCCCGGGGTGTACGCCTATCTGCTGCAGCGGCTGGACGCGCTGCTCACCGAGCATCCCGGGATCAGCTACCTGAAGTGGGACCACAACCGGGACCTCGTCGAGGCGGGCCACCACGGCCGGCCCGGGGTGCACGCGCAGACCGAGGCGGTCTACCGCCTCCTCGACGAGCTGCGCCGCCGCCACCCGGACGTGGAGATCGAGAGCTGCGCCTCCGGCGGCGCCCGGGTCGACCTGGAGATCCTCGCCCGTACCGACCGGGTCTGGGCCAGTGACTGCAACGACGCCCTGGAGCGGCTCGCCATCCAACGTTGGACGGGACTGCTGCTCCCGCCGGAGCTGGTCGGCAGCCACATCGGCCCCGAGCGTTCGCACACCACCAACCGGGTGCACGACCTCGGCTTCCGCGCCACCACGGCGCTCTTCGGCCACTACGGCATCGAGTGGGACATCGCCTCGATCAGCCCGGCGCAGCGCACCGAGCTGGCCACCTGGGTGGCGCTGCACAAGCGGCTGCGCCCGCTGCTGCACACCGGCCGTACGGTCCGGGTGGACCACCCCGACCCGGCCGTCTGGGCGCACGGCGTGGTCGCCCATGACGGCTCCCGGGCGGTGTACGCGGTCAGCCGGCTGACCACCTCCGTCGCCCAGATCCCGGGCGCGCTCCGGCTGCCCGGCCTGGACCGGCGACGCCGGTACACGGTGCGGCCGGCCGAGGGCGTGCCGGCGCCCGCGACGGTGCAGCGGGCCGAGCCGGGGTGGCTGCCGGGCGGGGTGACGCTGACCGGGGCCGCGCTGGGCACCGTGGGCCTACAACTGCCGGCCCTGCACCCGGAGCAGGCGCTGCTACTGGAGGTCGGCGCGGTCGACTGATTTTTTCGAAGATTTTCGGCCGGGCATGTCGAGACGGCGGGCCGCTGCTTCTACCTCAGGGTGAGAGCACCGAGAATGAGGTGCGCAGGCGTGAGGAGCCGACCGTGAAGTACATGTTGCTGATGCAGTTCAGCGCCGCCGGGACCGAGTTCCCCCCGATCGGGACGTGGACGCCGGAGGAGATCCAGGCGCACATCGCCTTCATGGGCGACGTCAACGCCAAGCTCGTGGCGGACGGGGAGTGGGTGCAGGGGGAAGGGCTCGGCGGCCCGGAGCAGACCCGGATCGTCCGAGCCGGCGAGGGCGGCGTGCCGGTGGTGACCGAGGGGCCGTTCCCGGAGACGAAGGAGTTCCTCGCCGGCTGGTGGATCGTCGACTGTGAGACGCCGCGGCGGGCCGTGGAGATCGCCGCGCACATCTCCACCGCCCCCGGTCCGGGTGGCCGCCCACTGAACATGCCGATCGAGGTGCACCCGGTGATGTCCGCCCCGCCGCAGGAGCTGTGACGACTGGCCACCATCGACCGACGCACCGAGGACCTGCTGCGCGAGCTGGCGCCGCAGGTCCTCGGCGTGCTCGCCCGCCGATTCGGCGACTTCGCCACCGCCGAGGACGCCGTGCAGGAGGCGCTGCTCGCCGCGGCCACCCAGTGGCCGGACGAGGGGATGCCGGCGAATCCGCGCGGTTGGCTGATCCAGGTCGGGTACCGCCGGATGATCGAGCTGGTCCGCGCGGAGACCGCCCGGCGCAGCCGGGAGAACCTGGTGGCGCGCCGCGAGCCGGACGACCGGCGGGCCGCCCCGGCGGCGGACCAGCAGTTGCTCGCGGAGCGGGACGACACGCTGATCCTGCTCTTCCTCTGCTGCCATCCGGCGCTCTCCACCGCCTCGGCCATCGCGCTGACCCTGCGCGCGGTCGGTGGGCTGAGCACCGCCGAGATCGCCCACGCGTTCCTGGTCCCCGAGGCCACGATGGCGCAGCGGATCAGCCGCGCCAAGCAGCGGATCAGGGCCTCCGGCATGCCGTTCCGGATGCCCGACGAGGCAGACCGTGGTCAGCGGCTGGCCGCCGTCCGGCACGTCCTCTACCTGATCCTCACCGAGGGGCACACCAGCAGCGCCGGGCCGGACCTGCGCCGGGTGGACCTGTCGGTGGAGGCGATCCGGCTGACCCGGGCGCTGCACGAACGGCTGCCCGACGACAGCGAGACGGCCGGGCTGCTGGCGCTGATGCTGCTCACCGAGGCGCGCAGCCCGGCGCGCACCGGGCCGTCGGGTGAGCTGATCTCCCTGGCCGAGCAGGACCGCAGCCGGTGGGACGCGACGGCCATCGCCGAGGGGATCGCGCTGGTCACCCACGCGCTGCCCCGCGGGCCCGTCGGGCCGTACCAGCTCCAGGCCGCCATCGCGGCGCTGCACGACGAGGCGCCCTCGGCCGAGCAGACCGACTGGCCGCAGATCCTCGCCCTGTACGAGGTCCTCGAACGGCTGTCGGGCAGCCCGGTGGTGGCGCTCAACCGGGCGGTGGCCACCGCGATGGTGCACGGGCCGGACGCCGGGCTGGCCGCCCTGGCCGGGCTCGCGGACGATCCCCGGCTGGTCGGGCACCACCGGCTGCACGCCGCCCGCGCCCACCTCCACGAGATGGCCGGCGACCGCGACCGCGCGGTGGCCGACTACCGGGAGGCGGCCGGGCGGACGAACAGCCTGCCGGAGCAGCGGTACCTGACCATGCGGGCCGCCCGGCTGGCCGCAGTGGAGTCCGCACCGGACGACGAGTGACGAGGTACGACATGGCGTACGTCCTGCTGGGCATCGCGATCGCGGCCGAGGTGATGGCCACCAGCCTGCTCAAGGCCACCGCGGGGTTCACCCGGCTCTGGCCGACCCTGGCGTGTCTCGGCGGCTACGGGCTGGCGTTCGTGCTGCTGTCGCAGGCGGTGAAGCAGATCCCGGTCGGCGTCGCGTACGCCCTCTGGTCGGGGTTGGGGACCGCGACGATCGTGGCGATCGGCGCGGTCTTCCTCGGTGAACCGGTCGGCGCGGTGAAGCTCCTCGGCATCGGGTTGATCATCGCGGGCGTGGTCATCGTGAACCTGAACGGCGCGCACTGACCCCCGACCGGCGATTCGTCGCAACCGGCTCGGCAGGGTTGATCTCGGCCCGACCGGGTATCCGGGGATGATCCGCCGGCGGGGAAGGAGAGATACCACATGGTCAGCGTGGGCTACACCCTCTTGTGCGAGCAGTCCGGGCCGAAGGAGCTGGTCGACCACGCGGTGCGGGCGGAGGCGGCCGGGTTCGACCAGTTGGTGATCTCCGACCACTACTACCCCTGGCTGGACTCGCAGGGCCACTCCCCGTACGCCTGGTCGGTGCTGGGCGCGGTGGCGCACGCCACCAGCCGGGCCGAACTGATGTCGTTCGTCACCTGCCCGATCCGCCGCTACCACCCGGCCGTGGTGGCCCAGAAGGCCAGCACCGTCGGGCTGCTCTCGGACGGCCGGTTCACCCTCGGCCTCGGCGCGGGCGAGAACCTCAACGAGCACGTGGCGGGCGAGTGGCCGCACGTGCAGCAGCGGCACGAGATGTTCGAGGAGGCGCTGCAGATCATCCGCCCGTTGCTCAACGGCGAGACGCTGACCTTCTCCGGCAACCACTTCGACGTGCCCGACGCCTACGTCTGGGACCGCCCGGAGACCCCGGTGCGGATGGCGGTCGCCGCCTCCGGTCCGCAGTCGGCCAGCCTCGCCGCCGAGTACGGCGACGGCCTCATCGCCACCGAACCCGACCCGCAGATCATCCAGCTCTACGAGGACGCGGGCGGCGGCGACCGCAACCGTTACGGCCAGCTGGCGATCTGCTACGGCCCGGACGAGGCCGAGTGCCGCAGGATCGCGCACGAGCAGTTCCGCTGGTTCGGCCTCGGTTGGCGGGTGATGCCCGACCTGCCCAACCCGGGGTCGTTCGCCGCCGCCACCCAGTTCGTCCGCGAGGAGGACGTGGCGCGGGGCATCACCTGCGGTCCGGACGTCGACCGGCACGTCGAGGCGTTCCGGGCCTTCGTCGAAGCCGGCTTCACCCACGTGGCGCTCCTGCAGGTGGGCGCCGACCGCCAGCCGATGTTCCTGGACTGGGCTCAGGAACAGCTCCTGCCCCGCCTGCGAGAGCTGTGAACCGGTCGACGGAGGGAGTTCGATGCGAATCGGCAACGTGGAGGTCCGCCCGCTAGGTGGCGGCCTCGGCTGCCTACTGATGATCCTCTTCTCGGTGCTCGCCTCGGTGGTGCTCACCGTCCTGGTCAACCTGGTGTTCTGAGCGCCATCACGGTCGCCGGAGCCCAGGGGAGATCACCCGTCGACGGCAGGCCGGCCCCGGGCGGCCGCCACCGGGAGTCGCCGGCGGCTCGGCCCGTGGACCACCCGGCCTCAGCCGCCGGTCAGGCCGGGTCCAGCGCCAGGTCGGCCAGCAGCGGGTAGTGGTCCGACGCGCGGTCCGCGGTGCCGCCGCGGACCACCCGGACGTCCCGCGCCCGAGCGGCCAGCGCCGGGGAGCCGAGCAGGTAGTCCAGCCGCATCCCGACGAACTCCGCCCCGCCGTGCCAGGTCGGCACGGTGTGCCCCCCGTCCGGCCCGCCCACGCAACGTTGCAGGTCGACCAGGCCCGCGTCGAGCAGCACCCCCACCGCCCGGGTGTCCACCGTGCGCCCGTCGCGGCGCAGGTGCCGGCGGCGGTACTTCGGCTGGAGCCGGCTCAACTGCGCGGTGTGGTCCGTCGCCGGGTCCAGCGCGTTCAGGTCGCCACCGACCACGGTCAGCTCGCCCGGCGCCCGCCGCACGGCGCGTACCAGCCAGTCCACCTCGACCCGCCGCCACCCGCCCGAGTACGGGGCAAGGTGCGCGCCGAGCACGGTGAGCGGCCCCGCGTCGGTGGCCAGCACCACCCGGCCCGCCGCATGGTGGAACGGCCGGCGCAGCGGAGCCGCCGCGAGCGTACGCAGCGGTGGGCGGACGAGCACCGCCACCGGCTGTCCCAGGCAACTCGCCGACCGGTACGGGCGCAGGCCCAGCCGCGCGGCGAACCCGGCCAGCATCCGGTCGTCGAAGCCGCGAAGCTCCTGCAGGAGCAGCACGTCCGGCCGCTGCGCGTCGATCAGCTCGACGATCTCGTCCCGTCGGTCGGCGCCGTCGCCGTCGCGACCACCGGTACGGATGTTCCAGGTCATCACGCGCAGCACGATTCACTCCGTTCGGGTGGCCCGGACCAGCTCGTCGTCGAGGGTGTGCCCGTCCTCCGACTCGATGCTCGGCCGGTTGCCCGCGTGCACGTCGGCGTTGGGCCGGACGACCCAGTACAGCAGGCCGATCCAGAGCGCGCCGAGCAGGATCGCGCCCATGAAGTCGGTGGGGTGGTGCATGCCCCGGTAGATCCGGGAGGTGGCCACGCCGAGCGGCATCAGCACGGCGAGCAGCACGGTCAGCCAGCGCCACCACCTGTCGGTGCGGGCCATGACCAGTACGGCGATCGCCGTGTAGAGGCAGATCGTCGCGGCGATGTGACCGGACGGGAACGACGACGTGGGCATCGGCCCGTCCAGGTTCTCCACCGGCGGGCGCGGCCGGTCGACCGCGTGGGCGCTCGTGAGGAAGAGGCTCAGCTCGCCGAACATGGCCAGCGCCACGAAGAGCACGGGCCGCCACCGCCGCCACACGGCCAGAACCAGCGGGCAGAACACCAGCGAGACGAGCAGGATCGCGTGGGTGTCGCCGAACTTGCTCCACCACCAGCTCAGCTCGGTCAGGGCCGGGGTGTGCCGCTCCGCGAACCAGCGCGGCACCTCGCTGTCGAGGCTGGCCAGGAACGTCCCGCCGGCGTGGTGGCTGACGTACATGCCGAAGCCGTAGAGCGCGCCGAAGACCAGCACCCACCCGACGAGAAGCTCGGCGACCGCGGAGCGCGGGTGCTCCAGCACGTGCTCCTCGGCCGGGGCGGCGGCGATGTCGTGCCCCGCCTCGGGCTCCAGCCCCTCCGCCAGCGGCGGCGCCGGTCGGCCGCGCTCGCGCCGCCACAGCCGGAAGGCGTACGCGGTGACACCGAGCCAGGCGGCGCCGAGCAGCCACCCGGCGAGCACGTCGGAGACGAAGTGCACGCCCAGCGCGATGCGGGTCAGCCCGATGACGGCCACCAGCGCGGCGACAAGGGCGATCGCCGGTTTACGCCAGCGCGGTGCCAGCGCCGGGAGGAAGACCAGCAGCAGCGCCCCGTACGCGACGAACGATCCCAGGGCGTGGCCGCTGGGGAAGCTGTTGCCGGGTGCGCTGGCGACCGGCACGTCGACGATCGGCCGGAGCCGGCCGACCAGCGTCTTCAGCGACGGGTCGAGGATCAGCCCGCCCACCCCGGTGACGATCAGGTAGACGGCCAGCCGGGGTTGGCGGCGGATGAGCAGCCCCACCACGGCGATGGTGACCAGCCAGATCAGGACCGGCCGTCCACCGAGGTCGGTGACCGCCTGGAGCACGGTCACCACGGGGCCGTGCGGCGCGACGAGGTCGTTGAACCACTCCGCCACCGCGCGGTCGGCGGTGTACATCGGGCCCCACCGGAACCGGACCAGCATGAGCAGCAGGCCGAACGCGGCGCCGGCGCCGGTGATCACCGCCAGCCCGGCGACGCTCCGCTCGGCGAAATGCCCGATAGGTCGCCGCACCGCCTCTCTGACCGCGGTCACCCCGCACCTCCCTGGTCTCCCTGGCGAGGCGGCTTTACCCGGTTCGCTCGGCGGCTACACCGCACTGTCGCGCGTGCGGCGGGGCGCCGGTGGCCGGGGTGGGGCGGGCAGCTCCAGCGGGTCGAGCGTCTCCGCGCGGACCGTCTCCGGCTCCCACAGGTCCGGCTCGGCCGGCTCCCGCACACCGATGCGCAGCGCCTCCAGCTGCGCGGCGAACGCGAGCCCGCCGAAGAGCGCCACACCGGTGAGGTTGGCCCAGAGCAGCAGCGCCATCATCCCCGTCAACGCGCCGTACGTCTGGCCGAACGCGTCGCTGAAGTTGACGTACGCGGCCAGCAGCAGGCTGGTCAGCCACCAGAGCGCGGTCGCGATGCCGGCGCCGAAGAAGAGCCAGGAGAGCCCGGGTTGCCGGCGCCGGGGCGCGTGGCGGAAGAGCACGGCCACCGCGAGCACGGTCAGCGCCAGGCTGAGCGGCCAGCGGATCACCGCCCAGGCGCCGTGCACCCACACGCCCCAGGCGTAGTGCCGCTGCACGGAGTCGCCCATCGGGCCGCCGCCCACCAGGATCAGGAACCCGGTCAGCGCCGGGACGCCGGCGGTGACCGCGAGGACGGCGGCCCGCAGGTACTTCCGCAGGGCGGGCCGGTCCCGCTCCACGCCGTAGATCCGGTTCGCGCCGCGCTCGATCTGCGCCATGGTGGTGGTGAGCGACACCAGCCCGGTGAGCAGGCCGAGGGTGAGCGCCAGTTCGCCGGCGCGCTCGGTGCTCTCCCCCTCGCCGAGCAGCTCGGCCACGACCGGCTCGCTCGCCCCGGGGGTGACCGCCAGTACGGTGTCGGCGACCACCCGCCCGCCCTCCTCCACGCCGAGCTCGCTGATCAGGCCGGTGAGCGCGATCAGGAACGGCACCACGGCGAGGCAGAGTTGGAGCGCGAAGGCGCGGGAGTGGCTGAACCCGTCGCCGTAGCGGAACCGGATGAACGCGTCCCGCAGCAGGTGCCAGCCGCCCTGCCGGCGCAGGGTGTGCCAGGCGTCGTCGGCGGAGAGCTCCTCGTCGGCCATGAGGCGGGTCTCCGGCACGATGCGGGTACTACTCACGACGCGCCTCCTCGACCAGCTCCTCACCCCGCTCGGCGGCGCGGTCCACGTCGACGGCGAGGTCCCGCGCCCGTTCGGGCTGCGGCACGCACAACCAGAGCGACTTCGGCCGGATCACCGCGCGCAGCCGCCGGCCGGGGGCGATGAGGTCACCGTCGAGCTCCCGGGGCTGGGCGCGGCTGGCGGTGACCAGCACCCGGCGGCCGCGGAACACCTCCATCCTCGGCACCCGTCCCCGGCGGCGGATCACCGCCCAGCCGAGGGAGAGCCAGTCCCGCAGGGAACGCGGGGTGAGCACGGCGACGTCGAGCCAGCCGTCGTCCGGTTCGGCCTCGGTGAGCAGCCGGATGCCGCCCTGCAGCCGCCCGACGTTGGCGACCAGCACCGAGCGGGCGCGCCGGCGCACGGGGGGCCGGTCGTCGACCCGGATCGACACCCGCATCGGGCGGTCCCGAAGGTGCCGTGCGGCCCCCACGACGTACGCGGGCCAGCCGATCCGCGCCTTGGTCGCCTCGCTGGTGGCGGCGAGCATCTGGGCATCGAAACCCATGCCCGCCATGACGGTGAAGTAGCGCCCGTCGACCTCGCCCACGTCGAGCAGCCGGCGGCCGCGCTCGACGGCCACCTCCAGCCCGGCGGCCAGGTCGGTGGAGAGCCCGAGGTTGGCGGCGAGGAGGTTGCCGGTGCCCTGGGGCAGCACGGCGAGCGCCACGTCGGTACCGACCAGCGCGCTCACGCAGGACATGACGGTGCCGTCGCCGCCGCAGGCGAAGACCACGTCGACACCGGCGTCGACGGCCGCCTCGGTCTGGCCCCGGCCCGGGTCCTCGACGGTGGTCTCGTACCACAGCGGTTCGGGCCAGCCGGCGGCGGCGAGGGCGTCGGTCACGGTGCGACGCAGCCGCTCCAGATCGGCCACCTTGACCGGGTTGACCACGACGGCGGAGCGCAGCCCGCCGTCGTCACGCGCGGGCCGCGCACGCCGTCCACCATTCACGGCGTCAGTGTGCAGCAACCGGCGTCGTTCAGCGAGCCGTGCCGGGGTCGGGGTCGTAAGCGCCACAGAGAGGTTTGCGACGGCGTGCGCCTCGCCCGGGCGGCGGACCCGTTCGCCGGTCGGCTCGGCCGCCCCGAGGTTCGTAGCCGCGGGGCGACCGTCCGGGACGCCGTTCAGGCGGCCGTACGCAGCGCCTGTTCCACCCGGCGACGCAGGTCGTCGAGGTCGGCGCCGGCCTCGGTGAGCACCAGCGCCGCCAGGCCGTGGCCCTCGCGGAGCAGACCGAGCAGGATGTGTTCGCTGCCGATGTGGTGGTGCCGCAGCCGGATCGCCTCCCGCAGCGACAGCTCCAGGACCTTCTTCGACCGGGGTGAGAACGGACCGCCGGCGTAGCGGCGCCGGCGCCAGCGGCGGCGCGGCTCCGGTGCCGCCTCGCGCAGCGCGTCGGGGCCGAACGTCTCCTCGACGCGGGCCACGATGGCGGCCAGGTCGATGCCGATCTCGCGCAGCGCCGCCGCGTCGGCGTCGCCGAGGCCGACGCCACCGGTCTCGACGTGCCGGCGGATGCGGGCCCGCAGGTCGTCGGCGTCGACGCCGACCTCGGTGAGCACCCGGCTGGCGAGGCTCGCCTCGTCGGCGAGCAGGGCGAGCAGCAGGTGCTCGGTCCCGACCGGCCGTTGCCCCTCGGCTCGGGCCTCGTCAAGCGCCCGGCGGACGATGTCGCGGGCGCGGTCGGTGAACCGTTCGAACATCACGCCTCCCAGGAGGTGGGGACCGCCGGTCGTCCGGCGTGCTTCTTGTGGACCGCCTGCCGGCTGACCTCGAGCGCGTCGGCGATCTCCTGCCAGGACCAGCCCTGTCGGCGGGCGTTGTCGACCTGGACCACTTCCAGCCGCTCGAGCAGCCGGCGCAGCGCGCGGACGGCACGCAGCCCGACCCGGGGGTCGGGGCTGCCGGCGGCCGCCGCGAGTTCCGTCGCCTGAGTCATGCTGTCAACGTACGTTGACGACGGGAGCCTGTCAACCCATGTTGACATTCCGGCCGCGAACCGACCCGCCACCCACCGTCACGCGACTACCCTCGGGGCGAGGGAGCGTGGTCGTGCCGGGCGCGACGCCCGGGAGGTGATGTCCGATGACCGCAGCCACCGAACGGCCCGTGCTGGTCGGCCTCGGCTCGGAGCGCAACCTCGCGATGGTGCGGCTCGCCGCCGAGGAAGCCGTCGCGCACGGCCGGCCCCTGCACCTGGTGCACGCCTTCGACTGGCGTTCCGCGTTCGAGGCGGAGACCGTGGCCGCGCCACGCGACGAGGCCGAGGATCTGCTCGCCCGCGCCAACGACCTGGCCCGCGACGTCGAACCGGAGCTCACGGTCACCGGCGAGATCGTCGAGGGGCCCCGGGTTCCCATCCTGCTGCGCCGCTCCCAGCGGGCGTTCCTCCTCGTCGTCGGCGACGGCGGCATGGGCACCTGCGACGACTGCGTACCGTCCGACGCGCCCGCCGTACAACTCGCCGCCCAGGCCAGCTGCCCGGTGCTGGTGACCCGCCGCGAACCGCCGCCGCAGGGACCCGTACTGATCGGGGTGAACGGCTCACCCAGCTCGCACGAGGCCCTGGAGTGGGCGTTCGAGTGCACGAAGCGGCGCGGCAGCCGGCTGCTGGCCATCCGGGTGGTGGAACCCGACGAGCAGGACGAGGAGATCTCCCGGCAGCTCACCGAGGCCGTCGACCGGTATGCCGGCCGGCACCGCGACGTGCCCGTCGAATGCCACACCGTCCGCGGCGCCCCGGAGACCGTACTCGTCGAGCAGTCCCGCTCGGCGCAGGTGACGATGGTCGCGCCGCGCGGCGACGAGCCCGGCCGGGGCATGCTCGGCGCGGTGGCGCAGGCGCTGCTCTACCACGCGCCCTCACCGGTGATCATCGTCCGCGGCATGACCGACACCGCGCCGCAGGGGTCATGACGTCCGCCCGGCGGGACCGGCGGCCGGCCCGCGCGCCGGCCGAGCCGCCACCAGGAGATGCGCTTCCGGATGCAGCACTCCCCGAACCACGAGAGGCTCAGTCACCATGGACACCGCTCTCGATGCGCAGAGCCCGCTGACCGAGGACGAGCTGCGCCGGCTGGACGCGTACTGGCGGGCGGCCAACTACCTCACCGTCGGGCAGATCTACCTGCTGGACAATCCCCTGCTGCGCCAGCCGCTCGCACCCGAGCACCTCAAACCCCGCCTGCTCGGCCACTGGGGCACCAGCCCCGGCCTGAACCTGCTCTACGCCCACCTCAACCGCGTCATCGTCGACCGCGACCTGAACGCCATGTTCATCACCGGGCCGGGTCACGGCGGCCCGGCGATCGTGGCGAACACCTGGCTCGAGGGGAGCTGGACCGAGCGCTATCCCGGGGTCGGCCGTGACGAGGCCGGCATGCGCCGCCTGTTCCGGCAGTTCTCCTTCCCCGGCGGCATCCCCAGCCACGTGGCCGCGGAGGTACCGGGCTCGATCCACGAGGGCGGCGAGCTGGGGTACGCGCTCAGCCACGCGTACGGCGCCGCGTTCGACCACCCCGACCTGCTGGTCGCCTGCGTGATCGGCGACGGCGAGGCGGAGACCGGCCCGCTGGCCGGCAGCTGGCTCTCCAACGTCTTCCTCAACCCGGCCCGCGACGGCGCCGTCCTGCCGATCCTGCACCTCAACGGTTACAAGATCGCCGGCCCCACGGTGCTCTCCCGGATCCCGGAGCAGGACCTGCTCGAACTCATGCGCGGCAACGGCTACCAGCCGTACGTGGTCGCCGGCGACGACCCGGCGCGGGTGCACCGGACGCTCGCCGCCACGCTGGACCGGGCGCTCGACGAGATAGCGACCATCCAGCAGCTGGCCCGCTCCGGCGGACCGGTCGAACGCCCCCGCTGGCCGATGATCATCATGCGGACGCCGAAGGGCTGGACCGGTCCGCGCGAGGTCGACGGCGCGCCCGTCGAGGGCACGTTCCGCGCCCACCAGGTGCCGCTCTCCGAGGTCCGCACCAATCCGGCGCACCTCGCCGAGCTGGAGCGCTGGCTGCGCAGCTACCGGCCGGAGGAGCTCTTCGACGCCGCTGGCGCGCCGGTCACCGAACTGGCCGCCCTCCCACCCCGCGGCGACCGGCGGATGAGCGCCAACCCGGTGACCAACGGCGGCCTCCTGCTCCGGGAACTCGACCTCCCCGACTTCCGTGAGTACGCCGTCGACGTGCCCCGCCCGGGTGAGCCGATGGCCGGCGCCACCGGAGTGCTCGGCAACTGGATCCGCGACGTGATCGCCGCCAACCCGGAGACGTTCCGGCTCTTCGGGCCGGACGAGGTCGCCTCCAACCGGCTCGGCGCCGCCTTCGAGGTCACCGGGCGGACCTGGGTCGCCGAGACGTTCCCGAGCGACGACCACCTCTCCCCGGACGGGCGGGTGATGGAGGTGCTCTCCGAGCACCTCTGCCAGGGCTGGCTGGAGGGCTACCTACTGACCGGACGGCACGGGCTCTTCACCAGCTACGAAGCCTTCATCCACATCGTGGACTCGATGGTGAACCAGCACGCGAAGTGGCTGAAGGTCACCCGGGGCATCTCGTGGCGACGCCCGCTCGCCTCGCTGAACTACCTGCTCTCCAGCCACGTCTGGCGGCAGGACCACAACGGCTTCTCGCACCAGGACCCGGGCTTCATCGACCACGTGGTCAACAAGAAGGCCGAGGTGGTCCGCGTCTACCTGCCGCCGGACGGCAACACCCTGCTCTCCACCATGGACCACTGCCTGCGCAGCCGGCACTACATCAACGTGGTGGTCGCCGGGAAGCAGCCCGCCCCGAACTGGCTCACCATGTCCGAGGCGATCCAGCACACCCGGCGCGGGCTGGGCATCTGGGACTGGGCGAGCAACGACACCGGCAGCGAACCCGACGTCGTGCTCGCCTGCTGCGGCGACGTGCCGACACTGGAGACGCTGGCCGCCGCGGACCTGCTCCGCCAGCACCTGCCCGAGCTGAAGGTGCGACTGGTCAACGTCGTCGACCTGATGCGGCTCCAGCCGCCCACCGAACACCCGCACGGCCTGCCGGACAGCGAGTTCGACACCATCTTCACCGCCGACCGGCCGATCATCTTCGCGTACCACGGCTACCCGTGGCTGATCCACCGCCTCACGTACCGCCGCACCAACCACGACAACCTGCACGTACGCGGCTACAAGGAGGAGGGCACCACCACGACGCCGTTCGACATGGTGATGCTCAACGACCTGGACCGCTTCCACCTGGTCATCGACGTCATCGACCGGGTGCCCGGGCTGGCCGCCCGCGCCGCCCACCTGCGCCAGTACATGGTCGACAGCCGTCAGGCGTGCCGCGACTACACCCGCCGGCACGGGGAGGACGACCCACGGGTAGCGGAGTGGCGCTGGATCCGGGAGACCGATCCGGAGTTGCGGAGCGGTACGTGAGCGGGAACGAGATCCTGGTCGGCTACGACGGCTCACCCGACGCGGGAGTGGCCCTGCGCTGGGCACTGGACGAGGCGCGGCTCACCGGCCGGCCGGTCCGCCTCGCGTACGTCTTCGAATGGTCGACAGTGGTCGGTTGGCTCGGCCCCGGCGTGGCCCCCGGATTCTGGCCGGACGAGACCGCCCGCAACGAGGTCGACCACCTGGTGCACCAGGCGGCGGCCGACGCGGCCAACGCGCACCCGGGCCTGGAGGTCACCGGCGAGGTGCTCGACGGCCCGGCCGCGCTCCTGCTCCAGGAACGGTCGGCGGACGCCGCGCTGCTGGTGCTCGGCAGCCGGGGACACGGCGGCTTCACCGGACTCCTCGTCGGCTCCACCGCCGTCACGGTCACCGCCCACGCGCACTGCCCGGTGGTGGTGGTCCGCTCCCCCGCCGGGGACGTGCCGGTCGGGTCGCCCGACGGACCGGTGGTGGTCGGCGTTGACGGCTCCGAGCAGTCACTGGTGGCGCTCGGCTTCGCCGCCGAACGGGCCGCCGCTCGACGGGTACGGCTGTGGGTGGTCCGGGCCTGGTCGCCGGAGGCGGCGGGTGACGCCGACGAGGCGGTGGCGGCCGAACGTGCCGCGCTGGCGGAGTCCCTCGCGCCCTGGCAGCGCACGTTCCCGCAGCTGGACGCCGTCGTCGAGGTGACGGCCGGTGCTCCCGCGTCCCTGCTGGTCGAGGCGAGCGACGGGGCGCAGTTGGTCGCCGTCGGCACGCGCGGGCGGGGCGGGTTGCGCGGCATGCTGCTCGGCTCGGTGAGCCAGCAGCTCGTCCAGCACGCGCGGTGCCCGGTGGGGGTGGTCCGGGAACGCTGACCCGGTCGGACCGGTGCCACCGCCCGTCTCATCAACCCGCTCGCTGGCAGCCGAGCACCATGAGCTGGCACCGATCCGATCTCCTGACCTCGCCGGGCCACGTAACGGTGACGACGGCGCACCCGATCTGGTCGCCCACGACGGGCCCTCACCGTGATGGTCTGCCTCGTCAACTGCACCAGCACCGATACGCAGTCGCCTGCGCCAAGATCGCCTCTGCCAAGGCCTGCTACAAGCTAGCCACCGGGGCCGGCGATCCCTAACGGCCGGGCAACCTCTCCGCCCTGGGCGTGTCCAACGGCCTCTCGCTCTTCGGCACTAACCCACGCACCCGGCACCATCAAGGCGAAGTTGAGGTATTCGCCCAGGGGCGCCTCGTACAAGGCGATCCTCCGCGTCGACGTCAACGCGGGCGATGCCCAAGCGGAGCAAGTGACCCGGGGAACACCTACTGCGGAAGCACGTCCACCCCGAACTCCTGCATGAGGCCGACCACCGAGTCTACGAACTCCTCACCCAAGAGGGTTCGGGACATCGAGAAGCCCTTCCACAGCATGCGCCGTGGGAGTGTCGAGTCGCGGCGGCTCGAACGCAGGCAGTCGACAACCGCGTCCAGGTTGGCCCCGAAGTAACCACCCGGGCCGTTCATCGCCTCGCCCAAGGCACAGTAAAAGGCATCCTGGTCAGGCATGTTCTGCGCCGAGAGAGTTACGACCGGTGTGCTCTCATACCGGGTCGCAAGACGGCCCGGCTCGAACCAAGCCGTTTGCACAACGTGCAGCCAGCTAGAACGGAAGTCCGGGCTGTAAAGCATCCATTCCGCGGATCGCACGGGTTCCCCGGTGGCCCACCGGCGCCAGAGCAGGCCGGCATGTGGGTACTCGCATGAGTACCCATAGAACGAGGTGGCAAGATCAACGAATGCGTCCCCCTGCGCGCTCGGCTTGACGCCACAGAAGTCCACTCGCCCAATGTAGTAGGAGCCGATGACTCTCCCGTCGATTGCCGAGACTTGGAGCTCTACACCATCTCTTTGCCCGCTCGGCGCACCTTGGCGAGGGACGCCAACCAAGGACACGTCAGACCGCTTCCGCCGACCCGGCGCCACGAAGAACCCTCGTATTTCTTGAGCCGTCACGAGCAGAGAGCCCGAATCCTCATCGACTAGACGAAATAACGGAAAAGCTTCTGACATCAGCTATTTGCCAATCCGAAGAGCGTGGAGCAGGGGCGGGGCGCGCCGCGTCTCAAAGCGGCACACCCCGCCAGGCACGGAACGTCAATTCCAACCGGAATCGGGGAAGTGCGGTGCCGAGAACTTATGGATGGTCGTGTAGTGGTCGGTTGTCCAGCCCATCACAGTCTGACCGTTCGGGAGCCTCTTGACCAGGATCCGCGTCTTGTCGTTTGCACCCGGAACTCGATACTCCGCTGAGCCAGCCCACCACTTCTCGTGCGGCTTCCGGCCCTGGAAGGTGTCATGCGGGCTGAGATTGCCGGCGTTGATGTCGTCGTAGGCCTTGACGATCTTGTTGGACATTCCCTGCGGTAGGGGGTCGGACAGACGCTTGAGCGAATCGCAGGGAGTGTTGTGGACGAGGACCGACGTGGCGTCGGCGACCACGTAGTACGTGTGCAGGCCATCGACGGTGAGGTTGTAGGCGGCAGCACGACTGGAGGACTCCGAGACCCGGCCGGTGACCACGACCGCGCGGCCGTCGGAGTCGGTCAGCCGGTCTCCGGGCTCCAGGGCGTCGGCTGGTTGCCACTCCTGGTCCGTGGCGTTCCAGAACGGGTGGTCCTCGGTCGTGGTGAGGACGGCGCCGGCCACTTCCAGGGTGCGCAGGTCGTCCTCGTGGACCCAGAGGTTGCTCACCCTCCGGTCGCCGCTCTCGCCGGTCTCGGGGTCGGCGGCCTCGACCTCGTCGCCGACCTTGACCTCGCTGATCGGCTTGGCGGTGCCGTCGGCCATGAGCACCTTGGTGTCACCGCTGAAGCTGCAGAGGCTCGCAACGATCGCCTCGACGTTCACCGCCTCCCGGCCGATGAAGTTCCGCAACACTGCGAGCGAGCCGGTGCTCGAACCGATCAAGGAGCCGGTGGCCGCGAACTCGCCCTCGGCGAGGGCGGCCTCACCGATGCAGGTGATGCCCGTCATTCCGCAGGCCAGCGCCCCGAGGATCAGCGCCCCTAGCGTGAGGTCCTGAAGGATGGTGCGCTTCGGGCGCAGCGGGTTCTGCAGGTCGCACTTGAGCGCGTCACCGCCCATCAGGGTCGAGCACATGAAGACCCAGTTCTCGCCGCTCTGCGCCGCCCACTTGAGCATCTCCCCCCACGTGTACTGGGAGGAGCCCTCGTAGCCTCGGGCCTTCAGGACGGGCTTGAACTTGTCCGGCACCGGGAACCGGTGGCCCAGCACGTCGTTGATCGTCGGCGGCTTGATGTGCGCGTTCGGGTCCTTGGCCCCGCTGCACCCGTTGCAGCCGTCGTTGTGCCCCTCGACGTAGTGGTAGTTGCCCTGGGAGTCCACGTAGTCCGCGCCCGGCCCGCAGGCGTCGTCCGAGCAGAACTTGAGACCGGACGGGTCGGAGAAGGTGATCGGGCTGTTGTTGCCGTAGGCGTACGCGCTCCACTGCTGCGGGTCGGTCAGGTCCTGCACCGGGTCGACGGAGATGAAGCGGCCCAGCTGCGGGTCGTACTCCCGCGCGCCGATGTGGGTCAGGCCGTTGCTGTCGATGTCTCCGCCGACGAAGCCCTTCCGGTTGACCCAGGGAGTCGACTGTTCCCCGCGCGGCACGCCATACGGGGTCTGCCGCCGGACCGTGACCGTCTGCTTCAGCGCGTCGACGGCCACGCTCTGGGTGCCCTGGTGGTCGTCGAAGAGCCAGGTCAGGCCGCTGCCGTTGCGGGACGCGACGGCACTTCCCGCGAACTGGTAGTAGCGGGTGCCCGATGTGAGACCGCCCTCCCGGCGTACCTCCTGGCCGGGCAGGTAGAGCGTGCTGCTGGTGGCGTCCCGGTGGATGAGCCGGGTGCCCTCGGCGTCGTAGATGTTGCTACCCGCCGCGTCCCCGCTGCCCGACACGGAGACCAACCGGCCCTCCGCGTCCCAGCTCAGCGCCTGGGAGTTGGCGTCGGGCGGGCAGGCGTTGGCGGTGGCGCCGCTGGGACGGCAGGTGGTGTTGCCCGCATTGTCGTAGGCGTAGCGGGTGGTCACCGGGGCCTTCCCCGGTTCGGCGACGGTCACCGACGTCACCGCGTGCGGGCGGGTGACGCCCTTGCCCGGCGTCGGCAGCGCGTAGGTGCGCGTCGTGTCACCGGCGAGGGCGTGAGAGATCTCCTTCGTCCGGTTGCCGATCTCGTCGATGGTCCAGTCGTTCCAGTACGGCGCCGGTCCACCGAGGTCGATCACCGCCGGATCGGTGTCGCAGGCGACTCCCGACTTGGGCGTCCACGCCGAGGTGAGGCGCCGCAGCCCGTCGTAGCGGAAGCACTGGGTGTCGGCCGGGCCGACGGCGGGAGCGTCGGCGATGGAGGTGATGTTGCCCGCGTCGTCGTAGGCGTACCGGATGTCGGCGACGGTGCCCGCCGCGGTCTCCGGCTGCACGCGGCTGCGGGCCAGGCGCCGGGTGGTCAGGTCGTAGTCGAACGCCTGCTCGACGTAGACCCCGCCGTCGATCTTGCGGGTGTTGACGGTCGGCTCGCCGTACGCGGTGTACTGCTGGCCGATCACGTACCGTCCGACGTTGATCCGGTTCGTGTCCAGCGACGTCGGCAGACCGGTCACACTGTCGTAGTTGGTGGTGACCTTCTCGGTGGTCAGTCCGCCGCCGGCCGGATACGCGACACTCGCCGGACTGCCGTCGTACGGCGAGTAGCCGTAGCCGTACGACCAGGTGCCGGAGAGTCCGGCGCCCTCCGTCGAGGGGATCACGTAATCCACACCCGTCGGCTGGTAGCGGGTGTTGAAGCCGGTCGTCCGGATCGTGTATGCGTTCGCCGACCCGGGCGGGTCGAAGCGGGTGCTCTCGGTGAGCTGGCCACGCACGGTCGGCCCGCTGTACAGCTTGTCGTACTTCCACTCGGCGCGCTTGGTGGCGGCCGACTTGCTGCCCTCGTACAGGCCGATCTTGCGTCCGGTCTTGTCGTAGTCGTAGACGAGCACCTTGCCGTTGGCGTCGGTGGTCTGCTCGACGTCGCCGTAGTCGTTGTACTTCGTGGTGAGCAGGCCCTTGTCCGGGTCGTTCGCCGACTCCTGGCGGCCACGGACGTCGTAGGTGTACGTCCACTCGTCGCCCTTGGTGTCCCGGACGGTGACCAGCTGCCCCTTGCGGTCGTAGACGTAGCTTGTCGAGTGCACCGGCGTCACGTGCTGGCGCAGCTCGACGGTGTTACCGCGGACGTCGGTGACCGCGGTCGTCGCCGCGCTCGTGCCGGGCGGGGTGACGGTGGTCGAGTCGCCGAGGTACTTCGTGCTGGTGCGCCACTTCTCCACCAGGTTCGTGACGCCGTCGGTGCCGAAGAAGATGGCGTCGGTGGCGCGACCGGCGTCGTCGTAGACCGTCTTCGTCAGCGCCGGCACGGACCACTCCGGCTCCCACCACAGACCGCCCGCCGGCTCGCCCGGCTCGACGTGCGGCGAGTAGCCGGTCACCGCCCGACCGGCCTTGTCGTAGATCGTGTCGGTGACCAGCCGACCGCCGCCGACCGCCGCGCTCTGCGTCTGCCGGGGACGCAACAGCGCGTCCTGGATCTGGTACGAGACCAGGTAGCCGCCGCCCGCGTGCAGGGTCTGCGACTTCGTGTACGGGTACGCGTCACGGTTCGGCGCGAAGACGTACGTGTACTGCACCGAGGGGCTGGTCGGGTGATCCGCCTTCGGCCAGCCCACCTGCCAGACTCGGGCCAGCCGGCCGAGCGCGTCGTACTCGCGGTCGCTGACCCGCCCGTTCGGGTCGGTCGCCCTCGTCGGCGAACCCCGGTACGGCTCGGACTCCACGGTGGAGGTCCAGGCGGTGCCGCCGTTCGGGTCCGGGACGGTGGTGCTCACCTTCAACAGCGGGCCACCGGAGGCCGGCGTGTAGGCGGTGCTGGTCACGTTGCCCCGGACGTCGGTGCTGGTCAGCGGCCGACCGAACACGTCGTACGTGCCCTTGCCGACCACCTGCCAGGTGGTGCCGGCCGCTTTGCTCCAGTCCTTCAGTTTCTCCGTCTGGGTGACGGCGCCTATCGTCGGCGGCGTGTCGACGCTGGTCGCGCCGTCGTAGTAGACCCGCTCGTCGGAGATCACGTCGTCGGTGGACTGCGGCGCGCTGCCGCAGGCCAGCGCGGTGACGGTGGTCTCCTTGACCAGCGTGAGCAGGTTGACGCCGGTGTTGCGGTTGTAGCTGTAGGTGGTGCACCGCTCGTCGCCGGTCTTGTTCAGGTCGCCGTCGTCCTGCAGCCGGTCGACGGTGCCGTACCGGTCGTCGAACCACGACTGGGTCCGGGCGACCCGCCAGCCGGCGGCGCCGTCGACGCCGAGCGCGGTGCCCGAGTAGGTGGCCTTGGTGTTGGTGTACCGCGCGGTGACGGTGTCGCCGTTGATGGTGCGGCTGGCGAGCGCCGGCGACATCCAGGGCACGTTGACGACCTTGCTGACCGGCTTGGTGTCGACGCCGTTGTAGGTCACCTGCTCGCGGACCATGCCGGCGAACTGGTCCTCGTCGTAGACCGTCTCGCTGCCCAGCGACGCGGGCACCGTCACCGTACGGCTGCCCCCGGAGGTGGACGCCCGGTCACCGTGCATGCCGCGCAGGTAGCTGGTGCGGACAAGCGTCTGGCTCGGCGCGTCGCCGACCCGGGTCTCGACCGTGGCGTACCCGCGGAACTGGTTCCAGGTCTTGCGCTTGGGTTTGATGAGGCCGTTGTCGTCGGCGTAGTGCCAGGCCGCGTCGCCGACGTAGGTGTAGAAGGTGTTCTTGACCGGCTGCCCGTGGTCGGTGCCGTCGACCATCACCATCAGGTCCGACTCGGAGACCTTGGTGACCACGTACTTGTGCCACCACTCGGTGATGTCCGGCCCGTCCGGGTCGTACGGGTCGGGCCCGACCACCGGGTAGCAGCGCTTCGTGTTCCCGTACGTCGTCGCCGGCAGGTTGCCGGAGGCGCAGTCGGGCAGGCTGTAGGTCACCTGGATCTTGGCGCCGGTCTCGGTGACGATGTTGCCGATACGCATCCGGTTGTTGGTGGTGTTGTGCTTGGTCAACACCCGGTTAGGCAGCGACACCGGCTCGAAGGTCACCGGCGGCATGGTGCTCGTGCCACCCACGTGCCCGGCGTGGACGACGGAGGTCAGGAACATGCCCGCGTAGTCGCTGCCGTCCCCGACCGCCGGCCAGGCCTGGCCCAGCGTCCAGGAGTCCACCGGCTGCCAGTCCGGGGTCGACCGGGTGGTGTCCCACACCTGCGTGGTGATCTTCGTCAGTCGCTTCGTCGACCAGTACGTCGGGGCGTAGTTGGTGCCACAGTCCGCCGCCGCCTCGGTGCACTCCTGGTCCCAGGGGACGTCCTTCCAGTGCGCCGCGTCGTGCTTGCCGCAGTCCGCGGTGCACCGGTCGCCGGTGGAGAAGAGCACCTGCGCGGTCGGCTTCACCGAACGGTCGACCGTGCCGTCCGCGCGCTTGCGGTCCCAGGTGCCGTAGTCGACGCGGTCGAGCGTGCCGCCGCGGACGTAGTCGGCCTTGTCGGTGGCGGTGAAGTTCCGGCCGTAGTAGTTGGTCTCCGGCGTGTACCAGTACGACATGGTGTTGCCGTGCGGGTCCACCACGTAGTCGAGGTTCCACCGCCACGCCTGGTCGCAGAAGGAGGCGGTGAAGCCGGACTCGTGGCAGGGCTCGCCGGAGTTGTTGCCGGCGACCGGCACGGTCCAGGTGGAGCGGGTCTTCTCCGTCTCGCCGGGCAGGCTGTGCCGGCCGAAGAAGTACTGCATGCCGTCGCTGGTCGTGACCTTCCAGTACTCGCCGTTGTCGTCGCCGTTGCCGGCACCGGTGAGCTTCTCGATCCTGGAGCCGTCCTCGCTGCGGCCGTGCCAGCCCTTGCCCGTCTCGAAGACCAGCTCGGTGCCGCGCCCGTTGAGTGACATGGTGGCGTTGTCGGAGCGCCAGCAGTGGTCGCCGGTCTTCCGGGTGTTGTTGGCGCCGTCGCCCATGTCGTCGGCGCACTCGACGTAACTGCGCTCGATGTACCCGGGCCAAAAGTCGAAGCCCTCACCGATCCAGGACGGCTGGTTGTTCGACGCGTCCGACTTGCCGTCCACCGCGCTGCTGGAGTAGGCGAGCGTGATGGACGGGGTGGGACCCGCGGCGGACGGCGGGGACTGCAACGGGTAGGTCCACGAGAAGTCACCCGTGGAGCCGCCCGACGACCAGGTCGAGGAGGGGGAGAGCGGCGTCGCGGAGAAGTCGCCCTCGTCACCCGACACGCCGGCCGCGAGCGCGACCAGCGTCGACGTCGTGCCGGCGCTCCGGGCGGCCGGGGAGACCGGCGCCAGCGGCACGTCGGCACTGACCGTCCCGTCCTGGTTGCGTGACTCCAACGGCGTCGCCGCGCATCCCAACCGGCCGGGCGTGGTCAGCGCGCACTCGGGCACCTGCCACAGCCGCAAGCGGGACGACCAGCTGCCGCCGTACGCGTTCGCGAAGCCGCGGTAGTCCACCGAGACCGACGCCGCGCCCGGCCCGGCCGCCGCAGTCGCGGCCGCCGCCTTCCCGGTCGCCGCAGTCCCGGCCGCCACCTGCCCGTTCTCGCCGGCCACCCGCAGCAGCAACCCGTCGCGCCACTGCGCCGGCACCGACGCCCGGTCCAACACCTCGACCGTCACGGCCTGGGTACGCGCCCCGGCCTCTCCCCCGGCCCGGCCCACCGACACCGGCAGGCTCCCGGCCCGCGCCGTCGGCGCGGCGGCCCGCCGCTCACCGGTCGGGGTCGCCGGCAATGTCACCGATGCCCTACCCGGCTCCGGCCACACCGGCGCGGCGAGCTGCGCGCTGCGTACCTCCTTCGTCGGCCACGCCCGCCCCTTGGCCGGCGCGCCGTCGGTGTCGACCTTCTCCTGCTGCGCCGCCAGATGCGGCGTGGGCTTCGCCGCCGCCTGCGTCGGAACGGTGAGGACCGACACGACCAGGACGCCGCTCAGCAGCGCGGCGACGGCGGCCCGGATGCGGCTGGCGGGACTCCGTAGGGACCTGAGGGGATGCAGAAGCGTACGTTTCACCCACGTCTCCAGAAGGTGTGGTCGGGACGGGAAGGTCAGTGGTCGACGCGGCGTGCCGACCCGAGGTGGGCCGGCACACCGCGCGCGGTTCAGTCGACCGGTTCGACGGCCTCGACGGACTGTGCTTCGAAGAGCGACTTGACGGCGGCGTCGGTCAGCACGCCCTGGTAGAGCCCGAGGTCGTCGATGTCGCCCTGCCAGCGGTCGGTGGGCTTCACGGTTCCCCCGCCCACCGGCGTGAACTGGGCGGCGCCCACCATCAGCGGGCCGGTGGAGTCGAAGGCCACGTCCGCCCCGAAGGTGAGGGTGTCCTCGAGGACGCCGTTGACGTAGAGCCGGATCTCCCGCCGCGCGACGTCCTGGACGCCCACCAGGTGGGTCCACCGGGACAGGTCGTCCTCCTCATTCATCGCTCGCGACCTCATGAGCGCGGTGTGAGAGTTCTTGACGTCGCTGTCCGCGTTGAAGGTGGTGAACGACCACCGGTTCTGGGTGGTTCCGTTCTCCACGACCGGGCGCTGGCCGAGGTAGAAGGCGGACTGCTTCACGCCCAGCTGGGAGACCGCGGTCTGCGTCCCGAGCGAGGACGGGCGCACCCAGACCGACACGGAGAAGGACTCGTTCGTGCGCAGCACCCGCCCGTCCTGCCAGGTGGGGTTCTGGGGTTCGCCGAGGTTGTCCTGGGAACGGCCGTACTCCCGGGTCGCCAGGCCGAAGTACGGGTCGTTCGGGTCCTCCACCCAGTGGACCGAGTCGAGGGAGAGGCCGTCGTCGCGGTGACCGGAGCCGACGTTGCTGCCCTGGGCGAGCGCCAACCGGCGGCCGAACTGCCCGGCCTCCCGCGCGCCACACAGGAACGGGTCGGTCGACTCCTCGTAGCAGGGAGTGGCACCGGCGAAGTCCCAGTCGCCGACCTTGACGGCGCTCAGCATGCCGGGCTCGTCGAAGCCACCCGAGCTCGGATCCTCGGCGAGCTGGCCGGTAAAGTCGTGACCGACCAGGACCCGGTCGTAGACCTGCACGTCGACGAGGTTCCCCTTGAACCAGTTGCCCGGCGCGCCGAAGGACCATCCGCGGCCGATGGTGAACTTCCCGCCCGCGCTCCAGGGCGCCACGGTCCGGTCGACCTCGGCGGCGAGCGCGCCGTTCACGTAGAGCCGCACCTTGTTCGCGGTCCTGTCGTACACCCCGGCGATGTGCGTCCACCGGCCGACGTCGGCCGTGGTCAGCGCGGTGCTGCTGAACGCGGCCCGGGTCGTGCTGGCCTGCACGTCGCTGTCCTTCATCAGGAACGACCACCGTGGCGTCAGCGGGGATCCCACCAGCCGGGTGCCGAGGTGGAACCCGGCCGCGTTCGCGGCCTCCTGGGCGGCGACCACCGTGTCGTCCGTGGTCGGCAGGGCGTTCAGCCGTACCCAGGCGGCCACACTGAACGAGTCGGTGGTGTCGACGACCTTGGCCGTGGTGCTGAGCGACGACGACGTCCCGTTGAACGACGCCGTCTCGCCCCGGATGAGTCGCAGGTCACCGGCCCACGACACGCTGCCGCTGGTCAGCGAGTTGTCCCCGCCCAGGGTCGGCTGGCTGTCCTTGAGCGCGCTGCCCGTCGTGACGCCCGGGTACGTCTCCAGACCCCACCGGGCGATCGCCGGGGACGGTCGTTCGGCGGTGAACTCGGCGGAACCGTCCTTGAGGTTGCCCACCCCGTCGAACGCGCGAACGTAGAGCACGTTGATCCCGTACTTCGGCACGACCAGGTTGACATCGGCCTTCTTGACCGTGATCAGACCGGAGGTCGGGTCCTGGACGGTGCCCTGCACCGCCGCGACCTCGGTGGTGGCCGGGTCGACCCACCCGTACCGGAACTTCGGCACGGTCAAATCCTTCGAGTAGATCGTGAAGGTCACCTGCTCACCCGGGAGTTGCCGACCACCGGTGACCAGCACGTTCACGTCCGGCACTGTCGTGTCGACGAGGAATTTGCACCAGTCCGACCACGGGCTGGTGCGGCTGTACGGGGCGGGGTCGGTGGCCTTGGCGCGGAAGGCGTACGTGATCCCCTCGGAGACGGTGATCGCGGCGGTGGTGGATCGACCGCCGGCCGGGACGGACGCTCCGGCGGGCGCCGTTCGCCGGGGCGTCGAGTCGACGATGACGCCGTCGGCGGGTACCTGCACCCACTCGTAGCCGGTCGTCAGCGCCTGGGTGCTGTCCGCGTCCGGGAAGATCGCCGAGAACGTCGGTTTCGTGCTGCCGATGACCTTCGTCGAGGTCGTCGAGCAGGCCACGCCGGCGATCTGGAGGCTGTTCGGCTTACCGGGGATGTTGTCGAAGTCGACGACGAGCTTGGCGTTGTTGGGGAAGAACTTCTTCCACCGGTCGGTCGTCGACTCGCCAGTGCCGCTGGTGGCGCTGCACGCGCAGAAGCCAAAGGTGATGTTGGTGGCGTTGCTGGTCGCGTGCGACTGGATGACACTCGTGACCGCCGAACCGGTGAAGTTGACGGTCATGTCCGGCTGCGGCGAGTCGGAGCAGCCGGATCCCTCGTTGGCGTGCGAGTTGGCTGAGGACTTCAGGCTGTTCAGCTTCGGCGCCCACGCCGTGCGGGGCGTGGAGGCGATGCCCCCGGAGTGGTACATGTACGTGGGGGTGTTCCCGCACGACCAGGAGTGGTCGAGCTTCATCTGCACGTACGCCGACTCGATGTGCTTGCTCTTCATCGAGGTCAACGGGAAGTCGAAGTAGGACCGGTAGAGCTTGCCGCTGTCCGGGTCCCGGCCGACCCGGGCCACCGAGGTGTCGGTGTTGTTGGTGTTGTTGCTCGTCGCGTACGCCCACCGGGACTTGCCCGTCGACCACGCCGGGTCGATGAAGACGGGGAAGGCCGCGTCCTCGGCCAGCAGGGTCGGATCCGGTCGCAGCACCAGGTCACCGTCGGTGACGGCCACGCCGACGGGCGAGGTCCTGGCGACGTCACCCGGGGCGGTGGCGGTGGACGGGCTCGGCTGACCACCGCCGTCGACGGGCGCCAGCGATCGCGCGGCGGCCGCCGGCGGCGTCGTGTTCGAGTCCCACATGACGGCGGGTTCGGCCGAGGCGATCACCTGGTCACCGGCGACGGCCGTCAACCGCCCGTCCAAACCCCGCACCACCCGGGCGTCACCACCGAGATCGAAACGCAGGCTCCGCAGCACCGGGTTCGCCGCCGCCAGCGCCGACTTCACCACGAACACATGCGTGAAACCCGTCCGCGTCGCCCGCAACACCAAATCCGTACCCGGCAACACCTCCGCGTACGTCGCCGAATCACCCGACACACTCGGCGCCGGCAGGCCACCCGGCCACGACAGCGTCAACGACCGGCCCTGCCGCACCAACGTCACCGCCGGACCCGCGCCACCACCGGAGAACCGCACATCCGCCACCGACGCCACCGGCCGCAACACACCACCCGCCGCCGGACGCAACGACAGATCCACATCCACCCACGAACCGTCCGAGCGCATCACCCGCTGCGGCACCACCGCCGACTCCGCCGTGAACCCACCCGACGGATTCGCGAACACCTGCGTCAACTCGGTCCGCGCCGAACCTACCTCGACCCGCACACCAGAACGCGCCGCCCGCGCAGCCGCCGACGCCGCATCCGGCGCCACCGACCCACTCCCCGGCGCGGACACAGGCCCCGCCGCCACCACCGGCGACGGCGCCACCAGAACCGAACCCACCACCGCCGCCACCACACCGGCAGCGACGAATCGACGACGACCTCTCAGCGAAAGGGCAGGCAGCATCGAGCGGCCGGACACCATCGCAACCCCCGTGAAGGATGTGAACCAGACGCGCGAACTGTAAGCGGCGATCACGCTACTGTCCACACCAGTCACAACCCGTAACCACAAACCCGGCAAAGCCCACGAAGAAGGGGCCCCGAGCAACCACTAAGTGATCAATTTGCCGGCCGAAACGGTCGCCGTGCTCGCCGATCGGAGGAACGCGGCGGATCAGACACTCTCGGTGCCCTCAACCGCAGCCAACAGGGCCGCCTCCCGCGCCGGGTCCAGGCCGACCAGGGCCCGCGCCGGACGCCCCGCCCGCGGCGGCACCGTACCCACCGCGGACAGCCAGCTCCAGGTGTCCGCGACCGTCTCGATCAGCGGACGGCAGGTCAACCCGGCCGAGTGAGCCCGCTCGACGCCACGCTCCTGCAACCACCGGTACTCGTGACCACGCGGGACCCAGATCGGCAGGTCGATCCAGGGCATGATCCCGGCGGCCAGGATCGGCTCCGGCGGCGTCCAGCACAGCCGCGCGTCCGCCCCGGTGACCCGCACGCAGGCGTCGAGCACCTCGCCCATCGTGGCGTGCCCGGTGCGGCTGACGACGTCGTACGCCCCGCCGTGCGCCCGCGCGCCCGCATCGAGCAGCCAGCGGGCGAGGTCACGTACGTCGACGTACTGCACCGGCAGCTCCGGCGGGCCGGGGGCCAGCACGTCACCGCCCCGGGCGACGCGCCCCAACCACCAGGGCAGCCGGCCGATGTCCTCGCCCGGACCGAGGATCAGCCCGGCGCGGGCGAGCAGGGATCGTTCCCCGAAGACCTCCCGCACCGCCCGTTCGGCGCCGGCCTTGTTCTGCGGGTAGTCGCCGTCCTCGGCGTCCGGGGCGGCCTCGACCACCGGCGCGTCCTCGTCCGAGCCCGGCTCGACCGGTTCGGCGTAGACCGACGCGCTGGACACGTAGACGTAGTGCCCGACCGAGCCGGCCAGCGCGCGGGCGGCGTCGAGGGCCACCCGGGGCGCGCCGTCCCAGGTGTCCACCACGACGTCCCACTCGCCGCCGGCCAGCGCGGTCAGCCCACCGGGTGCCGTCCGGTCGCCGCGCAGCCGGTGCACACCCTGCGGCACCTCGCCGTGCAATCCCCTGTTGAACACCGTCACCGACCAGCCCCGCCGCACCCCCTCCGCGACGGTCGCCGCGCCGACGAATCCCGTACCGCCCAACACCAGAAGTCTCATGGCCCCACCGTGCCCGGTCGCCGGCCGGGGATCGAGCACTGTTCACGGCGGGCGTATCTGCCGACGGCAGAAGCTCAACCCGCCATCAGCCGCCGGCAGCGGCGCAGGGCGGCCAGGGCGACGGGAGCGTCGCGCCCCTCGATGCCGGCCGCGAACTCGCGCACCGCGGGCACCGCCCGCGCCGGCTCACCCGCCGCCACCGCCGCCTCGGCCAGCACCAGGACCGCCTCGGCGGCCCAGGCCCAGATGCCCTTGGCGCGCACCAGCGCCAACGCGCCGGTCGCGTGCCGGACGGCCTCCTCGGGCCGCGTGCCGAGGACCAGCCGGGCCCACGCCGAGCGCGCCTGCACCAGCGGCCAGATCGCCCCGACCCGCTCGGCGGCCTCGACGACCTCCCGCAGCGTCCGCTCGGCCCGCTCCACCCCCGTGCCCGTCGCCGTCAGCGCCAGCACGGTGGCGAGCTCCGCCCGCGCGTCGAGCAGGGTGACCGGCATCCGCCGCGCCGCGGCGATCAGCCGCTCGATCCGCTCGGCCAGCCCGTCCAGCCGCCCGGCGGCCCGTTGCAGCGACAGCCCGGTCGCCTCCACCAGGGCGGTCAACCGCTCGTACCCGGTCTCCTCCACCAGTTCCCGGCCGGCCGTGAGCAGCGCCGCCGCCTGGTCCAGATGCCCCGCGTGCAGCGCACCCTGCGCCCAGTTCAGGCAGGCCCGCGCGTGTTCCCGGGGCCGGTCGGCCAGCGCGGCGGAGGCGCGCAGCTCCGCGATGACCGCCCAGGCCGCCGGGTCGCCCAGCTCCAGCAGCAGCGAGGCCCGGGCGATGCGGACCGCGAGATGCGCGGCCGGGTCACCGCTCGCCTCCGCCGCCGCCTCGGCCTCCGCGCAGCGGGCGAGGTGGTCGTCGGCGTGCCGGCCGACGACGGTGTCCGGGGCCGCCAGCACCGCGAGCGCCGGAGCCCGCCGGCGTGGCGCCCGCAGGTACGGCACCGCGCGTTCGATCTCGGTGTACCCGCGCAGCGCCTCCCCCTGCTGGCGCAGCAGACGCCCGAGCACCAGCCCCAGCTCGCCCCGAGCGCCGGGCGGCAGCCGCCGGTCGGCCAGCAGCCGTTCCAGCACCGGGATGGCGGTGGCCTGGCTGAGCCCGTCGATGGCCGAGCGGCCGAGCTTGCCGGCGAGCCGGACCCGTACCGGTCGGGGCAGCTCCGCGACGTCCATCGTCTGCAGGAGGAAACCGGCGGCGGTGGCGTCGTCGCCGCGCTCGGTGGCCAGGTCGGCGGCGGCCTCGGCGTTGCGGACGAAATCGGCGTCGCTGCCCGCCAACCGGTAGTGGTGCGCCAGCTGGGCGACCGGTCGGGGCAGCTTCTGCTCCAGCACCCGCGCGATGCGCAGGTGCAGCCACTCGCGGGTCTGCCGGGGCACCAGGTCGTAGACGACCTGCCGGGCGAGGTCGTGCCGGAACCGCAGCCCCTCCCCGGCGTCGTGCAGCAACCCGGCCCGGTGCGCCGCGGTCAACGCCGCGCCGACGGCGGCGCGGTCCTGTCCCAGCACCGCCGCGAGGACGCGCGGATCGGGTGCGCGGCCGAGCACGGCGGCGGCGCCGAGCACGTCCCGGGTGGCCTCGTCGAGCGGGCGCAGCCGCCACAGCAGCACGTCGCGCAGGACGAACGGGACGCTGTCGTCCGCGAGCGGGTCGCCGCCCCGCTCGGCAAGCGTCCGCAGCACCTCCTCCACCACGAACGGAATGCCGGCCGTGCGGTCGAGCAGGGCGCTGGTGAGCTGCGGCGGCGGCTCGCCGAGGCGCAGCGCCCCGGCGGCGAGCCGGCGTACATCGTCGGCCCCGAGCGGGCCCAGCGGAACGCGGGTCACCGCGCCGGGCGGCGTACGCGCCAGCGCGTCGTGGATCGGGGTGCTGCCGCCGGGCGCCGGCGGGCGGGCGGTGAGCAGCACGGCCAGACCGTCCACCGGGTGGCCGCTCAGGTAGGCGAGGAAGTCGCAGGTCGCCGGGTCCGCCCAGTGCAGGTCCTCCAGGACCAGCACGGCGGGGGCCAGCCCGGCGAGCACGGCGCTGACGGCACGCAGCAGCCGGTGCCGCTCCGCCGCCGGGTCGGCCAGCGGCGGCGGCGCGGCGGGGAGCACGTCGGCGAGTTCGGGCAGCAGTGCGGCGAGCGCCCCGGCCACCGGGTTGAGCGGGCCGAGCCGATCGGCGTGTGCCCGGACGGCGTCCAGCAGGACACCGAGCGGGAAGGGCTCGGGAACGTCGTCGCACTCGCCGATGAGGAGCTGACCGGGCAGCGAGGCGAGCAGTTCGCGGACGAACCGGCTCTTGCCGATGCCCGGCTCGCCCTCCAGCAGGACCAGGCACGGTGGGGTGGCGACGAGCCGGCGCAGCAGGGCCAGCTCGTCGGTACGCCCGACGAACTCGACGGGCCCGCGCAGGCGTGCGGCGCGGTTCGGGGATGCCACCCCGCCGCCCCGCACGTCGTTCTCACCGCCGCCGGTCACCGTGTGGCGAGCACATCACCTCGGCCCCGAACGAGGGCGGCCCGGCGGGCCGGTGGTGACCTGGGTCACGTAGCCGGCCCGCCGGGCCCCGGGGGTGGATTCAGGACTGGACGGTGATCGGCACGGTCTTCAGTGGACCGTCACCGTTGCGGAACTCGAGTTGCCCGACGTAGCGGACGCCCGGCTTCAGGCCGGACCAGCGCAGCGTCAGGTTCACGTCGGCGCCCGGCTGGACCGAGCGCTGCTTCGGGTCGATGGTGAGCTTGCCGGTGGAGCTGCCCGGCGCGCCCGGCAGGTAGGTGGTGACGGTGTATCCGACGCCGTCCTGATCCGCGGGCAGGTTCTCGACGAACTCCTGCTCGACGACGAGGACGTAGTCCCCGGCCGCCGGCAGGTCCACCTTGGCGCCGCGGCGGCCGCTGACCGTGGCGGTGACGAACTTACCGGCGGTGTCGTAGACGTAGACGCTGTACTCGGTGCACGCCATCACCCCCTCCTCGTCCTCCCAGTCGATGGCCGAGCAGGCGGGCAGCTGCGAGGTCACCAGCACGTGCGGGTCGCGGGTGCCGGCCGGCACGTGCACGGTGCTGCGGTACATCGACGCGGGCAGCGGGGTCGGCAGGTTGTCCAGCGAGGACCAGTCCCACGACGCTCCCTCGCCGCGCAGCCTGACCGCGTCGGCGGTGCCCGCGGTCAGGCCGGTGAGCTGCGAGATCAGCCTGCCCTTGTAGCCGACCTCGGTGGCGATCTTGACGCTGCCCGAGGTGCCGGAGCCGGTGATCGAGTCGGGCGCGATCAGCCCGCTGTTGTGCACGACCAGCGGGATCCGCACGTCGTGCCGGTACTGGTCGCGCCAGGTCAGCGCACCGTCGGCCCAGGTGTCGAACGCGCCGCCGGTGTTGGTGACCTCGACCGTGAAGCGGGCCGTCTTGCCGGGGCGGATCGTCAGCTTGGCCGGGGTGACCTTCACCTTGTAGCCCGACGGCGCCTCGACCGACGCGGCGTACGTGCTGGTCCGGTCGCTGACGTTGGTGACGGTACGGGTGACCTTCTGCGTGCCGACCATCCGGCCCAGGGCGATCGACGGGTAGTTCAGCTGGGTGGTGTCGATCGCGCCGATCGTGTCGCAGTCCTCCACGTTCGCGCCGGTCTCACTCGCCCGGTCCTTGTCCAGCCCGCACAGGTAGCGCAGCCAGTCCTGCGCGGTGGAGTCGTAGACCAGGCCCGGGTCGAACGCCCCGCCGGGCTGCACCTCACCGGCCCCGTAGTTCAGCGGGGTCGCGTCGTAGCTGCCGATCTTGATCGGGTTGCCCTTGTCGGTACGGTCGACGGCGCTGGTCATCAACGCCGAGCGGACCGCCGACGGCGACCAGTCCGGGTGCTTGGCCAGGACCAGCGCGGCGATGCCGGCGATGTGCGGCGCCGCCATCGACGTACCGGACTCGAGGGCGAAGTCGTTGCCGCCGGCCGACGGCGAGAACGCCGCGAGGACGTCCACCCCCGGGGCGCTGATGTCCGGCTTCAGCAGGTCACCGGCGCTCAACTTCGACGGACCCGCCGCGGAGAAGGCGGCGACGGAGGGGGCCTCGACGGTCTCCAGGGTGCTCGGCGAGATGGTCGCCGTGGCGTTGCCGCCGGCGACGTACGCGAGGACCGCCGTCGCGTCGACCTCGTCGATGTGCACGGACGGCACGGCGTGCACGTCGGCGTTGAGCGAGTTCAACGTGTCGTTGTACATCACCATGCCGACTCCGCCGGCCCGCGCGACGGCGATGCTCTTGTCGGTGCGCGGGATCTCGCCGCGCAGACACATCACGATCTTGCCCTTGACCTTGGCCGGGTCCAGCACGTCGTCGGCGCAGAGCTCGGCCGCGTAGGTGTTGTTCGGGTCGATCGCGCTGTCCCGCGCGGTGACCAGCGGCGCCGGTCCGACGCCGGTCTCACCCATGCCCACGCCCTCGACGGTGGTGCCGTTGCCGAGGGTGAGCTTGCGGGTGTACTGCCGGTCGGTGGCGGTCGCGGCCACCGTGGTCACCCACGGGCTGGAGTTGTCGACGGTGCTCGGCGTCGGGCCGGCGTTGCCGGCGGCCGCCGACACGAACACCCCGGCCACGGCGGCGTTGAAGAACGCCGCGTCGATCGCGTTGAGGGTCTCGTTGTCGTCACCGACCGAGTAGTTGATCACGTCGACGCCGTCGGCGACCGCGTCGTCGATGGCGTGCACGATGTCGATCTCGCTGCCCACCGCCGAGCCGGCGCCGTCGTCGTAGAGCGCCTTGTAGACGGCGAGCCGGGCGGCCGGCGCCATGCCGGAGATCGTGCCGAGGTCACGGCCGCCGGAGGTCGCCCGGACTCCGGTGTCGCCGGCGGCGGTGCTCGCCGTGTGGGTGCCGTGGCCGTTGCGGTCGCGGGGCGAGAGGAAGTCGTCGGGGAACGCGTCGGCGATCCCGCTGTCGTTGTACCAGCGCGCCCCGATCACCTTGTTGTTGCAGGTGACCGGCGCCTCGATGCCGACGTCGCAGGCGCCCTTCCACTTGCCGTCGATGACCGCCTGGTCGGGACGGGGGCTGGGCAGCGGCGCGAAGCTCGCGCTCTCCGGCCAGAAGCCGCTGTCGATGACCCCGATGATCATGCCTTCGCCGGCGTGGTCGGTGCCGCCGAACTGCTCCCGCCACACCCCGTAGCGGCCGGTCAGGCCCAGGTAGTCAGGGGTGTGGGAGGTGAGCGCGTGCACCTTGCGGTCCGCGTACACCGCCCGCACACCTCGGCTGGCGCGCAGCCGGGCGGCCTGCGGCCCGGTCAACTCCGCCACGAAGCCGTTGAACGCCGTCTCCATCGTCACCCGGGGCTGGCCGGTGACGCCCACGCCCTTCAGCACGTCGGTGCGCTGGCGGCGCAGGTGCTCCCGGTAGGCCGTGGCGCTGCCGGAGTCCC
Organism: Micromonospora sp. 15K316; assembly: GCF_004348525.1. Taxonomy (GTDB): domain Bacteria; phylum Actinomycetota; class Actinomycetes; order Mycobacteriales; family Micromonosporaceae; genus Micromonospora. The sequence continues at coordinate 29,493 of NZ_SMKG01000010.1, read as the reverse complement.
GGTTCAGCTTGCCGCCCCGGGCCGGCTTGGTCGCCGCGATCCCGGCCACGCCGCCGGTGTAGGTCGCCAGCGGCTCGCCGTCGAGCTGGACGAGGTACCGGGCGGTCGGTTCGCCACCGGTCGACCCGGCGGCGGTGGCGGCGCCCCCGGTCAGGGTCGTGAGGCCGGCCGCGACCAGTGTCGCGGCGGCAAGCATGCCGACCCCACGCCGGGTACGTCCGGACCGTTGCACGTTCGGTTCTGGCACGTCGTTGTCCTCCGCGTCGTGTGCCGCCCGTCACGCGAATGGTGACGGTGGCCGAAACGTAGGAGCGACGGACGATCATGCGAAAGCGACCGTAATCCAGCCGTTACCTTGGAAACAGTCTCGTAACGTCACGGGTACTTTCCATGTCATTTCGCGGACCACGAGGCACGTCGAGGGACCGTTCAGCCACCTCCGGCCGACCCGACCGGCCCGCCGTCCACGGCGGACGTCGACGGCCCCTCCACCGCCCGTCCGGACCCCCGCCGGTGCGCCTATCGAGTAGCTGACTGTACGCGAAGCTCCGGTCACCGGACGCATACGCTCCGACGTGCCTGCCCGTCCCACCAGGCATTTTCCCCGTCGGCAGCCCGATCCCGGGATCCGGGCCACCTGCTCGAATGAGGTCCGTATGACCACAGTGGTGCACACCGCCGCGCCCGTTCCGGGCTGGCGACGACGTCTGGGGGCGATACCGATCGTCCCGGTTCTCGTCAGCGCGTTACTGCCCGTCCTGGTGCTGAGCAGCCCGGCGGCGGCGGCCGATCTCAACATGACGGTCCGGGTGACCGTCGAGCGCGTCGAAGGCCACGACTTCGGCGAGGACCCCGACTTCTACAGCTACGTCGAGATCGCCGGCGAGTCGTTCAACAACGAGGACACGCCGGCCACCGACCCCTTCGAGGACACCTACACGATCGAACCGAACTGGGAGTTCTCCAAGCAGGTCGCCCTCTCCAGCGGCACCGTCCCCATCTACCTGGAGATCCGCGACGAGGACGGGTTCCTCCGGTTCGACGACGACCTCGCCGACCTCGATCCCGACGGCGACGACCCGGACGACCCCTCGGACAACGACGACGACACCGACCAGTCGCTCAGCTTCACGGTCGACCTGAACGCCTGCACCGTGACCGGCGACCTGAACGGCGGCTGCGGCGTGTTCACCAGCACCGGCACGCCGGACGAGTCGGCCTCCGTCCGGCTACGGGTCGAGGTGACCGAACCCCCGGCCGCCCCGGGCATCCGGATCCGATGCCTGCACACACCGCTCTTCCCGCAGGTCGGCGACACCGTCACCATCACCGCCGAGTTCCTCGACGGCTCACTCAACCCGACCCGGGCCGACACCCTGGAGATCTGGGTCAACGACCGCACCGCTCCCGAGACGAGCGTGACGAACTCGCTCACCCTCACGTACAACCACACCATCACCGGCGGGGGCAGCTTCAGCTACGGCTGTCGCGGCATCGACGACAGCGTCCCCATCTTCACCGGGTGGCGGTCGGTGGCGGCGACCGCCGGCGCCGGCGACGAGGTCCAGGTGCTCTACACCGGCAGCACCTACAGCCGGGTGGACTGGGTGTTCGTCGGCGACTCCGACGACTACAGCGGCGCCGCCGACCCGCAGTTCCAGTCGGACGTGCAGCAGATCATCTACAACTCGTTCTACAGCTACGACCCGTTCCTCGTGCACCAGGACGCGATGAACTTCTGGCTCCAGGTCGGCACCGGCCAGGCGGATCCGGCCGAGGACGGCTGCGACCACGAGGTGCCCGACTCGGGCTGGGCCGACAGCGTGATGGTGGTGCACGTCGACTCGTTCCGCGACTGCGCCATGGGCGGCTCGAACGTCTTCTCGGGCGAGAACACCAGCTTCAGCACCATCCGCCACGAATCCGGGCACCGCCCGTTCGGGCTCGCCGACGAGTACTGCTGCGACGGCGGCTACTACCAGCAGGACGTCTACCCCAACGTCTACGAGGAGCCGGAGGACTGCGCCGAGGACGCGCCGGACCTCGGCCGGACCGCCTCCGACTGCCGCGAGTTCGAGGAGGAGATCGAGAACTGGGACGACTTCGACTGGTCGGTCTCCGACCCGGCCACCAACGACCTGATGGTCGACAACACCACCGCGCAGGCGGCGGACACCAGACGCATCGAGTGGTACTTCGCCGAGTGCCGCGGCGCGAAGTGCTGAGGGGATGAGGACGATGCGCGGAACAACCAACTCGCGCCGCCGGCTGGCCTGGTGGCTGCTGCCGGTCGCCGTCGGCGGGGCGCTCTGGGTCGGCGCCCCGGCCCTCTCGGACCCCGCGAACGACCCGACGATCCAACCGATCCCCGACTTCGCCGCCGACGCCGCGGCGGACGAGGCCAAGTCGATAGTCGTACGGGTCTCCTTCAACGGTCGCGCCCACGCCACCGTCACCGGCATCCAGGTGGTCGACGAGCGCGCCCCGTCGCACCTGGGGGCGCCACCGCTGGCCAAGGTGGACGTGCTGGGCGAGACCGGCCTGATCGGCACCTTCAACGACTGGCACCCGATGTGGGAGCTCGGCGAGGAGACCGGCGGCGGCGAGACCCGTCGACTCAACCCGCAGGCGTCGGGACGGTGGATCGCCCCGTTCGACCGGGACGCGACCACCGTCGTCGTCACCGACATCGCCGCCGCCGACGAGATCGTCCGGGCCGACCTCACCGACGCGATCCACGACTTCTGCCTGGCCAACCCCGACGACGAGGACTGCCTCCGGGCCGACCTCGCGGTCGAGGCGGTCACCGTGACCGCCGCGCCGCCGATCGGCCTGGTCGGCGCGGACGCCACGATCACCGTCGAGACCGTCGTGACCAACAACGGCCCCGACGGCCCGGCGGACGCCGCGCTCACGACGACCGCCGCGGTCGGCCCGGGCGTGACGGTGACACCGGCCTCCCAGACGGCGACGCTGCCCGGCGTCGCGGTGAACACCGACGTCACCGAACCCGACCAGTGGACCGTGCGGTGCGACACCCCGGGCAAGCACACCGTCACCTTCACCTCGACGGTGGCGACCGTCCACGCGGCCGACGTCGACCTGGTGGCCGCCAACAACACCAGGTCCACGACCCACACCATCGACTGCGCGGTGCCGGTCACCGTCAACATCAAACCCGGTGGCGACCCGAACAGCATCAACCTGGGCGCCGGCGGGAACAACGCGCCCCTGGCGGTGCTCACGACGGCGGCCGGCGAGTACGGCAACCCGCTCGCCTTCGACGCCCGGACCGTCGTCGCCACGACGGCCCGCTTCGGGAACCGCGCGGTGGTGCTCGGCGGCGGAGGCGCCGCGGAGACGCACAACCGGCGGCACGACGAGCGCAGCTACGAGCTCGACGAGCGGACCCGGGACGCCGACCTCGACGCCGTCCTGCACTTCCGGGCCGCCGACGGCGGCTTCACACCCGGAGACACCGAAGGCTGCCTGATCGGCGAATTCGCCGACTCGACCGGCACCTTCACCTTCTTCGGTTGCGGACCGGTCCGCATCGTCCCCTGACGTCGGACCCGCTGGTGGTCCTCCCCGCGAACGTGGGGAGGACCACCACCACGCAGAGGCCACCCGCAGAGCCCCGAACGCACTACGGCTCGTCACCGGTCTTCGGTGACGAGCCGTGGAGCTGCCGCGGGTGCTGGTGGGCGATACTGGGTTTGAACCAGTGACCTCTTCCGTGTCAAGGAAGCGCGCTCCCACTGCGCCAATCGCCCGTGGTGATCGCCCGGAGCCCGGAAGAACTCCGGCTTCCGTCAGGCGGATCTGCGAGCGGACGACGGGATTCGAACCCGCGACCCTCACCTTGGCAAGGTGATGCGCTACCAGCTGCGCTACGTCCGCACATCCCCGGCGAGCGCCGGCGACGACGTGAACTCTACCCGATCCCAAGATCGGCCGACGCGGCACCCGGCCGTTACGTGGTTGCGCACTTCGACAGCGGGGTACTGAGTCCCCCGACAGCGCACCACATCCCGCCAGAAGGAGGGCTGTCATGGGTATCGGAACCAGCATCTTCCTGATCGCGGTCGGCGCGATCCTCACCTTCGCGCTCGACGCGAGCGTCGGCGGAATCGACCTCGACGTCGTTGGTTGGATCCTGATGGCGGCCGGCGTGCTCGGCCTCATCATGACCACGCTCATCTGGGGCCGCCGTCGCTCCGTGGTCGCCGCCGACGAGCCGGTCCGCCGCGTCGAGGAGCCCGTCGAGTACCGCCGCGTCGAGGAGCCCGTGCAGTACCGCCGGGTGGAGGAGCGCCGGGACGTCGCCCCGCCGCTGTGACACCGGCCCCCGCTTCCGGCGCGCCGGGCCACCGAACCGGGCATATCGCGGGCCGACCCCCTCCCGACGAGGGGGTCGGCCCGCCCCCGTCGTGCCGTCAGCGCATCAACTCGTTGAACGTGCCGTAGTCGATCGCGTCCGCCAGCGCGCCATAGGTGCCCGCGCCGAACGCCTCGTCGGCCGCACGGCGTGCCACCGCGTACGCGGCCTCGGCCACCGACGAGCCGAGGCTGACCCTTGCCACCCCGAGCGCGGCCAGTTCGGCGACCGCCGGGGCGCCCGGCCCGGCCAGCACGTTCAGCGGCGCCGGCACCGAATCGACCAGGGCACGGACGGTCCCGGGATCGACCACCCCGGGCACGAAGACACCGTCCGCACCGGCCGCCAGGTACTCCCGCGCGCGGGCCACCGTCTCGTCGAGGCCGCCCGCGCCGACCAGGAACGTGTCGACCCGGGCGTTGACGTACAGCGGCACCCCGGCCCCCTCGGCAGCGGCCCGGGCCGCGGCGATCCGGCCGCACTGGTCGGCCACGTCGCGCAGCGGTGCACCGGCCTCGCCTCGGGCATCCTCGATGTTCACGCCGACCGCACCGGCGGCGATGACCTCCCGCACGGTCTCGGCGACCTCCGCCGAGGTCGCGCCGTACCCGGATTCGATGTCCGCGGTGACCGGCAGCCGCCCCGCGCCGGCGGCCACCCGGCGCACCACTTCGACGGCCGCGTCACGACCGAGGACGTCCCCGTCCGGAGCGCCCACGCTCCACGAGACACCGGCGCTGGTGGTGGCCACGGCGCGGGCACCCGCCGCTGCCACGATCCGGGCGCTCGCGGCGTCCCAGACGTTGACGAGGACCAGCGGCGATCCAGGAGTGTGCAGGGACCGGAAGAACTCAGCTCGGGTGTGTTGTTCGCTCACCCGGCAAGTCTCGGCCCGCCCCACCGCCGGGAAGTACTGTTTCAGTCCCAGCTGAATCCACCGGGGGTGCACGTGGTCGCGATCGGCCTGTCGGCAGGCGCCGTCGCCCGCATCCGGTTCGCCGTCTCCTGCCTGTGGGAGGTCGTCGCGAGCGTCCGGGTGCTGCGCGACCCGGGCGACCACGCCGTCCACCTCCCCTGGGCACGCCGGGTACGTCCGCGACTGGCCGGGGCCGGGCTCGACGGCGGCCTGCTCTGGCAGCTCGTACCCGCCCCGCCCGGCTACCTGGCGGACTTCCTCACCCCACCGGCCGCCAGCCTCGACCCGGACCTCCCCACCGAACTCGCCGCCCTGCGCGCCACCAGCGCCGACACCGTCCGCGCGCACCTCGATCTCTACCCCGGTACGCCCGGCCCAGCCGTGGCCGCCCTGTACGACGACCCCGAGACCGGGCTCCGCCGGTTGACCGACGAGATCGAGGCGTACTGGCGGATCGCCCTGGCACCGGACTGGTCCCGGATCCGGGCGCTGCTCGACGCGGAGGTCAGCGCCCGCGCCCGCCTCCTCGCCGACAGGGGCGCGGCCGAACTCCTCAACGACCTGCACCAGCAGGTCCGTTGGGAGGACGAGATCCTGCTGATCGCGCAGCGGCACTGCCTGGCCCCGGACGTCCACGACGGCCCGGGCCTCGTGCTGGTCCCGTCGGTGTTCGTCTGGCCGTCGGTGCTCAGCATCTCCGCCGGGGAGACCCCTCAGCTCGCCTACCCGGCCCGGGGGATCGGCGCCGTGTGGGAACGTCCGGCCGCCACCCCGAACGCCCTGGCCGCCGTGGTCGGCCGCGGCCGGGCCCGGCTGCTGGCCGAGCTCGCCGCCCCACTCAGCACCACCGAGCTGGCCCGCCGTACCGGCATGTCCGCCGGCGGCGTGTCCCAGCACCTCACCGTGCTACGCGCGGCCGGGCTCGTGGTGACACATCGGCGCGGTCGGCTGCTGCTCAGCACCCGCACGGAGGTCGCCGAGGCGCTGCTCGCCGCCGCCGGGTGACGCCCGACCGGCCCGGAGCAACCGGACGCCGTCAGGACTGGCGGATCGCCTCGGCCGCGATCTCGATGCGGACACTCTTGCCGACGAGCACGCCGCCACCCTCCAGGGCGACGTTCCACAGCAGGCCGTAGTCCTCGCGATCGAACTCGGCGGTCGCGGTGAACCCGAAGATCTCCTGCCCGGACAGGTCGGTCCGGGTGCCGCCGAACTCCACCTGAAGATCGACTGGCCGGGTGACGTCCTTGATCGTCAACTCACCGGTGAGCACGAACCGACCGGAGGCGCGGACCGGCGGCGGCTCGACGCCACCTCCGCCCCGGCGCCCGAGGAGACGGTTGTTGCCGCGCAGCCGCGCCCAGAAGAAGATCGGGTCGGTCTCGTCCTGCGGGACCATCCCGGTGCTGCGGTACTCGAGCGTGGGGAAGCGCTCCACGTCCAGGAAGTCGGGGCTCTTCAGGTGCACGTCCCGCTCGTCGTGCCCGGTGACGATGCTCGCCGATCGGATGCTGGCCCGCACCGACGAGCGCAGCGGATCCTCGTCGACGACGATCGAGGCCCTCGCCTCGGTGAACTCGCCGCGCACCGGGCTCACCATCATGTGCCGGCCCACGAAGCCCACTCGCTTGTGCGCCTGGTCGAGCTGGTAGGTGCCGGCGGTCGGGATCGTCATGCCCTTCCACACCCGCGTGGCGGGACCCGTCATCACTTGCGCCTTCCCTGACCTTCGGGTCCGCCCGGTCGCTCGTCGTCACGTGCCGCGAGGCCTGCGGACGCCTCCCCGAGCGCTCAGAATAAGGCGTGTCGAATTCACGTCGACGTGAATCGAACTGATGACGACGAGTGGCCGAAACCGGCGCCGGGCACCCATTTCCGGCCCCTGCCGAAGGCGAATCCCTTGCTGGCGAAGGGAATCCGGTCGACCCGGTGCCACCAGCGGGGAGACCGGCCTCGATCCGGCTCTGCCTGTCGGCGTACCGGGGGCGGCCTGCCGCGGTGAAGAATCTCACGGGAAATGGCAATTACGTGTCGCGGGGCACCTGCAGGAAAGCCAGCAATTGCGACAGGTCCACTGCCACTGTGCAGCGTTGTCGGGCCGGCACCTGTCGCGTACGCCGCACGGGTGGCCTCGCGTCGCCACCCGTGGGACGGCTGCCGGGCGGGAGATCGACTAGAGTCCCCGGCCATGACCGCCGTGGAGGCGCCTGTCGCGCCGATGCCCACCGCCCCGACGGAAGCAGCCACACCCCCACCGGTGAGCACACCCCGCCCGCTGGGTCTCGCCGGCTGGCCGCGGGTCGTGCGTACGCTCATGATGATGTTCGGCGCGGCTGTGGCGCTCGGCGTCGCGTACACCAGCCCGGACCGGCTCCTGCCCGAGTCCCGCAACGAGTGGCTGCTCTGGGCCTCCGCCGCCGGGCTGCTCGGCGCCCTCAGCGGTTCGACAGTCGGCTCCGGCGTGGCCCGCTGGCACGACCTCCAGCAGATCCAGCACGTCCCGGTCCGCCGGGTCGTGTCGTCGATACTGGTCTTCCTCGTGCTGGTGGCCGGCGCGGTGGCCGCCGCGCACGCCATCCTCGGCCGGGGGCTCACCTGGCGGTTCGGGGTCTTCCTCGGCATCGTCATACTCGGCGCCCTGCCGGCCGGGGCGACCCTCGCGGGGCTGCGGGTCGTCGCGATGCGCGGTCTCACCGGCACCCCCGGCGAGCAGCTCGCCGCGCTGATGCGGCTACGCCGGATCCTCACCCGGGTGTTGCAGATGATGGGCTCGTTGCTGCTCGTGTTGGTGCTGATCGGCGCGGCATCCGTCGGTTGGGGCAGCTCGGAGACGATCCCCCAGTCCACCGCGCTCGTCATCGGCGCCGCCGGCTCGATCCTCATCGCGCTGATGCACATACCGTCGGCGACCCTGCTACGTCGGCGCTGCCAGGTGTACGTGGACGAGTTCTCGGACATCGCCCACGTGTCGAAAGCCGACCTGATCACGGCGGCGGAGGATCGGATCAAGCTGGAGGAGATCCTCGGGGTCAACCGCACCAGCCTCAGCGAACTCCAGTCGGGGCTGGTGATCATCGGCCCGCTCCTCGCGACCTCGATCGCGGCGGTCATCCCCAAGCTCTGACCGCCGCGGTCGCGGCCGCCGGGCCGCCCGCCCGGTGGGGGCACGAACGAAACAGCTCGTCACCAGGAATCCGGTGACGAGCTGTTCTGCCTGTTCATGAAGCTGGTGGGCGATACTGGGTTTGAACCAGTGACCTCTTCCGTGTCAAGGAAGCGCGCTCCCACTGCGCCAATCGCCCGAGTTTGTGTCTTGCCGAGGTGGGGACGGGATTTGAACCCGCGTACACGGCTTTGCAGGCCGTTGCCTCGCCTCTCGGCCACCCCACCGAGGTTGCCCCCGTCATGCGTGGCGGCAGCTCCGAGCGGACGACGGGACTCGAACCCGCGACCCTCACCTTGGCAAGGTGATGCGCTACCAACTGCGCTACGTCCGCGTGTCACCGGCGTTCCCCGGTGACGGATGAGAACTCTAGCCGAGGCGGCGAAAGGTTGCCAACTCGGGGTGCCCACTCGGCGCGTCCGCACCCTCTTTGCCCGATTCCCGGGCAGGCGGGTCGCGCACCGCGGTTCGCATGGCGTCCTAGGAGACTGCCCCGGTGCCGGATGGGCCCGGCGAGCCGCGAACGCACCTGTCGAACCCGGGACGAAGTGTCCGTCTTCCGACTCTTCGACAAGCCGATCAACGCCGGACGGTAACTGCCCGTGTTCATCCGGATGGGTTACGGTAACGGTCGTGACGAGACGTGCGGCCGAGATCCGCCTGGATGCCCTGCTGCGCACGGCTTGCGACGTGATCGCGGAACGCGGTCTGGCCAACACCCGTACGGCCGACGTCGCGCAGGCCGCCGGGGTGAGCCAGGCGCTTGTCTTCTACCACTTCGCCACCAAGGAACGGCTCCTCTCCCAGGCCTTCGAGTACGCGGTCGAGCAGGACCTGGCCCGCCTGGACGCGGTGGTCCGCTCCCCCGCCCCGCCGCTGGCGAAGCTGCGCCGGATCCTGAAGCTCTACGCCCCCGCCGGGCGCCCGACCTCCTGGCCGATGTGGATCGACGGATGGTCGGAGTCGCTGCGTACGCCGGAGCTGGAGCGCGTCTCCCGCCGGCTCGACCTGCGCTGGCGGGAGGATCTCGCCGCGGTCATCGCCGACGGGGTACGCGACGGCACCTTCGAGTGCGCCGACCCGGCCGGGGCGGCCTGGCGGATCAGCGCGGTGATGGACGGGCTGGCGGTGCAGCTGGCGGTCCACGACCGGGTGATCTCCCGGCGGCAGTTCACCGAATGGGTCCGTCTGCTCACCGCCCGGGAGCTCGGCCTGGACCCGGCCGAGCTGGACTGACCCGAGACCCCGGCGCCGAGACCGGGCAAACCGGCTCGGTTCCACCCGGCGGCCGGGACAATCGGCGGCATGGACCTGCTGGAGAGCTACCGCCGCAGCCTGGCCGACTTCATCGACCGGGTGGAGCGGGTCAGCCCCCGGCAGTGGTCGGCCCGGACCCCCTGCTCGGACTGGGACGTCCGCACACTGGTCAACCACGTGGTCGGCGAGGCCCGGTGGAGCGTCCCGCTGCTCGCCGGCCGCACGATCGCCGACGTGGGTGACCGCTTCGACGGCGACCAGCTCGGGGACGAGCCGGTGGCGGCCGCCCGGGACGCCGCGTCGCAGGCGGAGATCGCCGCGTTCCACCCCGGCACGCTGGAGCGCACCGTTCAGCTCTCCTCCGGCGGCGCCCCCGCGTCGGAGTACCTGCACCAGCTCCTCGCCGAGCACCTCGTCCACGGCTGGGACCTGGCCGTCGCCATCGGCGACGACCCCCGGCTCGACACCGACGCGGTGCGGGAGTGCGGGAGGTGGTTCGCGGCGCACGTGGGCGACTACCAGCGCGCGAACCTGACCCGCCCCGGCGTCGACCCGCCCGCCGACGCCGACGAGCAGGACCGGCTGATCGCCGCCTTCGGTCGCGATCCTCGCTGGACATCGGCCGGCTGACCGCTCCGTCCCGACGGCAGGCGCCGCACGTCGCCGGTCACCTGGTGACCCACCCCGGCGCGGGCCGTTCGGCGACCCCGCTCGGCGACCTGGCCGTCCGCGCGACGCTTCCGCCGGCCGAAAAGGACGTGGCCCATAGCCAGGACGGCGCTGGCGCGTTTTATACCGGGATGTACGAATCACTTCCCCCGCCGCCGTTGCGGCGAGGCATCGTGCGAACGGGTGGGGCAGGACATGAGGCAGCAGGAGCGCGCCGGCCGATCGGCCTTCCGCGGTGACATCGAAGGCCTGCGGGCCCTCGCGGTGCTGCTCGTGCTCGTCGGTCACACCGGACTCGCGGCCCTGCCCGGGGGCTTCGTCGGCGTGGACGTCTTCTTCGTCATCTCCGGCTTCCTGATCACCGGGCTCCTCGTGAAGGAGTTGTCGGAGACCGGCCGGATCTCGATCGCCGGCTTCTACGCCCGCCGCGTCCGCCGACTCCTCCCGGCCGCGGCCGTGGTCCTCGTCGCCAGCCTGGTGCTGGCGTACCTCTTCCTACCCCGGTTGCGGTGGTCGAGCACGGGCTGGGACGTCGTCGCCAGCGGTCTGTACGTGATGAACTGGCGGCTGGCCGAACAGGCGGTCGACTATCTGCAGGCGGACGAGGCGCCGAGCATCCTGCAACACTTCTGGTCGCTCGCCGTCGAGGAGCAGTTCTACCTGGTCTGGCCCATGCTGCTGGTAGGCGTCACGTGGACGCTGTTCCGGAGCAGCCGGCGTACCGGACCGACGAGCCGGCGCCGCTTCGAGCGACGCCTGCTGATCGGGCTGGCGCTGGTGGCCCTCCCGTCACTGGCGTGGTCGATCCACCTCTCCCAGGCCAACCCTTCCCAGGCGTACTTCCACAGCACCACGCGGATGTGGGAGCTCGCGCTCGGCGGCGGTCTGGCCATCCTCAGTCACCACCTGACACGGCTGCCGCGCTGGCTCGCCGCGGCCCTCGGCTGGGGCGGCGTCGCCGCGGTCATCGCCGCCGGCCTGATCATCACACCTGACCTGGCCTTCCCCGGCTACACCGCCCTGCTGCCCACGCTCGGCACCGCGGCTGTGATCGCTGCCGGCCCGGCCGCCGGACGCGCCGGCCCTACCGCCCTACTCAGCCTGGCCCCGATCCGCCTCATCGGCGCCCTCTCGTACTCGTTGTACCTGTGGCACTGGCCGCTACTGGTGGCCGCCGAGGCGCAGTTCGGCGAGCTGACCCCGGCGCAGGGCGCCGTGGTGGTGGCGCTGTCGTTCGTGCCGGCCGCGCTCACGTATTGGCTCGTCGAGAACCCCATCCGCTTCTCGCTCCACTTCCCCCACCAGGCCGCCAAACTCGGGGCGGCGGCCACCGGCATACCCGTCGTCGCGGCCATCCTGTTCCAGCTGACCATCTGGCCGCCGGCCCGCTCCCCGGCCGATCTGACCGCGGCGATGCCGCCGCTGACCGTGACCACCACCGGCTCCGCCGAGGCGGGACAGCCGACCTTCGGCGCCGGCGTGCTCGGCGACGATCCACGCAGCAGCGCCGCCGGCGAGCCGGCCGACCGGGTCGAGACGATGACACCGGACCCCCTCGCCGCCCGGGAGGACCTGCCGGCGACGTACCGCGAGCGGTGCCTGCTCCAGGTGACGGAGGCGGCGCTGAAGCCGTGCGTCTACGGCGACCCCACCTCGAACTTCACGGTCGTGCTCGCCGGTGACTCCCATGCCGCGCACTGGTTGCCGGCGCTGCAGCCCGTCGCCGAGGCGAACAAGTGGCGGCTGGTCACACACATCAAGGGAAGCTGTCCGGTGCTCAGCGAGCCCATCCTCTACCGGGACAAGCCCTTCGACACCTGCACCGAGTGGAACGAACGGTTGCGCACCGCGCTGACCGGAACCGAACGCCCTCAGCTGCTCATCCTCTCCAGCCTCACCTACTACCCGGCACCGGACGGCCAGGCGCTCACCGGCGCCGCAGGCCAGCGGGCCCGGACTCAGGCCATGCGGGACACCTGGGACCGGTACGCCCAGGCCGGTCTGCGGACCCTGGTGATCCGGGACGTGCCCTACCCCGGCATCGACGTACCCGAGTGCGTCTCGGAGAACCGGACCAAGCTCACCCGCTGCGCCGTCCCCCGGGCGGAGGCCCTGCGGCTGAGCGAGCCGCAGGTCGAGGCCGCCAAGGGCCTCAAGGGCGTACGCCTGGTCGATCTCAACGACTCGATCTGCCCCGCTCAACGATGCGCCCCGGTCATCGGCGGCGTGCTCATCTATCGGGACCAGGGACATCTCACCGCGACGTACGCACGCAGCCTGGCGCCCCGGGTCCGCGATGCCCTGCGCACCGAACTCGAATGAACTGAAAGGACCGGCGCGCCGTTCCGGACCTTGCCGCCCGACCTACCTCCTGGTATTTACAGATGCGCATGCATCGTCATGCTGCGCGGCCGGCGGATCGCCGGCCACCGCTCCCACGAGGAGGTCCCGTGCCACACCCCCAGTGGTCACCCTGGATGAGCCGGCGACGCCGCCGGCTCGTCCCCGTCCTGGCGGCGACCGCGGTGGTCGCCGCGCTGCTGCCCACCGGCGTCAGCTCCGCGGCGCCCACCGGCGGCGCCGCCGCCCCCGCGGAGCGCCGCTCCGGCCCCTTCGCCGAGGGGCAGCACCAGCACGCCGACGTCGACAACCGCGCCGGCAGCGCCGCGCCCGACGCCCGCCAGCGCGGGCTCGCCAGCAAGGCCGACCCGGACGTGCGGTGGAACAAGCTGGGCACCCCGCACTCGCTGGGCCCCGGCACCACCCCGCTCGCCACCGGGCTGCCCGCCGAACCGGAGGCCGCCGCCCGCGCCTACCTCACCGGCAATCGCGACCTGTTCGGGCTGGACGCCGACGCGGTGGCCGAGATGGAGCGGGTGCTGGTCCGCCCGATCGGCAGCGGCGCGGTGGTCACCCTCCGGCAGCGCTTCGGCGACCTGCCCGCCGGCCACGACGGCCTGGTCACCCTCGCCATCAGCGGGGGCAAGGTGCTCTCGGTCAGCTCCTCGCTGTCCCGGGACGCCGCGACGCCGGCGCCGGCCACGCTCACCCAGGAGCAGGCGTACGCCGCGGCGCTCGCCGACGCCGGTCTGGACGCCTCCGGCGTGGCCGACCACACCGTCCGCCCGGTCGCGGTGCCCACCCCACTGGAGGGGCCGCGCAGCGCGTATGAGGTGACGCTCATCGGGTCGGACACCGATCACCCGGCCGCCTTCACCACCTACATCGACGGCATCACCGGAAAGGTGCTGGTCCGCGAGGACCTCGTCGACTTCGACTCGGAGAACCCGAGCTGGGCGGTCTTCCCGGCCACCCCGCCGCGCAACCTCGGCCCGGGGCAGGACCCGCGGGTCCGCTGGTGCGGGGAGCCGGCGCCGGGCTGCAAGGCGTCCTACCACGACCCGGTCACCGGCAACACGTGGGACGTCGACGCCGCCACCGGCACGCCGACGTTCACCTCCCGCGGGAACTCGGCCAACACCGTGGTCTCCTGGGGCGCCGGCAGCCCGATGCTGCCGGCCACGACCAGCCCGGAGCGGCGCTACGAGTACCCGTTCACCGACCAGTGGCACCAGGCGAAGTGCAACCCGGAGGTGTTCACCTCGGCGCAGCGCAACGACGCCGACGCCGCGATCGGCAACCTCTTCGCCATGCACAACCGGATGCACGACTGGGCCTACCACCTGGGCTTCACCGAGTCGGCGTGGAACCTGCAGGCGGTCAACCTGACCCCGGAGGGCCTCGGGGGCGACGCGGAGCAGGGCCGGGCCCAGCAGGGCGCGCTGAGCGGCAACCGGAACAACGCCAACCAGGGCACGCCGCGCGACGGTCTGCCGCCGACCACCAACATGTACCTGTGGCAGCCGCAGGCCGGCGGTCCGTACCCGCCCTGCGTCGACGGCGACTACGACATGACCGTGATCGGTCACGAGTACACCCACGCCATCAGCAACCGGATGATCGCCGGTCCGGACAGCGGGATCGGCGGCCACCAGGGCGGCTCGATGGGTGAGTCGTGGAGCGACCTGCTCGCCACCGAGTACCTCTTCCAGCACGGCCTGCGGGCGCCGGGCGAGACGCCGTTCATCGTCGGCGGCTACGTCACCGGCAACCTGGTGAGCGGCATCCGGAACTACGACCTCAGCCGCAGCCCGCTGAACTACTCCGACGTCGGGTACAACACCGGCGGCCCGGCCGTGCACGCCGACGGGGAGATCTGGGGCGCCACCAACTACCGGGTCCGCTCCGCCTTCGTGAAGCGGTACGGCCTCGGCACGCCGAAGCTCCAGCTGGCGTGCGCGCAGGGCAAGGTGCCGGCGGACCGTTGCCCGGGCAACCGGCGCTGGTCGCAGCTGGTCTTCGACTCGTTCCTGCTGCAGGCGGCGAGTCAGGTGAGCATGCTCGACATGCGCGACAACATGCTCACCGCCGACCTGCTGCGCTTCGGCGGGGCGAACCAGAACCTGATCTGGACCGAGTTCGCCCGCTCCGGCATGGGTCGAGACGCCGTCACCAACGGCGCCGCCGACACCGACCCCACGCCGAGCTTCGCCTCGCCGACCGGTGGCAACGCGACGTTCGTCCTGCGCCCGCGCGGGGAGAGCGCCGACGCGCCGATCCGGCTCTACGTCGGGGCGTACGAGGCACGGGCCACGCCGATCGCGGACACCGACCCGGCGACCCCGCTCGGGGACACTGTCGAGTTCGTGCCCGGCACGTACGACCTGATCGCGGTGGCGCCCGGCTTCGGGCACCAGCGGATGCGGGTCACCGCCAAGGCCGGACACAAGGTGCAGCACCTCGACCTGAAGCTCGACCGCAACCTCGCCTCCACGGCGTCCGGTGCCACGGTCGCCGGCGACGGGGTCAACCTCGACCGGATCGCCGACGACACCGAGGCGACGAACTGGGCCTCGCTCGACGGGGTGGCCGGCAAGCAGGTCACCGTGGCGCTGCCCGGCGACAAGCCGCACGTGGTGAAGCGGGTGAACGTCAGCGCCATGCTGCGCCCGGGGATCAGCGGGGACGCCGACGCCGGCAGCCAGAACGCGCTCAGCGCGCTGCGCTCGTTCGCGGTGCTGGCCTGCAACGCGAAGAAGGCCGACTGCACCGACTCGGCGAACTTCAAGCGGATCTACACGAGCCGCAGCGACGCGTTCCCGGGCGGGGCGTACCGGGCGTACACCCGGGACATCAACCTCCGGGAGTTCCGGGTCTCCACCACGCTCGCCACCCACCTGCGGCTGGAGGTCCTGGACAGCCAGTGCACGGGCGGCCCGGCGTACGCCGGTGAGCAGGACGCCGATCCGGCGACCACTACCGACTGCGCGACCGCCAGTCCGGCGCGCGACCAGGTCCGGATCGCCGAGTTCCAGGTGTTCTCGAAGTGACCGCCGCCGGGGCCGGCGTTCGCCGCCGGCCCCGGCGGACCGCACCACCCGTCGGCCCCGCCCTCGTACCGGGCGGGGCCGGTCGCGTGCCGCCCACCCGTCGCGGGCTTCCCGGGTCGCCCCGGCGGGCGGCCGTCGCCGGTGAGGCAGAATCGGCGGGTGTCCGAGCTCAACAGCACCTTCGTCCGCCTGCACGCGCGACTCGCCCCGGTGGCGTTCGTCCCCGAGGTGCGGCTGCACCAGGCGGACGAGCCGATCGGGCTCTGGGAACTGACCGAGGGCGAGTTCCGCAGCGACCAGCCGCCACCCTTCTGGGCCTTCGCCTGGGCCGGCGGGCAGGCGCTCGCCCGCTACGTGACGGACCACCCCGAGCTGGTGGCCGGCCGCCGGGTGCTCGACCTCGCCTCCGGGTCCGGACTTGTCGCCGTGGCCGCCGCGCGCGTCGGCGCGGCCACCGTTCGCGCCGTCGAGGTGGACGAGCTGGCGGTGGCGGCGGTCGCGCTCAACGCCGAGGCCAACGGCGTGCGCGTCGACGTCGAGCTCGGCGACATCCTCGACGGCGACGCCGCCGGGGCGGAGGTGGTGCTCGCCGGGGACGTCTTCTACAGCGAGGCGATGGCCCGGCGGATGCTGCGCTTCCTGCTGCGCGCCGCCCGGGCCGGGGCGCGGGTGCTGGTCGGCGACCCCGGGCGGGCGTTCCTGCCCCGGGACCGCTTCGACGAACTGGCGACGTACGACGTACCGGTGCCACCGGCGCTGGAGAGCGCCACGGTGAAGCGCACCACCGTGTGGGAGCTGCGGCCCGGCCTGCCGAAGGCCGACGGCTAGGCCGGGCGCGGTCCGCCGCTGTCCCGCGGCCCGCGGCGCAGCAGCCGCAGCCACTGCGCCTGACGAAAGTCAGGTGCCGGTGATGCCGTTCGGGCGCGGTGGAGCGCCCAGGTGAACGCCTAGCGTCGGCGCATGATCACACTCCGTGGGTTGACGAAACGGTTCGGGCGGACCACCGCCGTCGACTCCCTGACCGTTGACATCGCACCCGGCCGGGTCACCGGGTTCCTCGGCCCGAACGGCGCCGGCAAATCCACCACCATGCGCATGATCCTCGGGCTCGACCGGCCCACCGCCGGGCAGGCGCTGATCGGCGGGCGAGCGTACCGGGAGCTGCGGCACCCGCTGTACGAGGTGGGCGCGCTGCTCGACGCCAAGGCCATCCACCCGGCCCGCTCCGGGCGGGCGCACCTGCTGGCCACGGCCCGCAGCAACGGCATCCCGGCGCGGCGGGTCGACGAGGTGCTCGCCACCGTCGGGCTGGACGACCGCGCCGCCGCCAAGCCGGGACGTACCCTTTCGCTCGGCATGGGTCAGCGGCTCGGCATCGCCGGTGCGCTGCTCGGCGACCCGCCGGTGCTGATGTTCGACGAACCCGTCAACGGGCTCGACCCGGACGGGGTGCGCTGGGTACGGCAGCTCATGCGTCGCCTCGCCGAACAGGGGCGGACCGTCTTCGTCTCCAGCCACCTCATGACCGAGATGCAGCTCACCGCCGACCAGCTGGTCGTCATCGGGCGCGGGCGGCTGCTCGTCGACGCGCCCGTCGACGAGGTCGTCGCGGGCAGCGCGGTGGCGGTGCGGGTACGCAGCCCGCACCCGGACGGGCTGGCGAAGCTCGCCGAGCGGCTCACCGCGGCCGGCGCGACCGTCGAACCGGCCGGCCCCGACGAGCTGACCGTCACCGGCGCCACCGTCGACCGGGTCGGCGATCTGGCGTACGAGTCGGGTGTGCGGTTGCACGAGCTCAGCCCGCACGGCGCGTCCCTGGAGCGCGCGTTCATGGAACTGACCGCCGACAGCGTCGAGTACGCCGGGGTCCCCGGCACGGTAGGAGAGCACCGATGAGCACCACCCGCACCCGTTCCGCCAGCCGGTCGGCGGGGTTCGGCGGCACCGTCGCCGCCGAGTGGACCAAGCTCTGGTCCGTCCGCAGCACCTGGTGGACGCTGCTCGCCGCCGTGCTGGTGACCGCCGCCTCCGCCGGGCAGTTGGCGATCTACGCGGCGAACGCGAACACCAACGACGACCCGGCCGACGACCGGGGGATCGTCACCGTCGGCAGCGTCCTGGTCGACTCGATGGAGCTCACCCAGTACGCCGTGCTCGCCCTCGGGTTGCTCGCCGTCACCAGCGAGTTCACCAGCGGCACCATCCGTACGACGTTGCAGTGCACGCCGTCGCGCGGCCGCGTACTGCTGGCGAAGGCCGTCGTCACCGCGGCGGTGACCTTCCCGCTCGGCCTGCTGCTCGGCGGAGTCGGCGTGCTGGTGGCCCGGCCGGTGCTCGGCGAGTGGGGCGCCGCCCCGGTGGCGGACACCCTGCGTGACCTGCTGGCGGTCGCCACCTACCTGGCGCTGGTCGGGGTGCTGGCCCTCGGGCTGGGCGCGGCGCTGCGCAGCGCGGTGCTCACCCTGATCGTGCTCCTGGCCACCCTGATGGTCGTGCCGCTGTCGCTCCAGGAGCCGGACATCACCGTGCTCAACCGGATCGCGGACGGCTTTCCCGCGGTGGCGGGCGGGCACTTCATGGCCGGGGACGCGGAGCCCTACCCGGCGCTGGCCGGCCTGCTGCTGCTGGCCGGTTGGGCGTGCGCCGCGCTCGGGATCGGGCGGGCCGCGCTGCGCCGCCGCGACGCGTGAACGGCGACGCGGGGCGTCGTCCGCGCACTGACAGGAACCTTATGGTTCGTGAGTACCCTTCACCGGCGTGTCGTCACACCGCGCTCGTCGCGTCCGAAGCGCTCTCGCCGTCATCACGTCACTGACCCTCCTCGCGCTCACCGCCTGCGCGCACGAGCCTCGGCACGCCCTCGGCAGCCCGCCCGCCGGAGGTGTGCCGAGCTCGTCGGCCGCGTCCTCGCCGGCCGCCGGGGCGACCCCCACCGCCGGCTCGCCGTCGTCCCCACCCGCACCCAAGACGTTGCCCTGGTACCTCGCCCAGGTGCCGGACTTCCCTCCGGCACCGCCACCGCGACCGGTGCGGCCGACCCCGGGCCCCACCGTCCCGCTCTGGTTCCAGGTGCCGACCGACCAGAAGGTCGCCTTCATCACCATCGACGACGGCGGGCTGGCCCGCCCGCCCGCGGTGATCGACTTCATCCGGGAGGCGCACATCCCGGTCACGATGTTCCTGAACTCCCCCGCCGCGGCCGCGCACACCGACTACTTCCGGCAGATCGAGGCGGCGGGCGGGGTCGTCGAGAACCACACCATCACGCACACGTCCCTACGGGGCCGCTCCTACGCCTACCAGAAGCACGAGATCTGCGGGGCGGCCGACAAGCTGGAGCAGCTCTTCGGCAAGCGACCGACGCTGTTCCGCCCACCGTTCGGCGAACGCGACACGAACACGCTGAAGGCCGCCCGCGACTGCGGGATGATCGCGGCCCTGCACTGGCGCGAGACCGTCGACAAGGGCAAGGTGCGCTACCAGACCCCGACGAAGGTGGTGAAGCCCGGCGAGATCCTGCTGATGCACTTCCGCCCGGCGCTCATGGACGACCTGCTCGCCGCGCTGCGCGCGATCCACAGGTCCGGGCTCACCCCGGCGCTGCTGGAGGACTACATCCGGTGACGGCAGCGCCAGGCCGCGCCGTCACGGAGCGACGAGCCCCGCCTCGTAGGCGATGATCGCTGCCTGCACCCGGTTACGCACCTCCAGCCGGGTGAAGATGCTGGTCAGGTACGTCTTCACGGTCCCCTCGACCAGGTGCAGCCGGCGGGCGATCTCGGCGTTCGACAGCCCCGCGCCGACCAGCGCCAGCACCTCCCGCTCCCGGTCGGTGAGCGTGGCCGTCCGGTCCCGGGCCGCCGGCCGCCGGGCCAGCCGCCCGCCGCCCAGCTCGATCACCCGGCGCGCCACCCGCGGCGACAGGTACGCCCCGCCGTCGGCGACCGCGTGCACCCCGGCGATCAGCTCGCGCGGGTCACCGGCCTTCAGCAGGAAACCGCTCGCCCCGTGGCCGAGCGCCCGGGCGATGTGGTCGTCCTCGCCGAACGTGGTGAGCATGACCGCAGCCGTCTGCGGCACCAGCCGGCGGATCTCGGCGGCCGCGCTCAGCCCGTCCAGTTTGGGCATCCGGATGTCCAGCAGGGCGACCCGGGGCCGGTGCGCCCGGACCAGCTCGACGGCCGCCCGGCCGTCACCCGCCTCGGCGACCACCTCGATGGTCGGGTCGGTGGCCAGGATCGCCCGGACACCGGCGCGGATCATCGCCTCGTCGTCGGCGAGTACCACCCGGACGGGCGGCGCCCCGGCTGCCTCGGTGGTCACTGGTCGATCTTCTCCTTGCTGACCAGCCGGTCCCCGGCGAAGCAGAGCCGCCAGGTGGGCTGGGCGAGTGGAAAGTTGCCGTCCGTGTAGTACTCGCATCCGCGCCTGTCGACCCCGGCCGGACGGTCGAGCTGGCGGCGGGGCAGCCCGACCAGGTCCGCGCGCGGCGCGCCCACCCGCAGCCCGTCGAAGGTCGCCCGGTCGAGCACCGTACCGGCCGTCGCCACCGGGTAGTGGACGAGCGAGAGCACCAGCGCGAAGCCCGCCGGAGCGCCCAGCGCCGCCAGCAGACTCCGCCGGACCCGCCGGCGGGCGTCGCGCAGGCGCCGCTCCGCGTCGGCCGGCTCCTCCGCCGGCCGGGCGCCGTCCGGCGTGAGCCCCGCATCCTCGGCCGGCCGTCCCGGCGCTGACGCCGCGACCGGCGGGTCGACGGGGACGTCGGCCCGCTCCGGCCCCCACCCGTCCCGTGCCCGCACGGGCAGCCAGGCCCGCACGGCGAAGCCACCGCCCTCGGCCGGGCCGGCGTCGAGGGCACCGCCGGCGAGGCGTACACGCTCGGCGAGCGCCAGCAGGCCGCTGCCGTGCGACGGCGGGCCGGGCAGCGGGCCCGCCGGCGGCGGCGCGTTGCGCACCGACACCTCGAGCCGCTCACCCACCCGGGTGAGGCGGACCGTCACCGGTGCGCCGGGCGCGTACCGGGCCGCGTTGGTCAGCGCCTCCCGGACCACCCGGTGCGCGGCGTGACCGACCACCGTCGGCAGCTCGTCGGCGTCGAACTCGGCCTCCAGGCGTACCGCGATCCCGGCCTCGCGTGCGCCGTCGACCAGCTCGGCGACGCTCTCGTCGGCCGGTCGGAGGCCGGCCTCCTCCTCCCGGAGCAGCCCGATGATCTCGTGGAGCCGCTCGGTGGCGGCAGCGACGCTGGCCCGTAGCTCACCCGCCGCGCTCCGGTGCCGATCGTCGAGGTCGGTCGCGACCTCCAGGGCGGCGGCGCGCAGCGCGATCAGGCTGAGGTCGTGCCCCAGTGAGTCGTGCATCTCCTGCGCGATCCGGGCCCGCTCCCGCAGCCGGATCCGCTCGGCCGCGCCGCGCTGCTCCCGGGCCGCCGCGTCCGCGTGCCGCCGACCGGCCTCCACCAGCTCCTGCTGCTGCCGCCGGTACCGGCCGAGCAACCACGGGAAGACCCCCGCGAAGAGCAGCACCGAGGCGAGCAGGAACCACGTCGCCGCCGCGGTGCCGAGCACCCACAGGTTCAGCACGGTGCCGCCCGCCGCGATCAACGCGAAGACGACGACCGCCGGCGCGGTGCCGGCGCTGCGCCGACCGACGAGGTAACTGAGCAGCGGGATGGCGAAGACGAAGTTGCCGTCGACCACCGAGCCGAGCACCACCAGCACCAACGCGACCAGCGGTCGGCGCCGGCCCACGACCACCGCGGCAGCGAGCACCAGCAGCTTCGCCGCGAGCAGCGGCAGCGCGTACCGGGGCAGGGGTGGGGTGACGCCGGCGTAACCGACCGGCGCGGCGACCACGCCGAAGAGCAGCGCGTCCCGGAGGGTGGCCGCCCGCCCGGCCAGCGCGCGGCCGGCCGTACGCGCCCATCGCCGGGGCCGGTGGACCAGCGGACCGCGTTCCCCGCGGCCCGCCCGGGTTCGCTGCCGATCGGTCACGGCGGCCACGCTACCCACCGCCGGTCCGGGGCCGGCACCGACGAAAGTCAGGTGTTCAGCCGATCTCCTCGGCCCAGGCGCGCCAGTCGTCCAGCACCCCGTGCAGCGCCGGGGTGAGCCAGCCGGGCGCCGAGCGGCGGAACACCCCCGGGTCCATCGCGCCGGCACCGGCCGGCAGCGCGCCGAGCAGCTTCGGCACCAGGTCCCCGAGGTTCGTCCAGTGGACCAGCTCGGGCGCGGCCGGCCAGGCGCCGACGACCACCCCGGCCGGTACCGCGCGGCGGTCCAGCGCCTCCAGGGTGAGCGCCGTGTGGTTGAGCGTCCCCAGCCCCGCCCGCGCCACCACCACGGCCGGCGCGCCCAGCGAGACGGCCAGGTCGGCCACCGTCCACGGCTCACCCGACGGGCGCAGCCCCATCGGTACGAGCAGCCCGCCCGCGCCCTCCACGAGCACCAGGTCGTGCTTCTCGGCCTCCTCGCGGACCGCGTCGACAGCCGTGTACAGCTCCAGCGGCTCCAGCTCCGCCACCCGGGCCGCGGTGAGCGGGGCGAGCGGGTCCGGGAAACTGGCCAGGGTCCGCCCGGTGAGCGGGGCGGCGAGACGCTGCACCGCGTCCACGTCGCCGGGCTCCCCGGTCGCCGTGCCCGTCTGGCCCGGTTTGACGACCGCCACCCGCAGCCCCGCGGCCTGGGCCGCGGCGGTGATCGCCGCGGTCACCACCGTCTTGCCCACCGCGGTGTCGGTGCCGGTCACCACCACCGGTCCCTGCCACGGCTCGGCCTCCGTGCTCACGGCGCACTCTCCACGACGCCCCCGAACCACCTCGTTCGCGGTCGCTGCCGACCGCTCCGCCGGGCGAAGTTACCACCCGCCGGATCCCGCACACCGATCCTCTCGGCCCACCCGCCGTCAGGTCACGCCCGTGAGCGGGCGCTGCCGCGGGCGGAAGCCTTGTAGGGTACGGACGACCCACGTCGAGCGCGACGAGATCGGGGGCTGAGTCCGATGCCGGAGCTGCGGGGACGGGCGGTGACGCTGCGCCCGGCCACGGACGCGGACGTGTCGGCGCTCGCGAAGATCCGAGCCACCCCGGAGGTCCGACGCTGGTGGCGCGGCGGCGACGACGTGAGCGCGGCCGTCCGCGCCGACCTCGCCGACGAGACGACGACCGTCTACACCGTCGACCACGACGACAGGCTGATCGGGGCCGTCCAGTGGTACGCCGAGGAGGACCCGGACTACCGGCACGCGAACCTCGACATCTTCCTCGACCCGGACGTGCACGGGCTCGGCCTCGGCCCGGACGCGATCCGCACGCTGGTGCGCCACCTCGTCGAGGCGTACGGCCACCACCGGTTCACCATCGACCCGGCCGCCGCGAACACCCAGGCGATCCGCAGCTACGCCAAGGTCGGTTTCCGTCCGGTCGGCGTGCTGCGCCGCTACGAACGCGGCGAGGATGGGCGCTGGCGTGACGGGCTGCTGATGGACCTGCTCGCCGACGAGCTGGTCGGCTGAGGGCGGGACGTGCCGTCCTGACATACGAGCGTACGGTTGCTGCCCCGCCACGGAACGCGCGACAGTACGCGACACCAGCGGTGCCATCGACGCCGCCGCTCCCCTGGACACATCCTGAGGAGGACGCGATGGCTCTACGACTCGCCGAGGGCACCGGCTGGCCGGACACTCTCGCCCGTGCGGTGGCCGCCACCCCGGAGGCGTTCCGCGCCGAGGTCGACGGGGTGGCCGCCGTGCGGAACCTCATCGAGGGTGACTGGCGTGCGGTCGGCGCGCCCACCCCCGTGCGTACCCCGGTCGACAACACCGTCCTGGTCGACCTGCTCCGGTTGGACGCGGACGCCGCCCGGGCCGCCGTCGCCCACGCCGCCGGCGCGCACCGCGCCTGGGCGGACACCCCGCTGGCCGAGCGGAAGGCCCGCGTCACCGAGGCCCTGGACGCCCTCACCGCGCATCGGGACCTGCTCGCCCTGCTCCTGGTCTGGGAGATCGGCAAGCCGTGGCGGCTCGCCTGCGCCGACGTCGACCGGGCGCTGGACGGTGTCCGCTGGTACGTCGGTGAGATCGACCGGATGCTGACCGGCGGTCGGGAGCCGCTGCCCGGCCCGGTCAGCAACATCGCCTCTTGGAACTACCCGATGAGCGTGCTCGTGCACGCCGAGCTCGTGCAGCTGCTGGCCGGCAACGCGGTCATCGCCAAGACCCCGTCCCAGGGCGGCGCCGTCTGCCTGACCGTGGCGCACGCGCTGATGCGGCGGGCCGGGCTGCCCGCGACGCTGCTCTCCGGCGGCGGCGAGGAACTCTCCGAGGTGCTGGTCCGCGCGCCGGAGATCGGCGCGGTCGCCTTCGTGGGCGGTCGCTCCAACGGCGGGAAGGTGGCCGCCGCGCTGCTCGACTCCGACAAGCGCCACTTCATCGAGCAGGAGGGGCTGAACGCCTGGGGCATCTGGGACTTCTCCCAGTGGGACCTGCTCGCCGCGCACCTGAAGAAGGGCTTCGAGTACGGCAAGCAGCGCTGCACCGCGTACCCCCGGTTCGTGGTGCAGCGGGACCTGGTCGACGAGTTCCTCGACATGTACCTGCCGGTGGTCCGCTCGGTCCGGTTCGGGCATCCGCTCGCCGTGGGCGAGGACTGGCAGGTGGGCGACGCGCTGCCCGAACTGGACTTCGGTCCGCTGATCAGCGCGGCCAAGGCCGACGAGCTGCGCCGCAAGGTGGACGAGGCGGTACGCGGCGGCGCCGTGCCGCTGCACCGGGGGAAGCTGGCCGGCGCGCCGTTCCTGGACGGGCAGGACACCTCCGCGTACGTCGCGCCGGCGGTGCTGCTGGCCCCGCCCGGCCGGTCCCGGCTCATGCACGCCGAGCCGTTCGGGCCGGTCGACACGATCGTCGTGGTCGACACCACCGACGAGCTGCTGGCCCAGATGAACGCCTCCAACGGCGCGCTGGTCGCCTCGCTCGCCTGCGACGACGAGGAGCTGGCCGGCAAGCTGGCGGTCGACCTCCAGGCGTTCAAGGTGGGCATCAACAAGCCGCGCTCGCGCGGGGACCGGGAGGAGCCGTTCGGCGGTCGGGGCGCCTCCTGGAAGGGGGCGTTCGTCGGCGGCGACCTGCTCGTGCAGGCGGTCACGCAGGGCGGCGACGAGCGGCTCTACGGCAACTTCCCCGACTACAGCCGTTACCCCACCACCTGACCGGCCGGAGGCAGGGGCGGTCGACGGCGTGCCCCTGCCTCACCGCACCGCCGCGGACGTGTCGAGCGGCAGGGTGAGGGTGCGCATCGCGCCGTCGGCCTCGGTGCGGGTCGGTCGCCCCAAGCGGCGTACGGTGCCCAGCATCGCGGTGTTCCCGGCCGGCACGTGCAGCACCAGTGCGGCGTACCCGGCCTGGTCGGCGTGCTGCACCAGCCGGCGCAGCAGCGCGGAGCCCAGCCCGCGACGCCGCCAGTCGTCGCGTACCAGCAGCGCCGCCTCGGCCTCGTCCCCCTCGACGACCAGGTTCGCCGTGGCGACCACCGTCTCCGCCGCCCGGTCGCCGGTCACCGCGACCAGGGTCAGTCCGCGGGCCGGCGCCAGCAGCCGGCGCATCCGCTCCGGCGTGGACACCGACGCCCCGCCCGGTGGACGCCCGCGCCGCGCGCACGCGAGGTGCAGCTCGCGTACGCCGGGGAGGTCCTCGACGACGGACGGTCGGACGGACACCTCGGCGCCGTCGGGCAGCACCAGGGTGACCTGCTCGGCGGCCCGGCGCGCGACGGTGGCCGCCAGCTCGACCAGCGCCTGGGCGCGGGCGTGCTCGGCGGGGGTGAACTCCGGCACCGCCCGGCCCAGCGTGTAGCAGCCGCCACCCGGCTCGGCGATCAGCATGGTGCCGCCCGCGATCCCCACGTGGGCGCCCGCCGGCTCCGGCCGCCACGTCACCGCGTCGGCGCCGAGCAGCGCACGCAGGGTTTCACCTGTCGCGTCCGGGTCGCGGACCAGCCGGTTGGCCAGCCCGAGCACCCGGGTGGGCTCGTCGGCCAGGCCGCGCGCCTCGCTGCGCGCCACCCAGCAGTCCCGTCCCCGGCCACGCTCGACCGCCGCGATCAGGTCGTCCTCGCCGAGTGCGTCCGGCGCGTCGACGAGGAAGTCGTCGACCGCGCCCCGCTCGGTGGTGTGCACCTGCACGGCGAGGATGTTGACCCCGCGCAGGGCGAGGCTCGCCGTGAGCACCGACAGGTAACCGGGCCGGTCGTCCACGGTGGCCCGGATCCGCCACAACGTCATGGTCGGCTTCCTTCCTCGCTCGACCGGATGGTGTCGAGAACCGCCGGGGGAACGGCACGGCAGGTCCCGGCCGGTCCCGACGGGAACGACGCGCCTCTCCTCCGGCCCGGCCCACCGACCTCCACCTCGTGGCCTTCGGAGCTGATGTCGCGAACGCGTCAGGGTCGTGACGCCTCAGCGCCGACCCTCGATGTCACGAACGATTCAGCGCCAAAGCCTCCGGGAGGCCGACCGTCGCCCCGAGGTGAGGAGCGGGCGCCGCCGGCGACGGCTCAGGCGGTCACCGGGGGCGGGCCGACCAGGTCGAGCCGGTCGCCGAGGATCACCGCGCCGGCGCGTACCAGCTGCGCCAGCCGGTCGACCTCGGTGGCGTGGAACGCGGCGGCGGTGAGCGGCGAGCTGTGCCGGCGCGCCACCACCAGCACCAGACCGGCCCGGCCGAACGGCGCGACCGCGTGGTGGGTGCCCTCGGGTGAGGAGATCGCGCGGGCGCGCAACGGGGTCACCTCCGGCAGGGCGGGCGGTACGGGGGCACGCCAGCTCGCCCGTACCACGGCCGCCGCGCCACCACCGGAGCGGGACGCCCAGTCCAGCGGCACCATGGCGGCCACCGCCCAGTCGGCGGCGAGCAGGCCGGGCACCGCGTCGACCAGGGTCGCGAGACCGTCGGCCGGGTTCGCGGCGACCTGGGCCAGCAGTTCGGCGTCCTGGCCGGTGGTGGTGGGCGCACCGATCGCCCGCCACACCCCGTCCACCCGTACGCCGGGAATCGCGGCCAGCCCGGCCAGCAGCCGCTCGACGCGGGGCTCGCCCGGCCAGACGACGGTGAAGTCGTCGACAGCCCGCCCGCCGAGCCGTTCGAGGACCACCACCTGGACGATGTCCGCACCGGACACACCCAGCGTGCGGGCGATCTGGCCGAGGGTGCCGGGACGGTCCGGCAGGGTGACCCGTACTCGCAGCAACATGCGTCCCTCCGCTCGGCGGGCCGGCGGGTGAACGGCCGGCAGGCTGGACTCCAGCCTGCGCGACGCCCATTTCGTCCCTGTTGCCGCGGCATGTCCCGGACGCAAAACCCGACCTTGACAACGTGAGGGCGCTGCCATGAACTAATCGGATGACCGATCCGGCCGTCGATGGGTCCCCGCCGGGGGCCGACCCGGACTCCCGCGCCGGCACCACTCGCGCGCCCGCCGGGGTCGACCTCGATCGGCTCGCCGGCTACCTGGCCCGGCACCGCCCCGACCTGGCCGCCGGCCCACCGCGCGCCCGGCTGATCGCCGGCGGGAAGTCGAACCTCACCTACCTGCTGCACGTCGGCGACCGCGAGCTGGTGCTGCGCCGCCCGCCGCTGGGGCATGTGCTGGCCACCGCACACGACATGGCCCGGGAGTTCCGGGTGATCTCCGCGCTGGCACCGACCGAGGTGCCGGTGCCGGGCGCGCTGCTGCTCTGCGCCGACCCGGACGTGATCGGCGCGCCTTTCTACCTGATGGAGCGGGTCACCGGCGAGGTCTACCGGACGCGGGCGCAGACCGACAGGCTCGGCGGGCGGCGCCGCCACGAGCTGGCGACGGCCATGATGGACACCCTCGCCGCGTTGCACCGGGTCGAGCCGGCGGCGGTCGGCCTGGCCGACTTCGGTCGTCCTGACGGCTACCTGGAGCGGCAGGTACGCCGCTGGGCCGGGCAGCTGGAGCGGTCCCGCAGCCGGCCGCTGCCCGGCATCGACGAGCTGCGCGACCGGCTGGCGGCTTCCGTGCCCGCGAGCGCCAACGCCGGACGGATCGTGCACGGTGACTACCGGCTGGACAATCTCCTCGCCACCGTCGACCCGGTGGCGGTCCGGGCGGTGCTCGACTGGGAGATGGCCACCCTCGGCGACCCCCTCGCCGACCTGGGCCTGCTGCTGACGTACTGGGACGTGCTCGGCGGCAGTGAGACGGCCGAGGGCAACCCGGTCGCCGACGGTCTCGGGCCACGGGCCGGCTTCCCCACCGGCGCGGAACTGATCGCCCGCTACGCGGAGCGCAGCGGGGTCGACGTCGGCCCGCTGCACTGGCACGTCGCGCTGGGCTGCTTCAAGCTCGCGGTGATCTGCGAGGGGATCCACTACCGGCACACGCTCGGGCAGACGCTCGGCGAGGGATTCGACCGGATCGGCGAGATGGTGGCGCCGCTGATCGCGTACGGGTTGACCGCCGCCGGGGAGCGCTGATGGATTTCGCGTACGACAGCCGCACCGAAGAGCTACGGGTCGAGCTGACCGCGTTTCTCGAGCAGCACGTGTACCCGGCCGAGGCGCTGCACGCCGCGCAGGTCGCCGAGGCGGGCGACCCGTGGGCGCGTCCGCCGGTGATGGCCGAGTTGCAGGCCGAGGCGCGCAAGCGGGGGCTGTGGAACCTCTTCCTGCCCGACCGGCGCTACGGTGCCGGGCTGACCAACCTCCAGTACGCGCCGCTGGCCGAGCTGACCGGCCGCAGCCCGCACCTGGCCCCCGAGGCGCTCAACTGCGCCGCCCCCGACACGGGCAACATGGAGCTGCTGGCCGAGTTCGGCTCCGAGCGGCAGCGGGAGCGGTGGCTCGCTCCGCTGCTGGCGGGCGAGATCCGCTCGGCGTTCTGCATGACCGAGCCGGACGCCGCCTCCTCCGACGCCACCAACATCGCCACCCGGATCGTCCGCGACGGCGACGACTACGTGGTCAACGGCCGCAAGTGGTGGTCGTCCGGGGCGATGGACCCGCGCTGCGAGATCTTCATCGTGATGGGCAAGACCGACCCGGGCGCCGACCGGCACCGCCAGCAGAGCATGGTGCTGGTGCCGCGGGACACCCCGGGCGTCTCCGTCCGGCGGGGCATGACGGTCTTCGGGTACAGCGACGCGGCGCACGGCGGGCACGCCGAGATCGACTTCACCGACGTGCGGGTGCCGGCGGCGAACCTGGTCGGCGTGGAGGGGGGCGGCTTCGCCATCGCCCAGGCCCGGCTCGGCCCGGGGCGGATCCACCACTGCATGCGGCTGATCGGCATGGCGGAGCGGGCCCTCGAACTGCTCTGCCGACGGGTCAGCGAGCGGGTCGCGTTCGGTCGGCCCCTCGCCGAGCAGGGCGTGGTGCGGGAGTGGATCGCCGAGTCCCGCGTCCGCATCGAGCAGGCCCGCCTGCTCGTGCTGAAGACCGCCTGGCTGATGGACACCGTCGGCAACAAGGGCGCCCACACGGAGATCCAGGCCATCAAGATCGCCACGCCGGCGATGGCCGAGTGGGTGATCGACAAGGCCATCCAGGCGCACGGGGGTGCCGGCGTCAGCCAGGACACTCCGCTGGCCGCCCTCTGGGCCGCCACACGCACCCTGCGCCTCGCCGACGGGCCCGACGAGGTGCACCGCGCCTCCCTGGCCAAGCGCGAGCTCCGCCGCTGGACCCCCACCCCCACCTAACC
>NZ_SMKG01000109.1 GCF_004348525.1 Micromonospora sp. 15K316 | reverse complement strand
GTCCGGCTCGCCGAGGGGGTGGGGCGCAGGGTGCTCGGCGCGGCGGTCGGCGAGGCGGAGGTGGTCGCCGGAGCCGGGGCCGTGTCGGTAGGCAGGGCCGGCGCGGCGGCGACGGTGTCGTCCACGGCCGTCGGGTCGGCCGGTTCGCCGCCACCTCCCGGCAGCGCGAGCGCGCCGACGCCGAGGCTCACCACCAGGGTGGCGGCCGCCGCCGCACCGCCGATGATCAGCGCCCGGGGGAGACGGCGGGCCGAGCGGTGCCGCCCCTCGACTCCGGTCTGCCCGCCGGCGTCGCGCTGTCGCTCGCCGGTGTGGTCCCCCGTGATCGGATGCAGCGGGGCGGTCTCGTCGGCGGTGGGCCATCGGGAGGCGGTCGCCGGTTCGGCGTCCCACCGCTGCGGTCGTACGCCGTACGCCGAATCTTCCCCCGGGGAGGACCAGCCGCCGGTGCGGTCCACCGGCTCGGCGGACCAGCCGCTCGGCTCGGCGGACCAGCCGCTCGGCTCGGCGGACCAGCCGGCGAGGCCGCCGGGGCGCTCCTCCGGCCGGAACTCGCCGGCCCAGTCGGCGGACGAGTTCGCACGGGTCTCCTCGGCGGGCCGCCACCCGCCGGGGCTCTCCGTCGGCCGGTGGGCGGGTTCCTCCGCCGACCAGCCGCCGGACCAGGGCGTGCCGGGCTCGGCCCGGCCGTCGGTGGGCAGGTCGTGGTAGGCGTCCGACGGCTGACCGCCCCGCGACGCCGGTCCGGCCGCCCAGCCGGCGGTCGGCTCGTCCCGCCACCCGGTCGCCGGCCGGTCGTCGCTCCGGGGCTCCGTGGCGGGCTGCTCGTGCCAGGTCGCGGCCGGTCCCTCGGGGTCGTCGCCGAACAGGTACGCCGACCGGGGCGCCGGACGGTTGGTCAGCCAGGCCGGTTCCTCGATCGGTGGTTCGGGGCGCCGCTTCGCGCCCTCCGGGTCGTTCGGGTCGGTCCAGCCGTACACGCCTGTCGCCTCCACGGGTCGGTTGCGGGCCGCGCTGACGCTACGGGTGCGCCGCGACCTGCGGCAACGTGGCTAAGAAAGAGTTAAGGGGATAGCGGTCGTCGCGGGGCGGACTTCGGCGACAACATGGGCGTACTGTTAAGGAGTCCGGACAGAGTGTGTTCGTGCCTCGCGGCAGCCCCCCAGCGAGTGGACAGGTCGACGTGGAGATGATCTACGGCCTGCGAAAACTTGACGACAAGGGGCTTTGCGGCCAATATATAGGTGTCGCCAGTCGCGCCCGGCCATGCCCAGATACAGCCTGGAATGGTAGTCGCGAACACATGGGCGCGCGTTGGCCGGCCTTTCCGGCAGCGCATATCAAGGAGTCAGCATGGCGAAGGCCCTCTACGGCCACGTAGGTGCAGCGCCCGACCGGCGTCTGCTCGACGAGGTCACCCGACTGCGTGCCAGGGTTCAGGCCCTGGAGTTCGAGCTCACGCGGTTGCGTGCCGAGAACGATCGGCTCGCCGCCGCCGCCAACGAGGCGGACGATCTGCTCCGGCTCGCCGAGCCCGCGCTCACCTGATCATCACGTCGGGAAAACTGAATCGCACCACGCAAAAAGCGCGCCGACACGACTTGTGCCGGCGCGCAGCTTTGTCTCCGGCGGCTTTCCGATCTCCCATTTTTCGATCTTGCTCTCCTTCCGGTCCGTGTGGCAGTCGTCACCCAGGGAAACGGTGGCCGAATCCGCCCGTGCGAATAGCGCTTGTCTTTGCCGGCGGACGGGGGACGGCGACGGTCACGCCGTGCCCGTCACCGGAATCCGGCCGGCCCCTCGGCGGGCCGGGCCCGGGAGACGGGGCGGGTCGCGTACCCGGGCCCCGGGTTCGCCGGGTTAGTCTGCGAGTTCACCAGGTCCGCGCAGCCGGCGACGGTACGGCGGCCAACGGACGAGGATCGAGAAGGTGTATCTCAAGAGCCTGACGGTGAAGGGATTCAAGTCCTTCGCCTCCGCCACGACGCTCAAGCTGGAGCCGGGGATCACCTGTGTGGTCGGCCCGAACGGCTCCGGCAAGTCCAACGTCGTCGACGCCATCGCCTGGGTCCTCGGCGAGCAGGGCGCGAAGGCGCTGCGCGGCGGCAAGATGGAGGACGTCATCTTCGCCGGCACCGCGGGTCGCGCGCCGCTGGGCCGGGCCGAGGTCACCCTCACCATCGACAACACCGACGGCGCTCTGCCGATCGAGTACACCGAGGTCTCCATCACCCGCCGGATGTTCCGCTCCGGCGAGAGCGAGTACGAGATCAACGGCGACTCCTGCCGCCTGCTCGACATCCAGGAGCTGCTCTCCGACTCCGGCATCGGCCGGGAGATGCACATCATCGTCGGCCAGGGCCGCCTCGACGGCATGCTGCACGCCAAGCCGGAGGACCGGCGGGCCTTCATCGAGGAGGCGGCCGGCGTCCTCAAGCACCGCAAGCGCAAGGAGAAGGCGCTGCGGAAGCTCGACGCGATGCAGACCAACCTCAACCGGCTCACCGACCTCACCACCGAGCTGCGGCGCCAGTTGAAGCCGCTGGGCCGGCAGGCCGAGGTGGCTCGCCGCGCCGCCGCCATCCAGGCGAACCTGCGCGACGCCCGACTGCGGCTGCTCGCCGACGACCTCGCCACGCTCCGCACAACCCTGGACCGGGAGATCGCCGACGAGACGGCGGTACGCGAGCGACGCGAGCAGGTCGAGGCCGAGCACACCGAGGTGCAGCACCGCCTCGGCGAGCTGGAGGCCGCCCTCGCCGAGGACGCGCCGCTGCTGGCCGCCGCCCAGGACACCTGGTACAAGCTCTCCGCGTTGCAGGAGCGGTTCCGCTCGATCGAGCAGCTGGCGCTGGAGCGGCTGCGGCACCTGAGCGCCACCCCGGACGACGAGCGCCCCGGTCGCGACCCGGACCAGCTCGAAGCGGAGGCGGAGCGGGTACGCGAGCAGGAGGAGGAGCTGCGCGCGGCGCTCACCGACGACCAGATCCGGCTCGCCGAGGCGGTCGAACACCGGCAGGAACTGGAGCGGCAGCTCGCCGCCGCCGAGCGCGAACTGGTCGCGGCCGCCAAGGCGATCGCGGATCGGCGGGAGGGACTGGCCCGACTCACCGGCCAGGTCAACTCCGCCCGGGCCCGGACGACCAGCGCCGGCGAGGAGATCGAACGGCTCGCCACCGCCCACGCCGACGCGCTCGGCCGGGCCGAGAAGGCCCAGGCCGACCTGGACGCGGTGGCCGCCCAGTCCACCGAGGCGGACCGGGACAACGCTGAGCTCGACGAGCGGCACGCCGAGGCGGTGGCCGCCCACGAGCGGGTCCAGGCGACCGTCCGCTCCCTCGCCGACGCCGAGCGTGCCACGGAGAAGGACGCCGCCACCTGGAAGGCGCGGGAGGAGGCCCTCGCTCTCGGCCTGCGCCGCAAGGACGGCGCAGGCGCCCTGCTCGCCCGGGCCGGCGAGGTGCCGGGCCTGCTCGGCAGCCTCTCCGGGCTGCTCACCGTCGCGCCGGGGCACGAGGCGGCGCTCGCCGCCGCGCTGGGTGGCCTGGCCGACGCGGTCGCGATGACCGGCGTCGACGAGGCCGTCGAGGCGATGCGGCTGCTGAAGATCTCCGACGCCGGCCGGGCCGGCCTGCTGGTCGGCAGCCCCGCCGGTCCGGGCATGGACGGTTCGGCGGACGCGCTGCGCCCGAAGCTGCCCGACGGTGCGCACTGGGCCCCGGACCTGGTCGAGTGCGCCGAACAGCTCCGGCCCGCGGTGCACCGCGCACTGCGCGACGTGGTGCTCGTCGACGACCTCGCCGCCGCCGCCGAGCTGGTCGGCGAGAACCCGGAGCTGCGCGCGGTGACCCCCGACGGCGACGTGATCGGGGCGTACGCGGCGGCCGGCGGGTCGGCCAAGGCGCCCAGCTACATCGAGGTGCAGGCCGCCGTCGAGGAGGCGCGGGCGAACCGGACGGTGGCCGAACGCTCCGCGGCCGAGCTGCGGGAGCAACTCGTCGAGGCGCGGACCGAGGTGGCCGCCGCCAAGGAGGTGGTGCAGCACGCCGCCGCCGCCAAGCGGGAGGCGGAGAGCCACCGCAACGCCGCCGCGCGGCGGCTGGCCGAGCTGGGCGCGGCAGCCCGTTCGGCGAAGGCGGAGTGCGACCGGCTCGGCGAGTCCCGTGCCCGCGCCGAGGCGGCCCGGGAGCGGGACCTGCTGGCCCTGGCGGAGCTGGAGGAGCGGCTCCGGCTGGCCGAGGAGACGCCGATCGACGCCGAGCCCTCCACCGACGAGCGGGACCAGCTCGCCGCGATGGTGCCGCGGGCCCGGCAGAACGAGATGGAGGTCCGCCTGGCGGTGCGTACCGCCGAGGAGCGGGTCGCCTCCATCGCCGGCCGGGCCGACTCGCTGCACCGGCAGGCCAACGCGGAGCGGGCGGCGCGGGAGCGGGCCGCGGCCCGGCGGGCCGCACGGACCCGGGGCGCGGCGATCGCCCGGGCGGTCGCCGGGGGCGCGCGCGAGGCGCTCGTCCGCCTGACCACCTCGATCGCCGCGGCCGAGGAGCGACGCGACGAGGTGGCGCGGGAGCGGGCCGCCCGGGAGGCGGAGCTCCAGGAGGTACGCGGCGCGGCCAAGCGGCTCGGCGCGGAGTTGGAGCGGTTGACGAGCCAGGTGCACCGGGACGAGGTGGCCCGCGCCGAGCAGCGGCTGCGCATCGAGCAGCTGGAGGCGAAGGCGGCGGAGGACTTCGGCCTGGACGTGGAGACCCTGGTCGCCGAGTACGGGCCGGGTCAGCTCGTGCCGCCGACCCAGGCCGATGTCGCCGCCGCCGAGCGGGACGGCCTGCCGGTGCCGGAGCCGGTCCGCTACGAGCGGCCGGTGCAGGAGAAGCGGGCCGCCAAGGCGGAGCGCGAACTGGCCCTGCTCGGCAAGGTGAACCCGCTGGCGCTGGAGGAGTTCGCGGCGCTGGAGGAGCGCTACAAGTTCCTCTCCGAGCAGTTGGAGGACCTCAAGGCGACCCGCCGGGACCTGCTCACCGTGGTCAAGGACGTCGACGACCGGATCCTGGAGGTCTTCGCCGACGCCTTCGCCGACACCGCCCGGGAGTTCGAGCAGGTCTTCGAGGTACTCTTCCCCGGCGGCGAGGGACGGCTGGTGCTCACCGACCCGGAGGATCTGCTCACCACCGGTGTGGAGGTGGAGGCCCGGCCGCCGGGCAAGAAGATCAAGCGGCTGTCGCTGCTCTCCGGCGGGGAGCGGTCGCTGACCGCGGTGGCCATGCTCGTGGCGATCTTCCGGGCCCGGCCCAGCCCGTTCTACATCATGGACGAGGTGGAGGCCGCCCTCGACGACGTGAACCTCGGCCGGCTGATCACGCTCCTCGCCCAGCTGCGGGAGAAGAGCCAGCTGATCGTGATCACGCACCAGAAGCGGACCATGGAGATCGCCGACGCGCTCTACGGGGTGACCATGCGCGGCGGGGTGACCCAGGTGATCAGCCAGCGGCTCAACCGGGCCGATGACGGGCAGGAGAAGAACGGGTGAGTCGGGAACGCGCGAGGGCGCTCCTGGTGGATTTCGACGGCGTACTGCGGCGCTGGGATCCGGCGGTCGCCGCCGGGGTGGAGCGGCGCTACGGCCTGGCCGCGGGGGTGCTCGTCGAGATCGCGATGCAGTGGGGGCGGCTCCAGCCGGTGCTCACCGGGCAGGTCAGCCACGCGGACTGGATGACCAGCGTGGTCGACGCGCTGACGGAGCCCGCCGGCGGCGCGGAGCGCGCCCGGGCCGCGGTCGAGGAGTGGCAGAGCTACCGGGGCGAGGTCGACACCGAGGTGCTCGAACTCGTCCGCGAAGCGCGGGCCGGCGGCATCCGGGTCGGCCTGGCCACCAACGCCACCGACCGGCTGGAGGAGGACCTGGCCGCGCTCGAGCTGACCGGCGAGTTCGACGCGGTGATCAGTTCGTACCGGCTCGGGGTGAACAAGCCGGCGAAGGAGTACTTCCAGGCCGCCTGCCAGGCCGTCGCCACCCCGCCCGATCGGGTGCTCTTCGTCGACGACGAGGACTGGTCGGTGCGGGGTGCCCGGGCGGCGGGGCTCTCCGCGCACCGCTGGACCGGCCCCGGCGACCTGCGCTACCTGCGGGCCGCGCTGGCGTTCTGAGCGGACCGTTGAGGCGGTTCCGGCCCGCCCGGATCAGCACAGTCCCGGCACCTCGGTCACGGTGAACGGTGGTGTGGGCACGGCGGCGTTGAGCTGGCTGTTGACCCAGAGCAGGCGACCCCCGTGCCGGGCCAGGGTGGTGGGCGACTGCGCCAACGGCGCGGGCCGAGACTGACCGACCACCCGGGCGAGGCGCCTGCCGGCGTCGAGGACCGCCACGTTCACGGCGAAGCGCCAACCGCCCTGCCCGTCGGGGAAGTTCACCACCCCGTACAGCCGGTCCCCGTGCAGCAGCAGGCCGTCGGCGCCCAGTTGACCGCCGCGCACGTCGACGACAGTGGCCGTACGCCGTCGCAGGTCCACCCGGTAGAGGCGTTCGGTGCCGGGATCACCCGTGCCCTGGTCGGCGACGAGGGCGAGTCGACCGTCCGGCGTGGCCACGATGCCGTTCAGAAAGCCGGGGGTGGTGGGAAGGTCGCGCGCGGTGAGCCACGGGGTGAGGTTGCCGACCCTGGTGCCGTCGACGGCTGCGCGCCACACGGTCCCGGTGGCCGAGTCGGTGACGTAGACGGCGTCGTCGGTGACCGTCAGGTCGTTGAGCGCGGCACCGGCGGGGGCCACCCGGCGGGCCAGCAGCACGCCGTCCGGGGTGTACATGAAGAGGGTGCCGGTGTCCCAGCCCGCGATGTACAGCCGGCCGCGTCGGTCCGTGTGGATCCCGGCGGCGCTGGTACGACCGTCCGAGCCGGCCGCTAGGAACGGTCGCAGCTCCGGTCGGCGGACGTGGCCCCGATAGACCGCCCCGGTGGCGGCGCTGGTGACGTACATGACGCCCTCGGCAGTGACCGTGATGCCCTCGGGCAGCACGCCCTCCTCTCGGGAGACGACGTAGGTGTCCGGGTGTCGGTCGAGGGCGTCGACGGAATGTCCGATCGTGACGGTCAGGAGGCTGAGGGCGGCGGTGACCGCCGCGACGAGGTTGCTCATGCGGGGAGGATGGGTGCGCCGTGCCCTCGTCACCACACCCTTTCGGTCCAGGCTGAAGGTCGCTACGGTCTGCGCCATGGTGACCCTGCACCTGAACGCGGCGGACGTCAGCCGAACCACGGTACGGTCCGCGCCGTCGGTGCTGCTAGAGCTGGCCGCCGCAGGCCAACGCCTGCTCCAGCCGAGCGTGCCGGAGCACCTCGTGCGGTGGCGGGCGCGGACCCGTGCTGCGCTCCGCCCCTGCATGCGTCCCTACCTCGACCTGTGCCGCTTACCGGGGTGGCTGCCGGATTTCATCACTCCACCGAGCCTCGGCAGCGTGTTCCACGTCGCGCTGCGCGACCTGGAAGAGACACCGCCGGCTCGGCTTGCGATGGAACTTGGCCCCCGCGTCGAGGCCGGTGACCTGTCGGCCCGGGTCGGCGCCCTGGCCAGGGCGGAGCCGGCGGCTCGGGAGGGCCTGCTGGCGGCGATGCGGGCCTTCCACGAGGTGGCGGTGGCGCCGTACTGGACGACACTCTCGGGTGCCGTGCAGGCCGAGCGAACCGTCCGGGCGCAGGCCTTGGCCGAGACCGGGATCGACGGGGTTCTGCGTAACCTCGGCCCCTACCTGTCGTGGCGGTCCGCCGGGGTCAGGTATGAGCTGTCGTACCGGTGCGCGTCCGGCGTCGAGTGGGATGTGGTGCCGGACGGCCGCGGCGTGACGCTCGTCCCGAGCTACTTCCTGCCGCATCCGAGCGTCCTCGACGATCCGGGGGGTCCGCTCATCCTTGCGTACCCGGTGCGCCCGCCCCGTCGCGAGCCGGCCAGCAGTGAACCTCTGGCGAACCTGCTTGGGCGCACCCGGGCCGCGGTGCTGGGCCTAGCCGTCGACGGGCCCAGCACCTCGCAGATCGCCCGGGCGCTCGACATCTCGGTCGCCTCGGCCAGCCAGCACACGTCGACGCTGCGGGCGGCCGGCCTGATCACGTCGCACCGCGACGGGGTCACTGTCCGCCACGCGCTCACCCCGCTGGGCGAGCAGCTGCTGCGGGCCGGCCGGCCTCGGTGACCGCCGGGGTCAGTCGCCGGTGACGCCGTCGATCCGCTCGCGGATCAGGTCGGCGTGCCCGTTGTGCCGGGCGTACTCCTCGATCATGTGCAGGTAGACCCAGCGCAGGTTGAAGGTGCGCTGCTTCGCACCCACCTCGGTGAAGGTCTCGTCGAGCGACCGGCCGACCACGGCGGCCCGCGCCAGCTCGACCTCCCGCCGGAACGTGCCGAGGTCGGCCTCGGCGTCGGCGTGGCTGACATCGTGGTCGGCGTCCGGGTTCTCCGGGGTGAAGTAGGGGTAGTCGACCTGCTGGCCGGCGAAGTTCTCCCGGAACCACCAGGCCTCCACCTCGGCGAGGTGGCGGACCAGCCCCAGCAGGGTCAGCCCGGAGGGCTCGACGCTGGGCGTGCGCAGTTGCTCGGCGGTCAGCCCCGCGCACTTGAGCAGTAGCGTCTGCCGGTGGTAGTCGAGCCAGCTCTCGAGCATGGCGCGCTCGTCGCCGACGGTGATCTCAGGGGTCCGGACCACGTCCGGTGCTCTCCACGTCATGCCGGCATCCTTCCCGGCGCCTCCGTCGAGCGGCGAGCGGGTTTCGTCAGGGCACCACGACGACCGGCCAGCGACCGGTGCGGACCAGCCGGGTGGCGACCGAGCCGACCAGCCGGTGGCCGGCCTGCTCGGACGCGCCGACGACGACCATGTCGGCCCGGAACTCGTCGGCGGCGTCGCGCAGCTCGGTGTACGGGTCACCGCGCCGGCACTCGAAGGTGATGGGCAGGCCGAACTCGTGCGCCGCGCGCTTGATGTCCTTGCGCAGCTCCGCGGTCAGCTCGTCCTGGGTGCGCTGCACGGCGGCGGCGTCCACGCCGGGCATCATGGCGACCAGGCCGTTCGGGGCGTTGACGAAGACCACCACCAGCGACGCTCCCTGCCGGCGGGCCAGGCCGGCCGCGTACCAGCCGGCCCGCTCCGAGGTGCGGGTGCCGTCGACGCCGACCAGCACCACCCGCGGGCCGTCGGTGCCGCGTTCGAACGGCCGGGGCTGGGCCTGCGGGCCGTACTGCTCACGGTCGGGGGCTCCGACGCTCATGACCTCTCCCTCACCTCTGCTCGTCGGTACGCGCGGCGGTGGCCACCGCCAGTTTCCTCCCGGTGTCAACGTTCGGCACGTCGTCGTTGTGCCGCCGCAGGGGCACCTCTTTGATGAAGCTCACGGCGATCAGCGCGAGCAGCGTGAACGGTGCGGCGGCGAGGAATATGTCGCCGGCGCCGTGGCCGTACGCGCTCTCCACGACTGTCCGGATCGGGGCGGGCAGCGTGTGCAGGTCCGGCAGGACGCCGCCCCCGGTGCCGGTGGCCGGGACGCCGAGCCGGGCGAGCCCGTCGGCCAGGTAGTCCTTGACCTTGTGGGCGAGGACCGCGCCGAGCGCGGAGACCCCGACGGCGCCACCGAGGCTGCGGAAGAACGCCACCACGCTGCTCGCCGCGCCGAGCTCCCGCGGACTGACGGTGTTCTGCACGGCCAGCACCAGGTTCTGCATGGTCATGCCCAGCCCGATGCCGACCAGCGCCATGTAGCAGCTGAGCAGCGCGAAGTTCGTGTCGGCGCGGAGCGTGCCGAGCAGCGCGAATCCGGCGGTGAGCAGCGCCGAGCCGGCGACCAGGTACCGCTTCCAGCGGCCGGTCCGGCTGATCACCCGGCCGGAGAGCGTGGAGGAGACCACCAGGCCGAGGATCATCGGCAGCGTCATCAGGCCGGCCATGGTCGGGCTCTCGCCGCGGCTGAGCTGGAAGTACTGGCCGAGGAAGACGGAGGCGCCGAACATTCCGACACCGACCGCGACGCTGGCGACGGTGGCCAGGGCGATGGTCCGGGACCGGAAGAGGCGCGGCGGGATCATCGGTTCGGCGGCCCGGGTCTCGATCCGGATCGCGAGCGCGCCGAGCAGCAGCGCGCCGCCCACCATCGCCACGGTCGCCCAGGACGCCCACGCGAACTGGTCACCGGCGAGGGAGACCCAGATCAGCAGCACCGAGACGGCGGCGGTGATCAGCGTGGCGCCCCACCAGTCGATCTGTGCCCTGCGCTTCACCACGGGCAGCCGCAGCGTCTTCTGCAGGACGACGAGGGCGGCCACCGCGAACGGGACGCCGACGTAGAAGCACCAGCGCCAGCCGAGCCACGAGGTGTCGACGATCACGCCGCCCACGAGCGGGCCGCCGATCGTGCCCACGGCCATGACGGCGCCGAGGTAGCCGCTGTACCGGCCCCGTTCGCGGGGCGCGATGATCGTCGCCATGATCACCTGGGCGAGGGCGGTGAGGCCACCGGCGCCCACGCCCTGCAGCACCCGGCAGGCGATCAGTTCACCCGTGCCCTGTGCGGCGCCGGCGAGCACCGAGCCGAGCACGTAGATCAGCAGGGCGATCTGGACGAGGGCCTTCTTACTGGTCAGATCGGCCAGTTTGCCCCAGATCGGGGTCGTTGCCGTGGTCGCGAGCAGCGCGGCGGTGATCACCCAGGTGTACGCGGACTGTCCGCCGCCCAGGTCGGTGATGATCCGCGGCAGCGCGTTCGAGACGACCGTCGAGGAGAGGATCGCGACGAACATGCCCAGGAGCAGGCCGGAGAGGGCCTGCAGGATCTGGCGGTGGGACATGTTCAGGGCGGTCGGCGCGGGGGGCGCTGTCGCCTGGCTCATCTGTGCGGCCTCCGGGGTACGAGGGATGCGGAGGGCGACGCCCGGCGGCCGGTGGCGGCGTGCCTGGGAGTTGCCTGGGGCAACTTTTGGTTGCCTGAAGCAACAAGCAATCTGGGCGTATCCGATATTCCCGCTCCGGTCAGGACCAGGCGTTGTTGAACTTGTCGAGCAGGCGGGCGAACTCCGCCACGTCCTGCGCCGGCCAGCTGTCCAGGACACGCCGGATGTGATCCATCCGCGCGGCCCGCGCCGCGTCGAAACGCCGCTGACCCTCCTCGGTCAGGCTCAGCTGGGACGCGCGGCGGTCGGTCGGATCGGGCGTACGGCGGACCAGCCCCAGCTCCTCCAGCGCGCGGATCTGCCGGCTCAACGTGCCCTTGCCGATGCGGAGCCGACCGGCCAGGTCGGTGAGCCGGACCGAGTCGTACCGGCGCAACCAGAGCAGCAACCCGTACGCGTTCGGTTCGAGGTTCTGGTGCACCTCGCGGGCGACCTCCCAGGAGACCGCCCGGCCGCGCCGCAGTAACGCGGTCAGCTCGTGCTCGACCGCTCGCAGCGTCTCCGCGTGCTCGTCCACGGCCTAGAGGGTACGGGGTCGCGGTCAGGTCGTGTCGGTGAGCCGCTGACGCATGACCGGTCGCAGGTGCCCGTCGCTCGTCGTGCCCTCGATGGTCACCTCGGCCTCGCGCCCCCGGTGCACGAGGGTGGCGATGGCGTTGCCGAAGTACGGGCCGGCCAGCTTCCGCCAGCGCACGCCGGGGCTACGCACCCCGGCCGAGCGCGCCAGCGCCCAGGTCGCCCCGGCCGGGCCGGGCGACCAGCCGAGCCGCATCAACGGGCGCATCGCCGCCGGCACCTGGTTGTGGATCGGGGAGCAGGTGAGCTGGTGCACCGGCGTGGTCACCGCCGGATCGTCGAACCGGGCCCGCGCCACGTACGAATGGTGCACGTCACCGGAGAGCACGCTGATCGACGCGGGCGGGGCGTACGCCGGCCCGGCGCCCACCCGGTCACCGGTGCGGCCCGGAGTGCCGCTGCCGATCCGGGCGAACGTCGCCGCGAGGGCCTCGAACGACCGGCGGAACGCCGACCAGTGCTCCAGGTCGAGTCCGCGGCGCAGCTTCTCGGAGAGACCGGCCAGCCAGGGCCGCCGGGAGTCGGCCAGCTTCTCGTTCCACGCCTCGACGT
Source organism: Micromonospora sp. 15K316 (assembly GCF_004348525.1). Lineage (GTDB taxonomy): Bacteria > Actinomycetota > Actinomycetes > Mycobacteriales > Micromonosporaceae > Micromonospora. Next base: position 7,120 of record NZ_SMKG01000109.1, on the reverse strand, counting down.
GGTGGATGCCCGGCGGCAGCAGCCAGGGCAGCGACGCGCCGACGAGCAGGTGGTCGTAGACGCCGTGCGCCTGGTCGAGGAACCAGGCCCACTCGCCCGGCGGCAGCATCGCCCGGTTGTCCGGGTCGAGCACCCGGCTGCACCGGTTGTCCAGCATCACCAGCCGGGTCCGCCCCAGGTCGAGCGCGTAGCTCCACTGGTACTGCACCGCGCGCCAGCGCTCGGTGTCGTGGGCGAGGTCGGACTCCTTGTCGACCCGCTCGCCGAACTCACGTAGCAGGTCGGTGGCGTCCTCCGCTGTCGTGATCTTGGCGAAGAGCGGGTCGGCGGCGATCTCCTCGGGCGAGAGGTTACCGAGGTGCTGGTAGACCCAGTACGAGGCGAGCCCGCTGCCGATCCGCTCGGCCCACCACGGCTGCCGCCGGGCGTCGGCCCGCCAGGCCGCCGAGGTGTTCCAGTCGTCGATGATCTCGTGGTCGTCGAAGATCATGACGCTCGGCACGGTGGAGAGCAGCCAGCGGATCTCCGGGTCGTGCCAGGACTCCAGATAGAGCTTGGTGTACTCGTCGAAGCTGACCACCTGGTTCGCCGGAGCGCCGCGCGGACGCCGGCGACGCCGCCTGAGCAGCCGGCGCACCGTCGGCGAGGTCTCGTCCGCGTAGACCTGGTCGCCGAGGAGCACCAGCAGGTCGGGCAGCGCGGCCGGCTCGAAGCCGGCCATCAGGCGCCGGGCGTAGGCGTCCAGCGCGTCCGGCGGCAGCTTTCGGGCGGTGGCGTGCTGGGTGGTCTCCCGGCAGGAACCGAAGAGCAACCTGACCGGCTGGTCCCGGTCGTCGGCGGCCCGGGTGCGGATCACGCTCGCCGGGAACCCGGACCCGGGCACCGGCCACACCACCTCGTCGTCCACCAGCACCTCGTAGCTGGTGGCGCTGTCCGGGCGCAGCCCCTCGACGATCACGAGCGCGTAGTGGTGGTCGTACGCCGTGAAGGTGTGCGCACCGCCGGTGGCGCCGTCGGCGGCGCGGACGGTGACCACGGCGGGCGCGGCGGTCTCGACCCAGACGGTGGCGCGCGTCCCGACCACCCGGCGCAGCAGCGGGCCGACGAGTAGGTGGGCGGCAGGCATGGCGGGGACCTCCGGGGTGAGCGGGCTTCATCTTTCCCTACCCGGCCAACGGACGCACCACTGCTGGTTGTGACCGAGACTACCGGCGCGACCGGACGAGCCCCGGGTGCGGTGGCTGGGACGCCGCCGCCGGCATCTGACAGGATTTCGGCATGACGGATTACCTCCTCATCGCACTCGCCCTGCTCGGTGTGCTGATCCTCGGCGCGCTCGGGTTGGTCGTGCCGCGCCTGCGCCGCCGCCCGGAGCCACCGCTGCCGACGACGGAGATCGACACAAGGGCGCAGGAGGATCTGGCCGGCCCACCGGTCGAGGCCCCCGAGTCGGACCTCGCCACCGGGGTGCTCGTCGAGGCGCCGCCCGTCGTGGAGGCGCCGGCCCCGGTGCTGGAGGTCCCGGAGCCGACCGCCGGCCGTCTGGTCCGGCTACGCACCCGCCTGTCCCGCTCGCAGACCGTCTTCGGCAAGGGGCTGCTCGGCCTGCTCAGCCGGGACCACCTCGACGAGGACACCTGGGAGGAGATCGAGGACAGCCTGATCACCGCCGACGTCGGCGTCGACGCCACCCGCGAGATCGTCGACCGGCTGCGCGAGCGCACCCGGGTGCTGGGCACCCGCACCGTCGGTGAACTGCGTACGCTGCTCGCCGCCGAGCTGGTCAACGCGCTCGACCCGACCCTGGACCGCGCGCTGAAGACCGCCCGCAAGGACGGCGTGCCGGCGGTGGTGATGGTGGTCGGCGTCAACGGCGCCGGCAAGACCACCACCTGCGGCAAGATCGCCCGGGTGCTGGTCGCCGACGGTCGCAGCGTGCTGCTCGGCGCGGCCGACACCTTCCGGGCCGCCGCCGCCGACCAGCTGGAGACGTGGGGCGGTCGAGTGGGCGCCGAGACCGTCCGCGGCGCGGAGGCCGCCGACCCGGCGAGCGTCGCCTTCGACGCGGTCCGGCGGGGCATCGACACCGGCGTGGACACCGTGCTTATCGACACCGCCGGTCGCCTGCAGAACAAGGTCGGCCTCATGGACGAGCTCGGCAAGGTCAAGCGGGTGGTGGAGCGGCACGGCCCGATCGACGAGACGATCCTCATCCTGGACGCCACCACCGGCCAGAACGGCCTGGAGCAGGCCCGGGTCTTCACCGAGGTGGTCAACGTGACCGGCGTGGTGCTCACCAAGCTCGACGGCACCGCCAAGGGCGGCATCGTGATCGCCGTGCAGCGCAAGCTCGGCATCCCGGTGAAGCTGGTCGGCCTCGGCGAGGGGCCCGACGACCTGGCGCCGTTCGACCCGGCCCAGTTCGTCGACGCGCTTCTGGGCACCGAGCCCGCCGCACGGGACGCGTAGGCTCGGTGGGCACTGACGATCGCGGATACCTGGACTGGCGCGACCCGAGCCACTCCTCGCGACGCCTGGGGAGACCGTACGTGACGTCACAGGAGATCCCGCTGCACGGCGGGAACGTGAGCACCGTCGTCCGGGTCGGTGACACGGTACGGCGCAACGCCGGGCCGTGGACCCCCTCGGTGCACGCGCTGCTGCGTCACCTGGAGTACGTCGGGTTCACCGGGGCCCCCCGCGCGCTCGGCATGGACGAGCGCAACCGGGAGGTGCTGTCGTACCTGGAGGGGGAGTGCGGGGAGTACCCGCTCGCCCGGCACTGGGTGACCGACGAGGCGCTGGTGACGGTCGCGACCATGCTGCGGATGTTCCACGACGCCCAGTACGGCTTCGTGCCCCCGCCGAACGCGGTGTGGCGCTCGTTCGGGCCACCGCCGCCGGACACCGAGGTGATCTGCCACCACGACGCCGCGCCGCACAACGTCATCTGGCGACCGGACGGCACGCTCGGCCTGATCGACTTCGACCTGGCCTCGCCGGGCGCCCGGATCTACGACGTGGCGTACGCGGCGTGGACGTGGGTGCCCATCTTCGCCGACCGGGACTCCATCACGCTGGGTTGGAAGCATCCCGACCGGCCGCGCCGGCTGCGCCTCTTCGCCGACGCGTACGGGTTGATCCCCCGCGACCGGCACCGGCTGATCCGCACCATCCGCAAGCGGATCGTCGACCATGTGGAGGGCATCCGACGGATGGCTGCCGCCGGGGACCCGGCGTTCGTACGCATCGTGCACAAGGGGCACCTGCGCCGGCCGATGCGGGACCTGCGGCTGCTCGACTACGAGCGGCACGTCCTGGAGGACGCGCTGCGCTGACCGACGCGCGGCCGCGCCTCACCGGTGGGGTGCCGCCCGGCCGCGCGTCGGTTTCTCCGGCGATCCGGCACCGCCCACGGCTCCTGGGCGGCCACCTGCCGTCACACGTCCGAAACAACCCGTCACGGAACGGAAACCCGTCGGAGCCTCCAGGTGAAACAGCAGGCGGCCAGGCTTCCCGCAGCCGGCGTACGGGCGACGCTGCCCCGGAAGCCGCGAAGGAGGGAATTCCACCTATAGGAGGCCAGCGTGCCTGATGCACCGACGATCGACACCGGCAACACCGCGTGGTTGCTGATCTCGAGCGCGATCGTGCTGCTCATGACGCCGGGTCTGGCGCTGTTCTACGGCGGGCTGAACCGGTCCAAGGGCGTCCTGAACATGATGATGATGAGCTTCTCGTCGATGGGGCTCATCTCCATCCTCTGGTTGTTCTACGGCTTCTCCGTCGCCTTCGGCGACGACCAGAACGGCGTCTGGGGCGACCTGGGCCAGTACCTCGGCACCAAGACGTTCATGGCGGAGACCGACCTGTGGGGTGAGACCGGCATCCCGCTCTACGTCTTCATGGCCTTCCAGATGATGTTCGCGATCATCACGGTCGCGCTGATCAGCGGCGCCATCTCCGACCGGGCGAAGTTCTCCGGCTGGCTGCTGTTCGCCTTCGGCTGGGCGACGCTCGTCTACTTCCCGGTCGCGCACATGGTCTGGGGCGGTGGCTTCATCGGCGCGAAGCTCGGCGCGCTCGACTTCGCCGGCGGCACCGCGGTCCACATCAACGCGGGCGCGGCCGCGCTCGCCCTGGCGCTGGTGCTCGGCAAGCGGGTCGGCTGGCCCCGCGACGCCATGAAGCCGCACAACGTACCGATGGTCGCGCTCGGCGCCGGCCTGCTCTGGTTCGGCTGGTTCGGCTTCAACGCCGGTTCGGAGCTGACCGCCGACTCGACCACCGCCATCGCCTTCCTCAACACCCAGGTGGCCACCGGCGCCGCCGTCCTCGGCTGGATCGTCGTGGAGTGGCTGCGCAACGGCAAGGCGACGCTGGTCGGGGCCTCCTCCGGCGCGATCGCCGGACTGGTCGCGATCACGCCGGCCTGCGCCTTCGTCGCGCCCTGGGCCGCCGTCCTGCTCGGTCTCGTGGCCGGCGCGGTCTGCGCCCTCGCCATCGGCCTGAAGTACAAGCTCGGCTACGACGACTCGCTCGACGTGGTCGGCGTGCACTTCGTCGGGGGCTGGATCGGCTGCCTCTGGATCGGGCTCTTCGGCACCGGCTCGGTCAGCTCCCTCGTCTCCCGCGAGGGGCTCTTCTACGGCGGTGGGGTGACCCAGCTCGGCGTGCAGGCGCTGAGCGCGCTGATCGTCACCGTGATCTCCTTCGTGATCGCCTACGCACTGGCCCTCCTGATCGAGAAGACCGTCGGGTTCCGGCTCCCCGCCGAGGCCGAGGCCGACGGCATCGACATCGCCGAGCACGCGGAGAGCGCGTACGACCTCTCCCCGGCCGGCGGCAGCGGCGGCGCGTTCGCGATGGCCGGCATCGGAGCGCCCCCGGCGGGCGGCAAGCCGGCCGGCGAGACCGCCGCGCCGATCACCGAGAAGGTCGCCGGTTAACGTTTTCGGATGGAGGGGTTGGACATGAAGCTGGTGACCGCGGTCATCAAGCCGTACCAGCTGGACGCGGTGAAGGAGGCCCTGCACGCCCTCGGCGTGGCCGGGCTGACCGTCAGCGAGGTCCAGGGGTACGGCCGCCAGAAGGGGCACACCGAGGTCTACCGGGGTGCCGAGTACACGGTCGAGTTCCTACCGAAGATCCGCGTCGAGGTGCTCACCGATGAGATCGACGTCGAGAAGATCGTCGACGCGATCGTCGGCGCCGCGCGCACCGGCAAGATCGGCGACGGGAAGGTCTGGGTGACCTCGGTCGACGAGGTCGTCCGGGTACGCACGGGCGAACGCGGCCTCGACGCCGTGTAGCGACAGCCACGATGACCCCGTCGACCGGGCACGACGTGCCGGAAGCCCCCGCCGCCGGCGTGGACCGCCCGGACGACGGGGTCGTCGTCGTACCCGGCATCGGCGAGCAGGCCCGCCGGGGCCGGGCCGACGGGTACGACCGGTTCCTCTCCGCCCTGTCGCCGTCCCGCCCCGGGGTCGCGCTGATCGCCGTCGGCGGGTTGGGCCGGCGGCAGTGCGCCCCGCACGGCGACCTCGACCTGATGCTGCTGCACGACGGGGTCCCCGGCGTCGAGGAGCTGGCCGCCTCGATCTGGTACCCCGTCTGGGACGCCGGCCTCCGGCTGGACCACTCGGTGCGTACCGTGGCCGAGGCGCTCGCGGTGGCGCGGGACGACGTCAAGGTGGCCCTCGGTCTGCTCGACGCCCGCCTGGTCGCCGGGGACGCGGCGCTCGCCGACTCCCTCGTCCACGCCGCCGCCGAGCTGTGGCGGCGCACCGCCGTACGTCGACTGCCCGGCCTCCGTGAGGTCACCACCGCTCGGTGGCGGGCACACGGCGAGCTCGCCTTCCTGCTTGAAGGCGATGTGAAGGAGGCTGCCGGGGGACTGCGCGACGTGGGCATCCTGCGCGCCATCGCGACCGCCGGGGTCACCGACGCGCTGCGCCCCGCCGTACGCGCTGCCCACCGTCGGCTGCTGGACGTCCGCGACGCCCTGCACGAGCAGACCGGTCGCCGGGTGGACCGGCTGGTCGCCCAGGAGCGCGACGGCGTGGCCGCCCGGCTCGGGCTGCGGCAGCCCCGGCCCGGAGCGGGACACGCCGGGCACGACGGTGACGTGCTGCTGCGTCGGGTCGCCGGGGACGCCCGGACCGTGAGCCACGCCCTCGACGACGCGTTCCGTGCCGCCGATCGGCTGCGTACCGGCCCGTCGCGGCACGGCGTCGCCCGCCCGGTACGCCGCCCGGTGGCCCGGGACGTGGTCGAACACGACGGGGAGCTGGTCCTGGCCCGCGCCGCCATCGGCGCGCGTCCCGACCCGAGCCTGGCGCTGCGGGTGGCCGCCGCGTCCGCGACCACCGGGCTGCCGATCGCGCGGGCCACCTGCGAGTGGCTGGCCGCGTACTGCCCGCCGCTGCCCGCACCCTGGCCGGCGCAGGCTCGGACCGCCCTGCTCACCCTGCTCGGTGCCGGTCCCGGCCTGGTACCCGCCTGGGAGACCTGCGACCGGTACGGGCTGGTCGACCGCTGGCTGCCGGAGTGGACCCGGCTGCGGAGCCTGCCCCAGCACAATCCGGTGCACCGGTTCACCCTCGACCGGCACCTGGTGCAGACCGCCTGCGAGGCGAGCCGGCACGCCCGGGACGTGGACCGCCCCGATCTGCTGCTGATCGCCGCGCTGCTGCACGACATCGGCAAGGGGCTGCCCGGCGCGGGCGCCGACCCGGGGCCCGGCGCGGGCGCCGACCCGGGGCCCGGCGACGGCGCAGACGACCACAGTGCGGTGGGCGCCCCGATCGCCGAGGCGGTGGCGGCCCGGATCGGGCTGGGTGAGCCGGAGGCGGCGCTGATCGGCACGCTGGTCCGGCTGCACCTGCTGCTGCCGGACGTGGCGACCCGGCGGGATCTCGCCGATCCGGTCACCATCTCCGCGGTGGCGACCGCCGTCGGCGACGCCGCGACCCTCGACCTGCTGCACGCCCTGGTCCGGGCGGACGCCGCGGCCACCGGCCCGGCCGCCTGGTCCCGGTGGAAGGGGCGGCTCGTCGCCGAGCTGGTCGCCCGGGTCAGGACCGCGCTCGACACCGGCGACCTGCCCGCCCCGCCC
>NZ_SMKG01000108.1 GCF_004348525.1 Micromonospora sp. 15K316 | reverse complement strand
GGGGGAGGGCGCGGGCCCAGAATGATCGGGGCACGAACACCGCTATCGCCGCGGAGAGCAGCACGCCGAAGACCAGGAACGGTACGGCTTGCACCATGACGGAGACGAACACCGTCGTCCACGTCGCGAGGGCGGGTGCGGCGAGCAGGTCGGTCAGTCGTTCACTCATGACGAGTAGGAGCAGCAGCAGGACGGTGAGGATCTCGACGGAGCCGATCCGTTCGCGAATCAGTGATCGCGCTGCGCTGGGGCGGTCCGCCGAGGCGTGTGGCTGCTCTTCGGCCGACGGCGAGGCGTCCGTCGTGTCCCCGCCGGGTGGGGCGATGCGCTCGGGTGCGGCCAACGCCGGCTCCCTTCTCTTCCTGATGACTCACCGGGGGCTGCGCAGGTGTCTCGGCACGCGGCTCGGGCGGGCTGCGCGCTGATCGAGCGTGTTCAAGGTCGACGTTGACCGGCGTGGTTCGAGTCAGTGGCACGCGCGCGTTTCGGACCGAGTGCGGCGGGTAGCTCGCGGGCGGGCCGGGGCTTGTCGGTCCAGACGTCGGAGCCCGTTCCCGCGCCTACCGGGAACGGGCTCCGACTCCGGTTCAGGCGATCAGTTGACGGCGCCGATGTGGACCGCGCCACGGCCGACGATCGCGCCGTCGGCGGTGACGACGGCGAGCTCGCCGTAGAGCTGTCGTCCCGCCCCCGGAACGGATTGCGCTGTCACCGTGCCGTTGAGGGTGGCGGTGGCGCCGTGAGGCAGGGCGAGGGCGGTGACGGGAGTGATGAGCGTCCCCAGCGACGGGGCCGAGAACGAATCCCGGTAGTCGTAGGCGGTGGTGGTGCCCGGCCCGTCGACCGCGTACCCGTCGACGACCACCCGGTAGCTGCCCGCCGGCGGGTTCGTGATGGTGACGGCCTCCTCGGAGTCACCGTCGGCTGACTGACCAACCGCGGTGTCGCCGCGGAACACCGTCAGGTCCAGGTCGGCGCCGAGGTTGGCGGTATTGCCGATCCTGGCGGTGAAGCTCGTCGCACCGGTCGGCACCTCGACCAGATACTCCTGCTGGGCGCCCTCGGCGATGGTCGGCCGCTCGGCGTGCACGGTGGACAGGGCGCCACCCCGACCGGTCACCGCGACCGGGCCGAAAGCGTTGGTCAGCGTCCAACTCGCTGCGGTCGGCTCACCCGCGGTGACCGTCGGCAGTTCGATCACGTCCGGCTCGACAGTGACACCCTGCACCCGCGCCTGCAGCTGGAACGGGTTGTTCAGCGACGGCGAGGTCCGCCGTGACTCCACCTCGATCTCCCAGACCCCGGCGATCGGGTTCTGGTAGTCCCGCTCCTGCGGCTTGCAGGCGGCGGCGTCGGAGAAGTTGGTGTAGCAGGCGGTGCTCGCCGTCGGGTCCACTGGCACGCCGTACGGGTTGATGGCGATGAAGCGGGTCTGCGACCCGGTGGCGATGCCCGACAGGTTCACCTGCAGCGCACCGGCGCCCGCCGGAACGGTGAGGAAGTAGGAGGTGAAGCCGTTGCGCTGCACGGATCCTTCCGCCGAGAACGAGAAGCTCGGCTCGGCGACGTCATGAGACACGACGACGACAGCCGACACCTCGAAGTCGATCACCGAGGTCTTCGGGTCGTCCACGGTGACGATGGTGCCGTGCGCGCCGACGGACCTCGGCTTGGCGGTGATGCCGACCGTCACGGTCTTGTGCAACGGCAGGGCGACGGACTTCGGTGCGGAGAACGTGCCGTCGTTGCCGCGCAGGGCCAGCTTGTGGGTGACGGGGCCAGCCGGGCCGCTGGTGCGGGTGATCTTGACCTGGTACGTCCGGCCTTGTCCGACCTTCTGCCCACCCTCGCCCGAGGCACAGCGGTTGTAGACGCCCGCGCCCCGGTTGGGGTTCGGCACGAACCGATCCAGCTCACGGTCGTAACGGGTCAGGTTCTCCGACAGCTCGGAGCAGACCGGGGCGTCCGAGGCGTACGACCGGGTCTCGACGTTCTTGGCGAGCAGCTTCCACGCACCCGGCACGTTGAACATGCCGTAGCCCTGCCCGTAGGTCGCGACGTCCGGGATCGGCTTGGCGGAGGTGTAGACGGCCCGGCGCAGCGCGGCCGGGGTGACACCCTTGTCGGTGGCCTTGGCCGCCGAGAGCAGCAGCGCCGCGGCGCCGGTCGCCTGGGGAGCGGCCATCGACGTGCCGTTGAGCATCTGGTAGCCCGGCGGCAGCGGGTAGCCGGCCTCGGGGACCGGGTTGCCCGGCTGCCAGGTCGGCGCGGTCGAGATCGCCGATCCGGGTGCGGTGATGTTCGGCTTGAACCCGCCGTCCTCACGCGGGCCGCGGGAGGAGAAGTTGAACAGGGCGTTGTTCGTGCGCACCACCGAGCCGTAGTTGGCCAGCCAGGTGTCCTTGCTGATGTTCGCCGCGACACTCACGACGTTCTCCGCGACCGACGGGTCTCCGACGGTGTTCACACCGGGGCCGGAGTTGCCGGCGGAGAGGAACAGCTGCACCCCGTACGTGCTGATCAGGTCGTTGTACAGCTGGGCGCGGGCGTTGGACCCGTCGTTGAGGGTCGGCAGGCCACCGATGGACATGTTCACCACGTCCACGTGGCGGTTGATGACCAGGTCGGCCATGCCGGTCGTCAACGCCGCGGCGGTGCAGCCGCCACCCCAGGAGCAGGCGCGGGCGGAAACGATCTTCGCGCCCGGAGCGGCGCCGTCGAAGGCGGTGTTGCCGAGCATGTCGTTCGCGGCGGTGATGCCCGCGACGTGCGTGCCGTGGGTCGCCTCGATGATGCCGATGTTGACGTAGTCGGAGGTGCCCGGGATGTTCAGCGGTGCGGTGTCCACGTCCTCGCGGTACTCGACGACGAAGGGCATCTGGTCGCGGACCGCGGTGGCGGCGTTGTCGGTGCCGAAGTGCCCGACGTCGAACCGCTCGCGGTACGGGCGCATCAGTTTCTCGTCGGTGAAGGAGTTGTCCTGGTCGACGTCGACCCAGATGTCGTGGCTCTGCGGGTCGTACAGGATGCCCCAGACGTCGGTGGTGTCGCCGTCGCGGTTGACGTCACCAGCCGGGTCGCTGGCCGCCGTGATGGACTCACGGAAGACGTTCAATCGGTAGGTGCCCGCCGGCGCGGTCCAGGTGGCGCCGCCGGCGGTGAACGAGGGTCCGGTCACCTCGGTGTTCATCCGTCGCCAGGTGCCGTCGTTCTCGGTCACCGGGTCCGTCGCGGTGACCCAGTCGACGATCTTCCGTTCACCGGTGGTGGTCTTCTGCAGCGCCGGCTGGTCCAGGTCGACACCGGAGTCCATGATCCCGATGGTGACCCCACGACCGTCCCACTTCGGGTGGGCGGCCTTGAACGCCTCTGCGCCCGTCTCGTTGGTCGGCATGTACGGGTTCACCGCGCCGGTGTCCTTGCCCGGTCCCGCGAGCGTGGTTCCCTGCTTCGCCGCCTTCGCGGCAGGCGGCGCGACTTCGGGGGTCGGGTCCGGCAGTGGGATGGTCTCGTCCAGGTCGACGGCGGCGACACCGGGCAGTGCCGCGGCCTTGATGACCTTGGCGGTGGGGACCGTGGCCAGGACGTAACCGATTTGGTCGAAGCGCCGGTTGACTGTCCCGCCGAGAGTCTTGATCCCGTCCGCGACCGCGTTCGCCTCGCCCTCTTCCGCGGCCACGATCAGCGTCACCGTCGGTGCGTGTTTCGCGGTGGCCTCGGCGAGGAGCTTGGCGTCATGCACGCCCAACGCCTCGGAGGGGGTCGTCTGCGCGGTGTCGGGTGTGGAGGTGGCGGCGCTCGCGGTCGCGGCGCCACCCGTGACGGTCATGGCGCTGGCTGCCAGGACCGATCCGAAGAGCGCGGCGAACGTTCGCCTGCCAAAGTGCCGGGATTCACTCACGTTCTCTTCCTCCAGAGAACAGGGCCCTGTCGATGCAGGGGCGCGTGAGCGAAATCCTTAATGGTTCTGGTAGTCGATGTCGATAGATGCCTCGACGTTGTAATCTCTCCGTGACGTCACGGTCTCGGATCGCGCCCGGTCCGGCGTCGCGTCGCGACCGACGACGCATAATGGTCCGACCGGCGGGGTGCCGGCGTTGCACGCGGTTCGGACGACAGCGGCAGGGATCAGGGAGGGTGGCGCGACGGTGAATCAGGCGATGCCGAATGTGACCCGGAACACCCGACAGCGCAACGAGGTGTTGGCGCTGCTGCGGGAGGTCGAGGGCTTCCACACGGCACAGCAACTGCACCAGATGCTGCTCGCCCGCAACGCGCGGGTCGGCTTGACCACCGTCTACCGGACGCTGCAGCTGCTGGTGGAAGCCGGAGACATCGACTCGACGCGGCTGCCTGGAGGCGAGCAGTTATATCGTCGGTGCAGCCAGAGCAAGCACCACCATCACCTCGTCTGCCGCAACTGCGGACGCACCGTCGAGGTTGCCGGGCCGGCGGTGGAGCGGTGGGCGGACCGTGTGGCCGCCGAGCACGGCTTCACCGACGTCGGCCACACGTTGGAGATCTTCGGTACCTGCGCTCAGTGCTCGCGTTGACCTGTCCACCGAGCCCGCCGGGGCACTGACCGATCGTTCACCGCCCGCCACGGAAGCAGGTGCGCGGCTCCGGGGGGCCGGGAGCCGTTGACAACCACGATTGTCGTTCCTGTTGCTGGCGGGGCACACCACGTCATACAGGGCCCGTCAGTGGCGTCCTGCGGCGTCGCCGCGGCGGTGTCCCGTCACTCGACGGCCGGTCGACGGCCCACGTGTGAACAGTATCGGTCGCGGGGCGAAGGGGCTCCCTCGATCAGATCTATCGACGGACGTAAAAGAAGGCGTTACTCTCCCAGTCAGCGCGATCGACGGGAGGGCGGCCCATGTCACGTCGCACCGGTAAGCCCTCCTATCTGCTCGACCGACCGGGGCGACAGCAGCGTTACCGGGTTCGCCTCCTGGTCGGCGTCGCCACCGCTGTGATCATGTCCGGCGTGATCGGCGGCCTGATCGGCTTTTCGGCGGGACAGCCGACATCCGTCGAGGCGAGCGTCGCCGACATGCGGGAATCCGAGGCCAAGCGCGATGTTCAGCAGATCACCGAACTGACCGAGGCTGCGCGACGGACCGGGGACCGGCTGGCGCCGATTCTGTTGGCGGTCAGGGAGGAGTCGGAGGCGGGACGCGCCCCTGAGCCCTCCCGTGTTCATGACTGGCAGCAGACGATGCGCCAGTTGACCGAGCAGTATGCGAACCCGCCGTCCGGGATGACTGCGACCAACGTCGCGCGCGGTGGCCTCCGGAGTGCTGTCGAACAGGCGGCCGTTGCGGTCGACTCCGTCGCGCTGGCCGCAACCAGCCCTGCCGCCAGCCGTAAGGATCACTTGGCGCTGGCGGCTCGGCAGGCTGCTCTCGCCGAGGCCACGTGGTCGGTGGCGGCAACCCAGCTCGACCAGATCAACATCGACGCCGGACATGGCCATCAGCACGTGCATCTCGACAACGGCGGGGGACCGGGGCGCATGTCGCCGGACGGAGAGACCGAAGGGACAGGCAGGTAACAGCAGCCAACCTCGACGCGGCCGTGGGCGAAGGCGACGGGGAGACGACCGAGGCCGGTAGGCACGTCGAGACGGCTCAGGTTTGCGTTAGCGGTGGCAATCCAACGATCGCTGCCGCACGCAGACGCAATGATCTCCAGGGTGTGGTTGGCGTCCGCGAAGCCATGTTGGCCGGCCGTCCGATCCGAGGTGGTGCCGTCCAGGGGGTGGGCCGGAAAGGTAACGATGCCCGCGTCTTAGTCCCCGGGTAGCCGAATGGTCGACAGCGCATTGACGAGCAGCTTTGCACATGCATAAATCGCTATGTGATGACGTTGGCCGGTTGTCCGCCCATAGCCACTTGGCAGGCGTCAGAACATCAGTTACTTTGAGGGCGGCCGCCGCTACGAAGGGTTCTCGGCGGAGGAGCGGTGCCCGTGGCGCCACGGCTCAGGTCAGGAGTCGAATTGCCTCTTTACCTGTCTCCGCGAATCGCACCGACACTGCGGTCGGCGCTCAACGAAAGCGCCTTGTTGACCCAGTTGTCCGATGCTCTGGGATCCCCACTCGGAGTGATTCTGCCGCAGCAGTTGGCGGACAACGTCGCCGCATTTCGTGCGGTCTTTTCCGACCATCGACTCGGCGGTCAGGTCTATTACGCGCACAAGGCCAACCGGTCCAGTGCCCTGGTGCGCGAGCTCGCCGCCACCGATGCGGGTATCGACGTGGCGTCACTGGCCGAGCTGCAGCACGCGCTCGGTGCCGGCTTCGTGCCGCAGCGGATCATGGCGACCGGGCCCAAGAATCAGGAGTTCCTCTGGCTCGCCGCCCGCACCGGGGTCACCGTCAGTGCGGATTCCGTCGGCGAGCTGGTGGAACTCGCCACGCTGGTCACGGAATGGGCGTTGCCCCCAGTACGGGTGATGACACGTCTGTCGGGATTCATCTCCTCGGGCGTGCAGCTCAGCAGTCGCCGCAGCCGCTTCGGGGTGTCGGCCTTCGCGGTGAGCCAGGTTCTCGACGTGATCGAGAAACACTCCGACGCCCTGGATCTGGTCGGAGTGGCCTTTCACCTCGACAGCATCGGCCTGCCGGAGAAAACCGTGGCGCTGGAAGGCTGCCTCGCCGCGCTGGACGAGTGCCGCCGGCGTGGCCTGCGGCCGTGGTCGGTCGACATCGGCGGTGGGTTCGGCGTGAACTACCTCGCCGACGGCGCGCAGTGGGAGCAGTACACCTCCGCGTTGACTGAGGCGGTGCTCGGCAAGCGGGCGCCGCTGACCTGGAACGGACACGGTTACGGTTTGCGCGCCGAGGCCGGCCACATCCGGGGTTCCCTCAACCTCTACCCGGCGCACCGTCCCGTCTCCGGACCTGCCTATCTCGATCGCTTGCTGCGGGCAACCGCGCCCGAACAGCGCCGCCCTCTCGGAACACTGCTGCTGGACAACATGTACGACCTGCACGTCGAGCCGGGCCGTGCCCTGCTCGACCAGTGCGGCGTGGTCCTGGCCAGCGTCCTGGAGGTACGCGACGAGGCCAACGGCGACACGGTCGTGCGTCTGGACTGCAACGCACGCGATGTCAGCCTCGAAGAGCACGGCGTTCTGATGGATCCGGTCGTCGTGCACCGGACGGCCCCGGCCAAGCCCGGACCCGCCGGGGTTTACCTGTTCGGCAACCTCTGCCTCGAAGCGGATCTCATCACGCGACGCAAGGTCTTCCTGCCGTCACGCCCCCGCCCGGGAGACCTGCTGGCCTTCGTCAACACCGCCGGCTACCTGATGGATTTCAGTGCCACGCAGGCGCTACGGCAGCCAGTCGGTCGCAAAGTCGCGATGTACCACGACGACGGAGCGTGGCGATGGTGCCTCGACGAGCAGTATTGGCCCGTTCACCGTCGTGCGGAGACAGCATGAGATTCGAGACGATGACCGATGCCATCGGCAACACGCCACTGGTGCGTATCGACCCCGCCGTGCACGGCCTGCGGAACATCGACCTGTACGCCAAGATGGAGCTGCTCAACCCGTTCGGCTCGCTGAAAGACCGCGCCGCCTGGAACATGGTTCGGCCGCTACTCACCCAGGCCGCCGAGCGTGGCGACACCGTCGTCGAGCTGTCCAGCGGAAACACCGCGAAGGCACTCGCCGTCATCGCCGGTATGCATGGGCTCGCCTTCAAAAGCGTCACCAACCGCATGAAGGTCGCCGAGATCAAGGACCTGCTGCTGCTGCTCGGCGCGGAGATCGACGAGCTGCCAGGGCAGGCCGAGTGCCTCGACCCGACCGATACCGACGACCCGCTGACCCGGATGTACCACCGACTCGCCGGCTCCGGCGGTGGCTACCTGCACACCGACCAGTACTTCAACGAGCTCAACGTTGAAGCGCACCTCAGCGGCACCGGCCCGGAGATCGTGAAGGATCTGGACGGCAGGGCCCCGGACTACTTCATCGCCTGCGTCGGGACGGCCGGCTCCTCCACCGGGGTCGCGGCGGCACTCCGCCAGCACAATCCCGGCGTGCACGTCGTCGGGCTGGTCGCGCACAAGTCCGACTTCATTCCCGGCATCCGCACGATCGACGAGGTGCACGAGGTCGGCCTCTTCGACCCCGGTGTCTACGACACGGTCGCGACCATCACCGCCGACGACGCCATCGACGGTCTGCTCACTCTCGTACGCCGATGCGGCACGCTCGCCGGACCGACCGGCGGCGGTGCCTACCAGGGTGCCGTACGCCACCTACGCGCGATCGACGCCGAGCTCACCGAACGCCGCACGGCGGTCTTCATCGTCTGTGACCGCGTCGAGAGCTACATGAGCTACCTGCGAGAGCGGCGCCCCGAGCTGTTCGGCCGGCCTGCGCGGCGCAACTCCACGCTGACGTTGACCGACGCGGACGTGATGCAGGCGGCCACTATGGATGTCGTGCAGGCCCAGCGGTGGGTCGCCGAGCGTCGGGGCCTGGTGGTCGACCTGCGCAGCCCGTTCGCGTACCAGGCGCTGCACATCGACGGTTCGATCAATATCGTCGACGAGATCTTCGCCGAGCTGCTGCACGGCGGGCTACCCTTCGGCAGCAGCCAGCCGGTGCTGCTGGTCTGCCCGGTGGGGGAGAAGTCCGCCCGCTACGCCGCCCTGCTGAGCCGGATGGGTCATACGGACGTGCGCTCGCTCGATGGCGGAATCATCGCCTGGCGCGACGCCGGGGCCGAGCTCGTGTGTGACTGAGATGGACGCACTCGACGAGCTGCGCCCGTGGCAGGAAGAACTGCGCGCTCAGTTCCCGCTCATCACCGCCAATCCGGACGTGGCGTATCTGGACAGCGCCGCGACCTCGCAGAAGCCGCAGTCCGTCCTCGACGCGGTCCTGACCTACCTGACGACGTGCAACGCCAACGCCGCCAGGGGCACATACCCGTGGGCGAACCGGACCACCGTTCGCATCGAGCAGGCCCGCGACCGGCTGCGCCGCTTCCTCGACGACCCGGCGCCGGAGCGCTCGGGCGTGCACTTCGTCAGCGGCACCACCGAGGGCCTGCGCGCCATCGCCCGTGACTGGCTCGTCCCGCAGCTTCGCGACGGCGACGAGATCATCGTGCCCTTCGCCGATCACGCCGCCAACAACGCACCGTGGCTGGAGGTCGCGGAGCTGCTGCGCCACCGCGGCATCTCCATCGGCGTCCGGCCGATGCCCTACGACGCCGCCCACGACTACGACACCGACCGGCTCGCCGCGATGATCAGCGACCGGACCCGTCTGATCGCGGCGACCCACGTGCACCACGTCTACGGCAACGACATGAACGTGCACAGGCTGCGCGCGGCCGCCGGGCCGGACGTGCCGATCTGCCTCGACGCCGCACAGGGCGTGGGGCACGTACCGTTCTCCACCACGACGAGCGACGTCGACTTCGTGGTGTTCTCCGGGCACAAGGCGATGGCGCTGCCGGGCACCGGTGCGATCTGGGCGCGCAATGAGCGCGGTCCGACGTACGCGCCCGCCGGCTGGAACGGCTCACCCAACACCAGTGGCATCATCAGCCTGGTCGCCGCGCTGGACTGGCTCGACGCGGCCGGCGTGGACCGCGTCGCCCGCTGGAACACCGCCCTCGGGGCACGGCTCACCGACAGGCTGCGCATGCTGTCCAGCTTCGAAGTCCTGGGCTGTCAGAGCAGCCTGGCCGCCGACTCCCCGGTGCAGCAGCGCCAGGGCATCGTGACCTTCCGCCATCGCTTGATCGGGTCGAACGACCTCGGCTTCATCTTGGCCGCGCACGGGCTCATGGTCCGCGCGGACGGTCACTGCCAGGGCGACCAGGGCGAGAAGACGGCATCCGTACGGGTGAGCCTGCACGTCTACAACACGGCCGAGGAAGTGGACCGGTTGCTGTCGGTCCTGGCCGAGCTCGACCGCGATTCCTGACCGACACGAACGGGATACACCGGTTCTTCCGTCTCGCGTCACCTATGCTGTCGGTAATGGCTTCCGTTTTCGTGTGGCCTTCTGTCCGCGCCTCGTTTCGGAGTCACCCTTGGCAACAACCACCGGAGCGCCCGGTACCGTGCTCGATCGCACACAGGCCATCCGGTGGCGTCACACCTGGGCCCAGGTCATGGGTGGATTCGTGCCCCACCTCGCCACGCTCGAAGAGACGCTGTGCCACGCCGCCGAGGCCGTCCGCGGCCGGGCCCCCGGCCGGGTGCTCGATCTCGGCGGCGGGCCCGGTGTGCTCGCCGAGCGGATGGTTCGGCGATGGCCCGACGCCGCCGTGACTCTCATGGACATCGACCCGGTGTTGCTCGCCCTGGCCCAGGGCGCCCTGGGCGGCGAGGTGCGGACGCTGAAGGGCGATCTCTCGTCGCCAAGCTGGGTGGCCCGCGCGGGCGGCAGCCACGACCTGATCACCGTGGTCATGACCCTGCACTACCTGCCACCGGCTCAGGTGCGCGCGTTCTACGACGACGCCCGTCGCTGCCTGGCGTCCGGCGGGTTGCTTGTGGTCGCCGACCTCATGCCCGACGACGGGGTCCCGTCACTGATGAGCGCGCTGGATCCGGCGCCGGACGAAGCTGCCGCGGAGTTGGCCTGGGCGCAGTGGTGGAGCGGCGTGGGGGAGGTGAAGGCGTTGCGCCCGCTGCTCAGGCAACGAGCGGCGATCTTCGGGAACCGCCCGCCGGCCGAGTTCACCGCTCCGGCGTCATGGCATGTCGCCACTGCTCGGGAGGCCGGGTTCGGCGAGACCGGAATCCTCTGGCGATGCGGCAGGCACGCGGCGTTGGCGGCCCTGGCCTGACAACCCACCGACATGGCCGACGTTGGTGGCCACCGAGCCGCTCTCATCCGAGCACCAGGCCGGCACGGCGACCACGTCCTCTCGGGGCCTCCGTGATCAATCACTCGCCGGACGTGTGACACGTCCGGCCTGACGATTTTTGATGATCAGTCCCACCAGTGGGCAAGCGCGAGGCGGTGCCGGGCGGCGCGCAGGTTGAAGTCGCGCACCGCGCCGAGATGGTAATGCAGGTAAGCCCGCGGATGTCCGTCGAACGCGGGCATACCGAGGGTCTCCGATGCGTCCGCAGCATCGAGTGGGTCCGGCGCGATAGCGTGTCGGCATGAACGAAGCGCCCGGGAGCGACGAGTACGAGGCTGAGCCCAAGCCGTCGCGGGCCTTGCCGGAGGCAACCGTCGCGGGGGACTGGTCCGTCCTCGTCGCCATCGCGGCCGCGGTCGCAGGTCTGCTCATCTGGCGTCGACGTAGCCGACGCGGATAGGAGCGATGAACCGCCCCGGGTTCTGTGGAGACCTCAGCTGTTGGCTTCAACCACCTCGCGGGGTTGTGGGGTTGAGCGTAGAACGTGGATTCGTATTCGGTGGGCGGTGAACCGGAAGGACGTGTACCGACTGCCCGCATCGCGGTGATGCACCAGTCCCGCCCTGACCGGTTGGCCGGCGCGGTCGCGACGCCACAGCCCCATGTCGAGGGCGGCCAGGACCAGCGGGGTGCGTTTGTTCGTCGTCGCGGACCAGCCGACGATCGCCCTGGAGTAGGCGTCGACGACGAACGCGACGTAGACGTCCCCGGACCCGGCGGCGACGTGGGTGAAGTCCGCGACCCAGCACCGGTTCGCCCGGGCGGCGGTGAAGCCCGGTTGAGCAGGTCAGCTTTGCATGGACATAGGCAAAGCTGGGGATCATATTCACGTCACCTGTCGATCACGCACCGACAGCGGAGCCCGCGCCCAAGCTTGATCAGCGCGACGCCGACCCGAAGAAGCCACCGGGCTTCTTCGAGGGCAGCGTGAACCAAGGTCGACTGGGGGTTACGGCCGTGCCCAATGGCTTCCGGCGGGAGCCTCGACGCCCGCTGGGCTCTGCTCACCGCCGTGGACGGTATATCCGCCGATGAGCACTGGGTATCGGGGTCGCTGGGGGACGTCCGGAGGGAGCTCGGTCTCCGGGTCGATGCAACGGGTGGGCGGCGGCTCCGACCCGTTCTGTGCCTGGGCGTCGACGATCTGGTCCGGCTCGCTCACACCGTCAATGATCTTGACGTAGTAGCCGTGGTTCCTCACATTGCCCTGGCCCTCGGGGACGATCGCGGTGAACACCGCGACGTTTCCGGTGACCTTCAGACAGGTCACGTCGGCGCGTCCCTGCCCGACCAGCGTGCCGTCCGGGAGCTCGTGCCGGTACAGGAACTGGCCGTACGTCGATCCGCCGGGGGCCGTCACCGCCTGGACGCCGAACCAGATCCGGTGCCCCACCGTGCCGGGCTCGTCATACACGAAATGTCCGAGCCCGGCGACGACCGACCACCCGGCTGCACTGCTCATCGCCTCGGACGGTTGGGCTTGCGCGGCAGAGGGCGATCCCGCCACCCCGACGGCCGCGACCGCCGCCACCACCATCCCCGTCACACCAGACCTGAACATGTCGCTCCTCCTCATCCCCTCGGCTGACGTCATCCAGCATCACCGCGCGACGATGCGAGCGATTCCCTCCGCCGAGCCATCCGCCTCCCCCGCCTGGGGGAGTGGTGTCGTATCCCCGCACGGGGATAGAGAGGTGACACCAGAGTCCACCGATGCGGCCTCGTCCACAGAGAAGGCCGGCAGGCGCCACGTCGGGCCGACCGACCGTACGGTGCGGCGGGAATGGCTGCTGGAAAGAGCCTTGCGGGTCCTGTTGCCTGAGCAGTCTGGTGGCGGCCGTCAGGGCCGGCAGCACGCGCTCGGCGATGGCGGCGACGGAGTTGCCGACCAGGTCCTTGCCTTTCGGATAGGTGGCGAGCCATGCCTGACCGGGCCGGTAGCTGCGCTACACAACGAAAGGCTCAGCCGTTCACCGCCGCCTCGAGGTAGGCGAGGGCGTCCGCGCCGTCGGCGGAGACGTGTAGCAGGTCGTCCAGCGGGACCGGGAGGAAGCCGTCCGCGTCCATTCGGCGGAGCTGTGCCGTCAGCCCGTCGTAGAAGCCGTCAGTGTTCAGCAGGACCACCGGCTTCGCGTGCAGGGCATGCTTCTTCAGTTCGAGGATCTCCGTTGCCTCGTCCAGGGTGCCCAGCCCACCGGCCAGGACCACGATGGCGTCCGCGCGCGCCAGTAGGAGAGCCTTGCGTTCGGCGAGGTTCGCGGCGATCAGCATCTCGTCCGCGTCCTCGCGAGCGACGCCCGCCAGGATCTCCACCGAGATGCCGACCAGGCGGCCGCCGGCTGCGCGTACCTCATCGGCGACGATCTTCATCAGGCCCATGTCGGAGCCACCCCAGACCAGGGTGTGTCCGGCCTTGCCGATCAGCTCGCCGAACCTACGGGCCGGGTCGGTGTAGCGCGCGTCGAGGTCCGCGGCCGAAAGGAAGACACAGATGTTCATGTAGCGAGTGAACCACCCGCCACGACATCAGTCCGCAGAGGAGGTCCAGTCACCGGCGGGGACCTGAACGATCGGATGCCGGGCATGATTGCGCTCGCACACACCACCGATGACCGGCGTGATCCGCCCGTCGCCTAGCTCAGAGGGGCAGACCCCCCGGGGGAACAGGTGGAATGGAGGCGAGCACCCGTGGCAGGCGTCCAGCCTGGTGGCCGCTACCGGACAGCCTTAAGTCGCCCGGCCTCGATGGGTGCGTCGCCGGGCCGGCCATGGTGCAGGCGGCCTCCTGGTCGGACGTCCTGTTGAAGGGTCTGTCCTGTTGCAGGGTGTGGAAGGGGCCGGCCGGAACGGAAGGTGCCCGTTCCGGCCGGTTGTCGGCTCAGGTCATCTGGTCAGGAGTGGTTGCCAGCCGTCGCGGTAGCGCAGGCCGCGAGGTTGAAGCCGGATCTGGTCGTGCGCTGTTCCGGAGACCGGCTCGGTTCGGATCGTTTGGGGCCGGTCCACCACGACGCAGACGTCCTCGCCGGGCCACCACCAGCCGCAGGAGCGAGCCAGGTCGGCCCAAGCGTTGAGGTGTTCGGCCTCGTCTGTCCCGTACCTGGCGAGGCCGAGTCGATGCAGCACGTCGTAGTAGGCGATCCAAGCCGCGTCCTGCTGCCCGTACCAGCACACGGGTACTGGACCGTCGCCCGCGAGGACCGCCCGCACGGGCAGGTAGTACCCGTGCGCGAGGCTCCGGTGCAATGCCGTGCGTACGCCTTGGTGTAGCACGACAGCGAGCGGAACGCCGCTGTCGAGCGCGGGTAGCGGTGCCAGCTCGGGCCAGGGTTCCCTGGTCTTGCTCCTGCGCACGGGTGACAGTTCGGGGTCGGTGTGAGTGACGCCCGCACTCAGCGCGCCGCGCAACTGGGAGGCGATCATGGCAATGCCGCCGGCCAGCGGTGGTGTCCCGCGCGGACGAGGATCCCGGACGCGCGCGTAGAGTTGGTCGAGGGTGGGCCAGCCCGTGATCAGCGGACGTGCCTTGTCCGGCGAGTCGACCCATTCGAACCGAGGTCGGGGCCGCGATGCCCTGGCGTAGATGGCGGTCAGGGACCGCTCGGCGGTCGCCTTGTCGGCCGGCTGCGTGGACAGGGCGTGGTCGAGCCATTCCTGGCGGATCGGGATGGCCTGCTGCCACAGGTCGTGAGGGCTGCCGCTGCGAACGGCCTGTGGAGGGTTCGCGGCGTCGTCGCGCCGCGCGGGGGCGCTCACAGCGCCGGGGCGTCGCCGCCCTTCCGGTAGGAGATCATGAAACGACTATGGCCCACAACGCGGCACCGACGCAAGGCGGTTCCTCACCCTGTGCGGCGGCCCGATTTCGGCTGACGGTCGCCAGCAGGTGTGTGACCAGCGGGTTCTGGTCCTTCTTGAGCCAGGCGACGGCGACCCGCGTGCGGGCGGTGCCGGGCTCGATCCTGCGGAAGGCGACACCGTCGAGACGGATGCGCCGGATGCTCGCCGGGGCAAGCGAGACGCCCCGACCGGCCGCATCGCCGGCGGGGGGTTCGCGCGGCAGATCGGGCAGGGTTTGATGCCTGCCCAGGTGAGCGGCGGCGTCACCGAAGTGGAATTCCTCGGCGAGTACGACGAACGGGTGCAGCTGCGCGAGGGGAAGTTCGGGGCGCGCCATACGGCTAGAGAACTCACGTCATGGCGGAGGCGGTATTGGACGTATCGCCGCTGCCGACTTAGCGTTCGCACGTGACAGAGCGACGCGCGATCCTCAGCGGCTCGACCTTCGAGGAGCAGATCGGCTACGCCCGTGCCGTGGTGGACGGCGACTGGGTGCATGTGTCCGGGACGACCGGATTCGACTACACCAGTATGACGATCTCTGACGACGTGGTGGAGCAGGCCGAGCAGTGCCTGCACAACATCGGGGCCGCGCTCGCCGAGGCGGGTTGCACCTTCGCGGATGTGGTGCGGGTGCGCTACCTGCTGCCCGACCGCGAAGACTTCGAGTCCTGCTGGCCGGTCCTGCGCCGCTACTTCGGGGACATCCGGCCAGCCGCCACAATGCTCGTGTGCGGTCTCGCCGACCCTCGGATGAAGATCGAGATAGAGGTGTACGCGCGGCGGGCCGCCGCGTAGCGAACTGATCCGCGCGCCGGCCAGCACGACGAACGCGACGTCGATCACGGAAGCGTTGCCGCGATCCGTTCGGGGCTGCGACGTTGAGACCGCGAGACAGGCCCTGGAATGTCGCAGGTGTCTCGCACCTCCGATGCCGTTGGGACGCACTTTGCGTTGTGGCAGGCCACCACGACCACCAGCATCAGTTCTTCCGCTGGGCACGCTCCTGAAGAGCGATGCACCAAGCTTGAGCGATGGAACGTCGCTTGACCCTCAGCGGTGCGAGGCGGACGCGCTCGCCGGCCTCCGCCGAGTCAGCCCGCGAGCCAACAATCACCCCCACGCCGGACGGCCGCGGTACCCGATAGGGCCCTCCCCGACCCGCTGGTACGTCCCCAGGAACCCGCCGTCGTCGAAGGCGACCGTCCCGTTGTTGCCGCGACCATCGCGCCAGGTCAGCCGGGTGACCGGACGGCCGGGCACACCCACGGCGAGGAGCAGGTCACCGGAGCGGTGCCAGCCACCACCCCAGCCCTCCTCGGCCGAGAAGCGGCGAGCCTCCTTGGCGAAGGAGCCGCGCTCGATCAGCCGGCCGCGGAACTCCCTCGGTCGTTCACCCGGCTCCCGGGTCCAGCCGTAGAACGCGGCCTGCTGCTTCTCGAACGTGATCGCATATTCGGCGCCGGACACATCCGCCCAGGCCACCTGGTCGAGGACGGCCTGCTCGCCGCGGTCAATGAAAACAACGACCTCGCCGACGTCGCTTCCGTACCGCAGCACCGGCTCGGCGATCGCCTGCCGTTCGAGCGCCAGCCCCGCCTGATCGTGTGCGTGCATCGGGTCGATCGTCACCCGGTACAACCACAACATGCTCCGGGCGTCGTCGCCGCTCTCGATCCGCAAGGTGTTCCAGCCGGCCACCAACTCCTCGGCCGGAACCGCGAAGACCAGGCGTTGCGGAAGTCCTCCGCCGTTCGGGATCCGCAGCCGGTCGGCCAGTGGCCTGCCGTTGAGGCGAACGGTGAGCGGGGCGTATCCGGGCGCCCGGGAGAGCATCGACGCGAGCGCCCGGAGGGCGACGCAGGCCTCACGGACGACGGCCGGGTCGGGTACGTCGAACTTCAGCTCGACCGAGCCGCCGGCGCCGATGGCCAGGTGGTCGCCCGCAGCGGAGGACCGGTCGACGTCGGTGATCGTGACGTTCCCGATGCGTGGCGGCTCGGTGCCGAAATCGGCATAGGTGGGTTCCATCTGGATCCCGGTACGCCGCGCGGTCTCAGCCGGCGAAGACGACGGGCGCAGCAGCACCTCGTACGAAAGAACTTTGTGCTCTTCCTTGCCGTATCCGATGTTGGCGGCGCCGAAGGCAGGCCGCACCTTGCCGATGTGCAGTGTGCCAGGGGCGATCGCCGCGCGAGCGACGTAGAGCGGTTCGCCGTCACCCTCCCGGCCCGCCGGCAGCGCGTCCGCGGGCAACGCGCCGCCGGACGCGATGCCCCAGACACCCCGATCCAACAGCACCTCGTACTCGTCGACGCTGACCGTTTCACCGCCCCAGGTGGCCTGGGCCCCGCCGAGACCCGGGCGGACCTTTCCCGGGTGCACGCCGTCGCGCATCCGGACGCGGCACACCCACAGTGGCTCACCGTCCGCCTCGTAACCATGCGGCACCGCGCCGGGCGGGATCCGCCCGCCGCAGGCGGTCTCCCAGCGATATCCATCGGCAGAACTCCCCATCCCGCGGAGGATAGATCAACAGGTTCAGGTGCCGTGAATCGCCGGTGGCTGACAAGCGGCCGTGCCGGCGCCATCCGAACCCGCCTGGCCGGGTCCTGCCGATCCTGCCCTACCGCCAGCCGGCCACCAGCCGTTACGGTGCCGCGGTGAACACGCCTGGAAAGATTCGGATCGCCGTCGCGCAGACGGCTGTCACCACTGATCCGAGTGCCAACGGCACGGCGATCCGCGCCGCTATCGCCGTTACCCGTAGTGACACCCGTGTCGTTGGCCGCAGTGGACCCTTGCCGCTCCGGTCGACGGCCTGGCGCGGGACGACGTCGAACGCTCGACCTCGGTACGATCGCGTGATCCAAGCTGTTGATCAAGTGGAAGCGCCGGAGGGAACACCACGTGCAACTGCGCCTGAAGTACGCACCCGTCCCGGAGAACGCATCCCGCTTCGCGGCCGACATCGCTGCATCGGCGGCCAAGGTCAGCGGCGTGCAGCTGGACTACACGCCGGACAGCCTGGCGCTCGTGGATTCCATTCTCGACGACTTCCGTGCTGACGGGCTCACCGGCGAGCAGCTCGCAGAAACTCTCTTCGGATTCGGTTGCTACGTCGGCGAAGTGCTGACCCGACACGCTGGCGGGCGATGGCGCGCGACGGCGGAAGATGAACAAGCCGTCGTCGGGTGGCCCATGCTGATCGAACTCGGCGAGCGTCGCTGGTGCAACCCGATCGGCAAGGCATTCAAGCGCCTTGAGAACGGTCCAGAGGACAGCCTTCGCTACTTCTACACGGTGTTCTCGCCGGGCAGCAGTCGATGAGGGAAGACCCGCAGCCGTTCCCGAGCTGAGGTCGGGATCGTCAGCCCTTGGGCTTCCACCATGCCGCGAGCAGCCCTACGACGGCGATGAGGAGGAGGCAGGCAACTCCAGCACAGAGGAGTAGGCCGATGCCGGCGAAGGTCCCGAGTTCCACCGGCAGACTGTACGCAAGACAGCCTCCGTCAACGCCGTCAGGAGACGGGCGCTACTGGTGCGATGCCTGGCGATCACTCGGCGCCTGCGGACCGCCGAACTGCTCGATGTCCCTAACCACTGATGAGTACGAGCTGGTGCCGCTCGGCGATCCTCTATCCGATGCCGGTGCGCACGGTCACGGCGTGGCGATGGCTCGTTCGCCCCGAGCACGGATCCTCCCGTGCGCCTGGTTGACCGTCTCCTGCCTGCGCGACAGCTTTGGTCGGAAGCGGCGCCGCGTGAACGGCGTGATTGACCGAGGCTCGTTGCCCGTGCGCACCACGAAGCGTCGACTGGTCAGACGGGGTCGGTGAACGAGATCGGCTTGCCGGTGGCGCGGGCGTATGCGATCTCCCTGCTCGTGGACTCGCCGATATACCCGCCGGGGTTGACGACCAGAACGCGGTCAGCCAGGTCGATCTTGCGCAGGTGGAGGGCACCCAACGCGGTCTTCTGCTCGTTGGTGATGGACTCGTTTGCTTCGTGATCCTCGGCGCGGGGGAAGACGCCTGGCGCGACGACGATGACGCCTGCAAAGGTCAAGTCGCGGTTCGCCGCGTGCATCTCGTCCACGAACCGGGCAGAGCCGCAGATGCATACGATCTCAGGCCGGTCAGGCACAGCTCAGTCCTCCGGTCGAACGGGTAACCGTCAGCGCCCGCGTGGACGTCACGGACACGAACACGAGCCGACAGTTTACGCAGCGAGATGGACACGGCCGCACTGTCGCAGGCGCCAGAGCCTTGACGGGCAAGGCCGACAGGATTGGCTGGCGGTGAACGGAGAACCGAACTCGTCGCGCGCCCGTTCCGGGCCGCGTTTGGGGATGACCACGTCGTCGGCGTACGCGGCGTCGACGCTGATGTCGTCAGGTGCGAACAGATGCCGAGGCACCCGGCGAAATGCCCGCTCCACCGCTGGTGAGGTGAGGCTTCCGTCGGCGACGAGTTGGTCGACGAGCCGAACGCGGGCCTCGTCGGCGGAGACGGTGTCGAGCGCGGAACCAGCCATCGTGTGACCTCCCTGGGTGGGCGCCGGCAGGGGTAAGGGCCGCGTGACGACAATGGGGCGCATCTGACAAAAGCGCCGGCCTGGGATCCACCTGGGGGGGTGG
>NZ_SMKG01000107.1 GCF_004348525.1 Micromonospora sp. 15K316 | reverse complement strand
CACCCCGCCTGACCGAGGCCACCCGCATGGGCCATCTGACCGGGGCCGCCTGACCCGAGCCGCTTGACCGGAGCACCCGCCTGGTGCCGCCCGACCCGAACCGCCCGATCGGGGCAGTTCGACCGATACCGCCCCTGACCCGAGCCGCTCGATCGCGGCCACCCGCCTGGTGCCCCCCGACCCGAGCCGCTTGACCGCGCCGCCGACCGGGGCCGCCCGGCCCGAGCCTGCCGCAGAGCCCGGACGGTGCCGCCGGATTGTGCCGCCCGCCCGGTGCCGGACGGCCCGAGCGGTGATCGACTCGGCTTACCGGTATGTCGGGGCATCCGCCGCGCTGGTCACCGCGACTTCCATGATGTCGAGTCGATCATCCGACCACACTGGGTGAGATGTCCGATTCGTCGGTGACCGCGTGTCACGGGGGTGTCCAGTTTGAGGTTGCGTGTCCCGTGGTCGGGGCCACCCCGGCGGCGGAATCATGGCCGGGGCCGGGTCGTTGAACATGGGGTGCCGTGCGCCCCCGGGTCGGCGGCACTGCGGAAGACCCCCGCCGGGCGGCCGGGAATCACCCACCGGCCCTGGCTCGTTGAATCCCCCGGCCACCGCAGGCCCACACCGGGCCGACGACACCGGGGAACGATCGGCCACCTCAGGCCGTTTAACGTCCCCGGCCACCGCAGGCCCACACCGGGCCACCCGCGACGACACCCGGGAACGATCGGCCACCTCAGACCGTTGACCACCACCGAGTGGGCGCGGAATGACCGGCCACCCCGCCGCGTTACACCCCGCACCATCCGCGCAGGCCACGCCGCCGAACCTCCGCGCAAGCCAGACCGCCGAACCCCGCGCAGGCCGCCGGACCCCCTTAACTTTTTCCCCTTTTTGACGCGCGAACCGGGCACGCCCCGACATGCCCCGCGCGTTGCACCCCCGAACAGAGAGGCACACATCATGCGTACCGATCTGATCCGCAAGACCGTCCTCACCGCCGCCGGTATCGCCGCCGCCAGCGGAGGCATCGCCGGCCCCGCCATCGCCGCCAACGCCGCCCCCACCGAGTCCAAGCCCACCAGCCAGGCCCAGGACCGCAAGAGCCACAGCGAACGCGAACTCAACGTCCGCTACGAAGCCCAGCCCAACTTCTACTACTGCGGCCCCGCCGCCACCCGCAACGCCCTCTCCGTCCAAGGCAAGGACATCAACGTCGACGCCATGGCCAAGGAAATGGGCACCACCGAAGCGGGCACCAACTCCATCAACGACATCACCCCCGTCCTGAACAAGGAAACCGGCAAGAACGCCTACCACTCCGTCGAAATCTCCAGCCCCACCGCCGACGACAAGCAGACCGACAAACTCCGTGACGACATCGTCCGCACCATCGACGACGGCCACGCCGTAGTCGCCAACATCGCCGGCACCAGCACCGACACCGACGGCAACACCCACTCCTACGAAGGCGGCCACTACATCAGCGTCATCGGCTACCGCGACAACGGCAACACCGCCACCATCGCCGACAGCGCCAACCCCAACACGGCCTCCTACCGCATCACCGTCGAGCACCTCGCCGACTGGATCGCCACCCGCGGCTACTCCACCAACTGACCCAGACACCACACCACAACAACCGAAAGGGCCGACCCCCCACCAGGGGGCCGGCCCTTTCACCATCTCCGCACAGCGAAAGGCCAACTGCACAAGAGGCCGACCCTTTTGAACCACCACCACCCACACGAGGGCCGACTCCCAACCAGGGGCCGGCCCGTGCGCCGTCTCAGGGGGTTCCGGCGGAGACCGTCTCGTCGCGCTCCGGCGTACGGTGCGCGCGTCGCCGCAGCCACCAGGTGCTCCCGACCCCGGCCAGCAGTGCCAGGGCGAGCCCGGCCCAGGAGAAGTTCTTGAGCCAGTGCTCGGCGACCCGACCCAGGTGGAAGAGCAGGTACGTGGTGGCGAAGGCCCAGACCAGACCGCCGGCCGCGTTCGCGAGCAGGAACCTGCGGTACGGCACGTGCAGCGCGCCGGCCAGGGGTCCGGCGAGGATGCGCAGCAGCGCGACGAACCGGCCGAAGAAGACCGCCCACACCCCGTGCCGGGCGAAGGTCTGCTCGGCGCGGGCGAGTTGGTCCGGCCCGAGGTGCCGGGGGAAGCGCCGGCCGAGTCGGACGAGCAACGGCCGGCCGCCCCGCCGGCCCACGGTGTAGCCGAGCGAGTCACCGACGATGGCGCCGAGCGCGGCGGCGATGGCCACCCACTCGGGTTCGACGACTCCGGTCGCGGCCAGTAGAGCCGCGCTGAGCAGGGTGATCTCCCCGGGCAGCGGCACGCCCATACTCTCGACCCCGATGATGCCGGCGACTGTCAGGTAGACCGCCAGCGGTGGCAGCGCCCCGAGCCAATGTTGTACGTCCAGCACGCCAGCCTCCCCCGGTTCGGCGCTCGAACGCTACCTGCGCCCGGGAACGACCGGCGAACGGCACCGGGGCGTTTCCCGTCACGCCGTGGACCGCTCACGCGGACGTCGCCACCCCGTCATCCGGAGGCCACGACCCGCCACGCCACACCCCGGGCCGGCCGGACGACCCACGTCGGGAGGACGCCGCAGACGAACCGGCCTGACCCGGCCGCGCCACAGACGAACCGGCCTGACCCGGCCGCGCCACAGACGAACCGGCCTGACCCGGCCGCGCCACAGACGAACCGGCCTGACCCGGCCGCGCCGCAGACAGGGCCGGACGCCGCCGGCCGGCACCCCGCGCCGGGGCGGCGAGCCTGCCGGGTCACGGCACCGGCGCGAGGAACTCCAGCCGGTTGCCGTGCGCGTCCTCGGTGTGGAACCGGCGCATCCCGGGCAGCTCGTCGTCGCCCCAGGTCACCGGGGCGCCGGCCGAGGTGAGCCGGGCGGCCAGGTCGTCCAGGTCGGGGCGGATCAGGGCGGGGTGAGCCTTGCGGGCGGGGCGGAAGTCGTCCTCGACGCCGAGGTGCAGTTCGGCGCCGTACCCGGTGAACCAGCAGCCACCGCGCGCCGCGAGCAGTGGTGGCTTGGCTTTCTCGGTCATGCCGAGCAGGCCGACGTAGTACGCGCGGGAGGCCTCCTCGGAGCCGCGCGGGCAGGCGAGCTGGACGTGGTGGATCATTGGGCACCTCCTCGCACCACACGGTGGCACGAGGTTGCGTTAATAGCAAGACGGACGTACGGTTTGGTTTAACGCGCGGTACCGGGTAAGTGTCGCCTAACTTCGGCGGCCCCCCTACCGGTGCGACAAACTGCTCGGGACACGGTCGCTGGTGTGAAGGAGTACGACGTGGCGAGCCTCGACACCTTCGGTGCGAAGACCCAGCTGCGCGTCGGTGACGCGAGCTACGAGATTTTCAAGATCGACAAGGTGGACGGCCACGACCGGCTGCCGTACAGCTTGAAGATCCTGCTGGAGAACCTGCTGCGGACGGAGGACGGCGCGAACATCACCGCCGACCACATCCGTCAGCTCGGCGCGTGGGAGCCCACCGCCGACCCGAGCGTGGAGATCCAGTTCACCCCGGCGCGGGTGCTCATGCAGGACTTCACCGGCGTGCCCTGCGTGGTCGACCTGGCCACCATGCGGGAGGCCGTACGCGAGCTCGGTGGCGACCCCACCAAGGTCAACCCGCTCGCCCCGGCGGAGCTGGTCATCGACCACTCCGTCATCGCCGACCTGTTCGGCCGTGAGGACGCCTTCGCGCGCAACGTCGAGCTGGAGTACCAGCGCAACAAGGAGCGCTACCAGTTCCTGCGCTGGGGCCAGACCGCGTTCAACGAGTTCAAGGTCGTCCCGCCGGGCACCGGCATCGTGCACCAGGTCAACATCGAGTACCTGGCCCGCACGATCATGGAGCGCAACGGCCAGGCGTACCCGGACACGGTCGTCGGCACGGACTCGCACACCACGATGGTCAACGGCCTCGGCGTGCTCGGCTGGGGCGTCGGCGGCATCGAGGCCGAGGCCGCCATGCTCGGCCAGCCGGTCAGCATGCTGATCCCGCGGGTCGTCGGCTTCAAGCTCTCCGGTGAGATGCCCGCCGGCACCACCGCCACCGACCTGGTGCTCACCATCACCGAGATGCTGCGCAAGCACGGCGTGGTGGGCAAGTTCGTGGAGTTCTACGGTCCCGGCGTGAGCGCCGTGCCGCTGGCCAACCGCGCCACCATCGGAAACATGTCGCCGGAGTACGGCTCCACCGTGGCGATCTTCCCCATCGACGGCGAGACCATCCGCTACCTCCAGCTGACCGGGCGCGACGAGCAGCAGGTCGCGCTCGTCGAGGCGTACGCCAAGGAGCAGGGCCTCTGGCACGACCCGGCCGCCGAGCCCGACTACTCCGAGCACCTCGAACTGGACCTGAGCACCATCGAGCCGTCGCTGGCCGGCCCGAAGCGCCCGCAGGACCGGGTGCCGCTGGGCAGCGCCAAGACGCTGTTCCGCTCGGCGTTGAAGGACTACGTGGCCGCCGACGAGACCGGTGGTGACCGGGGCCGCGCCGCGGGCGTACCGCAGCAGGAGAAGCCGTTCGGGGTCGTCGGCCACGCCGACGAGGCGAGCGCCGAGTCCTTCCCGGCCAGCGACTCCCCGGCGAACGGTGTCGACGATCCGGCCGACGCCCCGCGCGACCTGGAGACCGCGGCGGTCGGCGCCGGCGGCCGGGCGAGCAACCCGATCCGGGTGACGGGCGAGGACGGCACCGAGTTCGAGCTCGACCACGGTGCCGTGGTGATCGCCGCGATCACCTCCTGCACCAACACCTCGAACCCGCAGGTGATGATCGGTGCGGCTCTGCTGGCCCGCAACGCGGTGGAGCGCGGCCTGGCCCGCAAGCCGTGGGTCAAGACCACCCTGGCCCCCGGGTCCAAGGTCGTCATGGACTACTACGAGCGCGCCGGCCTCACGCCGTACCTGGAGAAGCTCGGCTTCCACCTGGTGGGCTACGGCTGCACCACCTGCATCGGCAACTCCGGCCCGCTGCCGGAGGAGATCTCCGCCGCGGTGAACGAGGCCGACCTCTCGGTCGTCTCGGTGCTCTCCGGCAACCGGAACTTCGAGGGTCGGATCAACCCCGACGTCAAGATGAACTACCTGGCGTCCCCGCCGCTGGTGGTCGCGTACGCGCTGGCCGGCACGATGGACATCGACCTGGCCAACGAGCCGATCGGCGAGGACAGCACCGGGCAGCCGGTCTTCCTGCGCGACCTCTGGCCGAGCACGGCCGAGATCCAGGACGTGATCGCCTCGGCGATCGGCGCCACCGGGTTCAGCTCCGCGTACTCGGACGTCTTCGCCGGCGACGAGCGCTGGCAGTCGCTGCCCACCCCGACCGGCGACACGTTCGCCTGGGCCGGTGACTCGACCTACGTGCGCAAGCCCCCGTACTTCGAGGGCATGCAGCGGGAGCCGCAGGCCGTCAACGACATCACCGGCGCGCGGGTGCTGGCCAAGCTGGGCGACTCGGTGACCACCGACCACATCTCGCCGGCCGGCTCGATCAAGGCCGACTCCCCCGCCGGTAAGTACCTGGCGGAGCACGGCGTGGCCCGGCACGAGTTCAACTCGTACGGCTCCCGCCGGGGCAACCACGAGGTGATGATCCGCGGCACGTTCGCCAACATCCGGCTGCGCAACCAGCTGGTCCCCGGCGTCGAGGGCGGCTTCACGGTCAACCACCTCACCGGCGAGCAGACCAGCATCTACGACGCCTCCCAGGCGTACCAGGCCGAGGGTGTGCCGCTGGTGGTGCTGGCCGGCAAGGAGTACGGCTCCGGCTCGTCGCGGGACTGGGCGGCGAAGGGCACCATGCTGCTCGGCGTCAAGGCGGTCATCGCCGAGTCGTACGAGCGCATCCACCGCTCGAACCTGATCGGCATGGGCGTGCTGCCGCTGCAGTTCCCGGCCGGCGAGACCGCCGAGTCGCTGGGCCTGACCGGCACGGAGACGTTCGCCATCTCCGGGGTGACCGCGCTGAACGACGGCCCGACGCCGCGTACGGTCAAGGTCACCACCGACACCGGCATCGAGTTCGACGCCGTCGTCCGGATCGACACCCCGGGCGAGGCGGACTACTACCGGCACGGCGGCATCCTGCAGTACGTGCTGCGCCGCATGATCACCAACTGACGCGCCACGGACGAGGGCCCCTTCCCGCATCGGCGGGGAGGGGCCCTCACGTCTTCGGAGACCGGGCTTCCGTGCCGCCCACCCCAGGGGAGGGCCGGCGTCCCGGGCGGCCGGTGGCGGAACGCGGCCGGTCAGTCGGCCACGCGGCGCGCGTCGCGGGACTTCATGGCGTGCTCCAGCAGGGTGATGAGCACCTCCTTGCTGGACTCCCGCTGACGGGCGTCGCAGAGCAGCACCGGCACACCCGAGTCCAGGTTCAGCGCCGCCTGCACCTCGTCCAGCCGGTACTGCTTGGCCCCCTCGAAGCAGTTCACCGCCACCACGAAGGGCGTCCCTCGTCCCTCGAAGTAGTCGATGGAGGGGAAGCAGTCGGCCAGCCGCCGGGTGTCGGCGAGCACCACCGCGCCGATCGCGCCGAGCGCCAGTTCGTCCCAGACGAA
The DNA here is from genome assembly GCF_004348525.1 of Micromonospora sp. 15K316. GTDB lineage: Bacteria > Actinomycetota > Actinomycetes > Mycobacteriales > Micromonosporaceae > Micromonospora. The sequence continues at coordinate 13,396 of NZ_SMKG01000107.1, read as the reverse complement.
CCAGAACCGGTCCTGCCCCGGTGTGCCGAAGAGGTAGAGCACCAGGTCGTCGCTGATCGTGATGCGACCGAAGTCCATCGCGACGGTGGTGGTGCTCTTGCTCTCCACACCGGAGAGATCGTCGATGCCGACCCCGGACTCGGTCAGCACCTCCTCCGTACGCAACGGGCGTGTCTCGCTGACCGCCCCGACCATGGTGGTCTTGCCCACCCCGAAACCGCCCGCGACCAGAATCTTGATCGCGGTGGGCAGTGGCGTGGCTCCCGCCGGCCGCTCAGAGGGCCCGTAGTCCATTGATAACCGCCTCGAAAACACTGTTGTCGGGAAGCCCGGCCGAGGTGCGCGGCTCGCGGACCTGGACCAGGTTGCGGGCCACCAGATCACCCAGCAGGACCCGGATGGCGCCCACCGGGAGGTCCAGGTGGGCGGCGATCTCGGCGACGGACTGCCTGCGCTGGCAGAGTCCCACGATCGCCACGTGCTCCGGCCCCAGGCCGATTTCCGCGCTCACGTCGGCGCGGGTAGCCGTGACCAGCGAGATCAGGTCGAACGTGCCGGTGACCGGGCGGGCCCGGCCGCGCGTCACCGCGTACGGGCGCACGACCGGCCCGGCGTGGTCGTCCACCCACTGGTGGCCTGCGGACTCCCCCCGCACGGTCATCGCGGCTACTTCTCGCCGGTCGACTGTTCGGCGGTCCGGGTCGGCGAGGCGACGTGCTTGCCGACCCGGGTGACGAGCATCGCCATCTCGTAGGCGATCAGCCCGACGTCGGCGTCCTCGCTGGCCAGCACCGCGAGGCAGGCGTTGCGCCCGGCGGCTGTGACGAAGAGGAACGAGGATTGCATCTCGATGATGGTCTGCCGCACCTGACCACCGCCGAACCTCTTCCCCGCGCCCCGGGCCAGGCTCTGGATCCCGGCCGCCATCGCGGCCAGGTGCTCGCCGTCGTCCCGGCTGAGCCCCTGCGAGGAGGCCATCAACAGGCCGTCCGTCGAGAGCGCGATCGCGTGCTCGGCCTGCTTCACCCGGCCGACCAGGTCATCCAGCAACCACGTCAGGTCGGCACCCGATGCCGTCTTCTGGGCCACTCGTCGTCCTCTTCTCCCACGGCTGTGGTAGCCGTCTTCGTCTGGTGCTGACCGTTCCGTCGCGGGCGGACTTCCGCACCGTCGGCACTGATCAGGTCGTTTGCTGCTCGTCAGCGTCCGGGCCCGGCTCGGGCTCCGGCGCGTCGTCGTCGCCCAGCAGGCGCGCCGCCTCCGTCCGGCCGACGGGTCCCTTCTGGTACGAGTTCATCATCCGGCGCACCTGCTCGCGCTGCCGCGCCATCTCCTCGTCCTCATCAGCGGCGCTCGCTGCGGGATCGTCACTCGGGCACGATGCGCCCCGGTCTCCGCGCGATCTGACGGTCGTCCAGACCGTCGAGCGCGTCGAACCCGTTGAAATCGGCCCCGACGTACGCGCTCATCGTGGTGGTGCGGTCGGCCGGTCGCCCGGCACCGGCAGTAGCAGCGGCGCGTACAGCACGACGATGCGCGGGATCACGGCGGTCGCGACGACGTCGTGGGCGTCGACCATCCCGCCCACCAGTGCCTCGATCCGCTTGGCGGTGAACATCGGCTGGAGCGTCTTCCGGCTCGCCGATCAGATCTGTCCCGCGCCGAGGATCCTCTCGCCCAGAAGCCGCTTCACGGGTCGCCAGGACAAGCCGTCGCCGGCCCGCTCGTGGTTCTCTCCGGCCGCTCGCCCGGTACGTGCCGGGGATGCGTCACCAGGTACGGCCGGAACGAGCCCAGGTTGAGGCGACGCCCCGAACGTTATGACCCGACCGACGCCGGCTCTCGGCCCGCACCGCGGCCTTTCATCACGTGCTGCAGCAGGGTGATGAGAACGTCCTTGCTCGACTCCCGCTCCCTGGCGTCACACAGCATGACGGGCACCTCCGGGTCCAGGTTGAGCGCCAGCTTCACTTCGTCGATGCTGTACCTGCGCGCACCGTCGAAGCAGTTCACCGCCACCACGAACGGCAATCCATGCTGCTCGAAGTAGTCGACAGAGGGAAAGCTGTCGGCCAAGCGGCGTGTGTCGGCGAGAACAACAGCACCGAGGGCACCGAGGGCCAGCTCGTCCCAGACGAACCAGAACCGGTCCTGTCCCGGTGTACCGAAGAGGTACAACACGAGGTCGTCGCCGAAGCTGATTCGACCGAAGTCCATTGCGACAGTGGTCGTCGACTTGGACTCCACCCCCGAGATGTCGTCGACCCCCACTCCCTGCTCGGACAGGAGCTCCTCCGTCCGAAGCGGCTTGGTCTCGCTGACGGCACCGACGAGGGTGGTTTTGCCGACGCCAAAGCCGCCGGCGACGAGGATTTTGACGGCGGTGGGTAGGACGGCGGCCCGGGCCTTGTCCCCGTCAGAGCGCTCGTAGTCCATTGATCAGTGCCTCAAATACGCGGTTGTCGGGAAGGTTGGTGTGTTGCGCGGGCTCGGTGACTCGCACGAGTTGGCGAGCGAGCAGGTCGTCAAGCAGGACACGAACCGTGCCTAGCGGAAGGCCGAGGTGCGCGGCCACCTCGGCCATCGCCAGGGGACGTTCCTGACAGAGGCCGACGATCCTGATGTGCTCTGGTCCGATGCCAACCTCGGCCGATGGCGCCACCCGGGTGGCGGCCACCAGCGAGATCACGTTGAAGCGGTTCTTCGCGACGGCGCGGCCACGGGTCATCGCGTACGGCCGCACCACGGGTCCCGCGTCGTCGTCCACCCACCGCGGCTCTGCATCCGACGTTGTCATCGCGGCCCCTAGCTGCGTGCCGATGTCTGAGGAGTTCGAGACGGCGACGCGAGATACTTGCCCGCGCGGTCGACAAGCGTGGTCATCTCGTAGGCGACAAGCCCGAGGTCGGCGTCCACCGCCGCCAGCACCGCGAGGCAGGCTCCGTAACCGGCGGCGGTGACCAGCAGGAAGGACTTCTCCAGCTCGATGATGGTCTGTTGGACAGCCCCACCGCCGAATCGTGTCCCGGCGCCCTTGGCAAGGCTGTGGATGCCTGACGCGATGGCAGCCAGGTGCTCACCGTCGTCGCGGTTCAGATCAGCGGACGCGGCGATGAGCAGCCCGTCGACGGAGAGGACGATGGCGTGCTCGGCCTGCTTCACCCGACCCACCAGGTCGTCCAGCAAGAAGGCCAGATCACTGCTGGATCTGTGCTGTTGCTGTACCACTTCGAGTTCCTCTTTCTACCGTTCGGTCTCGGTCGCTGCCGAGCCATCGGTGTCCCGTGGGTCCGTGTCGTTGTCGTCGCCGAGTCGACGCTCCGTCTCCGCACGACCGCGCTGGGTGCCCTTTTGGTAGGAGCTCATCATCATGCGGACGCGGTCGGGGTTTCGCGGCGGCTCATCCTCGTCCGGGCTCTCTGCTGCTGGGCGATTGTTGTCGCGCAGCTGCGGCGCCAGGCTGCTCTGTCGCACACGGACCGGTAGCCCACTCGGCGTCTGGGATTCCTGCGTCTCAGGCGTCGCCGGAGGTGCTGACCGGGCGGGAAGCACGGAAGGGCTGCCGGTCGTCGCATCCGGCGTTCGCTGGCTCGGCACCTGATGCACGACGGGGGAACCGAGCTTGGGTGTCGGAGACGTGAGCGCGGAGATCGGCGTGTCGACGAGCCCCTCCGGGCGGCTGGGCGCGGTGAGCACAGGTTGCCGCTCGGCCGGTTTGCCACCAGCCGTCTCGCCCTCGATGCGCCCAGCGCCGACGCCGGGGTCTGCAGCGTTGGTGACCAGCCCCATCGGGATGAGTACCACAGCTGTCGTGCCGCCATACGGCGAAGTCTTCAGGTGCACAACGCACTTGTGCCTATCCGCCAGCCGACTGACCACGAACAGGCCGAGTTTGTTGGCGTTGGACAGCGAGAACTCCTGGTGCTGCGCGATCTGCTCGTTGGCCGCCTTGAGTTCTGCCGCGTCCATGCCCAGCCCACGATCTTCGATCTCGACGGCGAAGCCTCGTGCGACGAGCTGGCCGCGGACCTGCACCTCGGTGTGGGGAGGCGAGAACGACAACGCGTTCTCGATCAGTTCGGCGAGCAGGTGGATGATGTCACCGACCGCACGACCGGCGAGGCCTACCGATTCGATCGGCATGACGCTAACCCGCTGGTAGTCCTCGACCTCCTGCACGGCGCCACGGACGACGTCGACCATCGGCACGTCGCGACGCCAGGCACGGGCGGGAGCCGCGCCCGACAGCACTACCAGGTTTTCGGCGTTGCGGCGCATACGAACGGCGAGGTGGTCCACGCGGAACAGGTCCTCGAGCTCTTCGGAGTCCTGCTCGCGGCGCTCCATCTCGTCGAGGAGCGAAACCTGCCGGTGAACGAGGCTCTGGGTACGCCGGGCAAGGCTGAGGAAGACATCGCGGACCCCTTGGCGCAACTGCGCCTGCATGACTGCAGTGGCGATCGCCGTCTCCTGGACCCGGTTGAACGCCTGGCCCACCTTGCCGATCTCATCGTCACCGAAGTCGAGTGGGGGCGCTTCGGCCGCGACGTCGACCTTTTCGCCGCGGCCAAGGCGCTCAACCACACCCGGCAATCGCTCGTCGGCTAGCTTGTGGGCCGCGGCGCTGAGACGCTGCAGCTGCGCGACGAGCGCGCGGGCGGTGGTAACGGAGACCACGATCGACGCGATGACAGCAAGCAGACCAAGGCCGGCTGCAAGCACCAGCCGAATGATGACCCACACCGCGACCGGGGCAGCCCGGTCGACGACCGCGTCGCCGGCGGACAGCACCATGTTTTGCAGCTCGGACAGAGCGGACTGAGAGGCATCGTCCCACTCCTGCGCCGAGACGGCCGGCTTGGACCTGGCACGCTCGCTCTGGAGAATGCGGTCTTCGAGTTCCCGGAGTTTGGTGAACGACGGACCGGCGAGCACCTGGTCGAACTGGGTGCGCTCGGAGGGACGGAGCTGGTCCGAAGCGCGACTGGCCAGGAACCGCTGCGCGGCGACGAGCTGAGTGAACTCGACGTTCTCGGCTGGGGTGGTCCGCCCCGCGGCGAGAGCACCGGTGAGCAGAGCGTCCTCCTGGGACATCAGCTCGCGAATCCGGTAGAGCTCGATGAGGTTGCGGGTGTCCGCCTCGATGTCCGGGTCGTCGAGGCCGCCCACGACGTCGTAGAGCCGGAACATGGAGTCGACGACTTCGGTGTAAGCCTTCGCGGCGGCCGCGCGATCGAGCTCCCGGCTGTCAATCGACTCTCGGGTGGCAGGCAGGGTGTTCAGCGCCGCGATCGCCGCGTCAACGGTGCGTTCGGCTTCGGCACCAGCCATCAGGTCGGCTAGCCAGGTCTGGGCAGACTCTTTGAACTCTGCTGCGGCGGCGTCGACCCTGTGCCGGCTCGCGGCCAGTTCATCCTTGCTGGCTGAGCCGGCCGAACCCAGCTGCGCCGTAGACAGCCGCCGTTCGACTTGCAACTCGAGCAGTAGGGGTTCGCTTGGCGCGACGATCCTGCTGTCGACTGTTTGAACTCCCAGCAGGTTGACCCCGTCCCGGAGCGTCACCCATGCCGCGAACGACCAGAGAGCGACCAGTGACACCAGGAGAGCGACAACCTTGGTGCGCAGATTGGTACCGCGAGACCGCATTAGACCGTCCCATGCCGGACATCATTCGCTTGTCGGCGATGTTTGCCGTACAAGCCTTCGAGTGTGCAGACCGGGGCACGCTAGCAGGAATCTGACTCGTCACTCAAGGTCGCCTTGAACATCGACCGTACGTATCGAGAATCCGCACTTGAGCGATGTGCGGCATCGGCGATGCTCGCTACATCCTGCTGCCCGACAGATGCCGCTGCCCGTGGCCCGTAGAGACCCGCTCGGCTACGTGCCGTGCCGCGAGGACGGCAGCGCGAACGATCGTGGTAGGACGGTAGAGGTCCTTGTCGTGCCATAGCGCCGGCCCAGCCTCCGCGCTGTGCTGCTCAAGGTACGCGCGGCCGCGCGAGAGAGCGGGGCCCGCGCCGGGCAGGTTCCGGCCGACGGCCACCAGCACCTGTATCGCGTATGCGGTCTCCTCCAGAGTGCCGCCCCACCGCCCCCAAGAGCCGTCCACCCGTTGCGACGCGGCGACCCAACGCGCCGCCCGCACGAGAGCGCTGGCAGCCGATGGCTCGGCGGCATCAGCTAGCGCGAGGGTGCAACACATGGTCGCGTAGTACGGGGAGGCGTGCCATCGGTCCTGCCAGCTACCGTCCGCCTGCTGACGGGCTTGCAGCGCGTCGACCAGGCGGCGGACGGCGACCGGGTAGCGCGTGGACGTGTGGGGACGGGCAGCCACGTGCTGAGTGAAGGCATCCAGGACGTGCGCGTTGGTGGTCAGCGAAAACCCGTCCTCGCCCGGCCAGGTGCAGAAGCCTTGCGGCGTCTCATACCGCCACAGGCACTCAAGGTCCGCGGGAGCGCCGAGGGCGGTCAGGGCGTACATGGTCACGGAGGTGGTGTCTGCGTCCGCTGGCAGCCCGGGGCCGGTCGGAGTGCCGTCCGCCGTGAGATCCGCTGTCAGGCTGCGGACGAGCTCCGGTGATGCGGGAACCCGCAGTCCGGCCCGGGTCAGGGTGCTGACGACCCAGGACCGCTCGAACGCCGTAATTGGTGTCGCGCACGGCGCGAGGCCGCCGTGTCGCGTGACGACGGACTCCAGGTACGCGCGGGACGCGGGATGGTTCGCGGCACCACCAGGCCCTCCGAGCCACGCCGCGGTCGCCGCCGGCGATGCGCCCACGATGCCGGACGGCGGCGGTTCCACGCCGGGAGCCTGCCGGGCGAGGTCACCGACGACCTCCAGTGCGTGCAACAGCTTCTGCGGCACCCGGCCGCCACTGGCTATCAGCCCGCGGACCGCCGCGAGCCTCCTTCCGTCCATTCCGGTCGGAAGGCCAAGGAGAGCGCGGGCAGGCCACTGCCTCAGCCCCGGAAGCGCCTCGGACTGTGAGAGTTGCGTGTTGATGGACTCGACCAGCGCCGGCACGATGAGGTCAATCGCGGGCGTGTCGGGAACGGTGCGTACGGCAGCAAGCCAGCCCGTGAGCGTCCGCAGTCCGCGATCCGCCGCGGCGAGCAGCTCCTCCTGTGGTGCCGTCCGCGCGACGGTGAGCAGAGCCTCGGTGGCGCTCAGAGTGGGAACGAGGGCGTACTCCCCGGGAGGGCCCCACCCGCCGTCTGGACGCTGACTGCTCAGCAGGAAGCTCACTCGATCGGCGTGCCCGGTCAGCCAGGGCGCCAGGCTGACAAGTCGAGCGGTCTCGTACACCGACGCGGACACCTGACCGGCGGGCTCGCCGGCCATCCCGGCGAGCAGACGCTCGACGGCGCCGGCACGTTGCGTCGGCAGAACGGCTGAGGTAGGCGTTCCCGCCGGTTGGCTAGCGCTCAAAGCTGCCCCAGAAGTCGGTGCCGTGGTAGAAGCCCGTGGTGAAGCCGATCTCGCGGGCCAGGTAGCGGACCTGCTGTGGGCAGAGTGCCTCCACGCTGCTGTCCAGGAGGTCCTGGCACTGGCTGATGCGCTCGGTCACCTGCCGCTGGATGTCGTCCCGGTCGACGCCGAGCATGAGCGCGTTGAGGTCGCCGGACTTCACGTCCCGCTCGTAGCTGGCCAGGTCGTTGACCAGCCGAAGCACCTGTTGCACCTCCCTGCTCGCCGCTATCAGCTCGGGGAGGTGGTCCAGCGTGTCCTCGTCACCGGTCGCGATCCAGTGCGACACGTTGACAAAGGTCGCGCCGTAGTTGTCGGCGTTGGCGAGGTACTCCGCGAAGGTGGGCAACTGCGTCTCGTCGGTCATACGGACGGCCCGCCACCGCCACTCGCGCGCGTCGGCGGCGAGGACCCTGCGGACTTCCTCCCGCCAGAGCGGCTGCACCGCGCCGAACGACGCCCTGGTGGCCAGTTCGTCGCGGATCTCGGCGAGGAACCGGCCGAGCTCGTCCTCTGGCGCGGGAGCACCACCGTCGGCGACGCCGAGGCAGGCGGAGACGGTCGCCTCGACCTCGTCGACAGTGGCCGCGACGTTGTCGATCCGCCAGTCCTCGGCGGTGATCCAAAGCGAGGCACGGTTGGCGACCCGGAGTTGCTCGGCCGTGCACCACGGAGCGATGAACGCCGTGCTCAACGCCAAGGCACTGAGCATGGCATCGTCGACCGGCGGGTTGGGGAACAACGTCGGGTATGCCGCTACCCGCTTCTGCAGGTCGCGTTGACCGCGGGCGGCGAGTGAGCAGATGCGTCCCTGCTCGGAGGCGGCCGTGAGCCCGTCGCGGACGGCGTACGGAGGCACGAAGGGTGCTCCTATCGGGTGACGGATCGTTCGAGAGGAATGAAGGTCATTTCTACCCTGCGCGCTGGGCGTAGCGAGGCGGCGACCCGGGTCCCGGGCATGGTGGAGTCGGTGAGTCTGAACCGGTACCGGCTGAGCAGCGTGCTGACGATCAGCACGGCCTCCAGGTTGAACAGGTGCTCGCCGAGGCAACGGTGCATCCCGGCCCCGAATGGGTAGTGGGCGTAGCGGTGCTGGCCAACGGCGGCGGCGCGGCCGGGCGCGAACCGTTCGGGGTCGAACTCCGCTGCCGTCGGCCCCCACCAGGCGGACATGCGCTGGGTCGCGTACGGCGAGAGGATGATCGTCGCGCCCTTGTCGATGCGCACCCCGCCGAGCACATCGTCGGCGGCCGCGCGGCGAGGCACGATCCAGCCCGCCGGGTACAGCCGGAGGAGTTCCTCCAGGACCATCTTGGTGTAGGTCAGCTCCGGCAGATGGTCGGCGTTGACCGGTCCGGGTCCGACCACGCGCTCGATCTCGTCGACTAGCCTGTCGGCGATGTGGGGGTGGTTGGCGAGCACAGGCCACAGCCAGGTCAGCACTACGTAGCTGGTCTCGGTGGTAACGGCGACCATGGACACCAGGTCGTCACGCATCTGCTTTTCACTCAGTGGCTGGCCGTCTGGGGTCCGGGCCCGTGCGAGCGTGGACAGCACGTCGTCGCCGTCATTGGGTTCGCGTACGGCCTCGCGGAGCACCGGTAACAGGATGTCGTCGATGGCCCGTACTGCGGCGCGGAAGCGACGGTCTCCGGGCATCGGAACCCACCACGGCATGAACGGTGCCAGCAGTCGCGGAGCCATCGCGGTGACGATGGTCTCCTGGGCGGCCATGATCCGTAGCCCGTCCTGAACCGAGATGCGGTCGGCGAAGAAGACTCTCATGATGGCGCTGCAGACGATTCGCGACAGCTCACGTCCGACGTCGACCGTCTGCCCGGCGGCTGCGGGGGCGTCGAGTTCGTCGACTGCCGTGGCGATCGCATCGGCCATGGTCTCGACCAGGCGATTGATGCGGGCGGGCCGGAAGAGCGGCGCGAGGATGCGCCGGCTGGCCGCCCACGTCTCGCCCTCGGCGAGGATGCCGTCGCCGACGAGCTGCCGGACGGAGCGCCAGAGCGCGGTGTCATCGCCTCGCGGGTAGATGGCCGCCTTTTCCTGCAGGATCTCCTGCACGTGGGCGGGGTTCGTGACCAGGTAGGGGCGTGAGACGCCGAGCGAGACACGCACGACGTCCCCGCCGAACCGGTTGCCGGCGTCGACGAGAGCGCCGTGAGCGTCACGGACGACCGCCGGTAGGGCCTGCCAAGCGGGGATCATCTTGGCGCGGGCTCCTGGCAGTGATCTAGACATGCGAAGTCTCCACAACGCCCCTTCCCACCGGCGGCCGAGCCTAATTGATCCGCGGCTCAGGATCTAAGCGGTGTTAAGTGTCCTCTCTGCAACCACCGTCATGCAATGTGTGATCGGCTTCGCCTCCGGTGTGGAGGCTTCCATCCCTTCGTGTCGCTCGCGGGGCGAGGCGTCCTTGCGGTTCGGCACCGGATCAGCGCGCTCCGGCTGTTCTGCCCGCGCAAGGGACACGTGGACGACCAACGTGCCTGGTCACCACAGCCAGGCCCGTTCGATCCAGGTCACGATCGCGATCTCGTGGTTGCTCGCGACTGGCCGAGGATCGTCGGTTCAGGACGCAGTTCTCGAGGAGCCCGAAGAAGGATTCCATGGCGGCGTTGTCGCCGACGCGGCTCGCGACGGTCGGATCGGCGGGCGAAGCGAGGTCGGCGGGCGGGGCGGCCGGCCGGGTAGGTCAACGGGCCGGGTCAACCGGGCCGGGGCTGAGGCGGGCTGGCGGGCGGCGGTCAGCGACGTCGCGTGGCGGCCGCCGCCCCTCGATCGGCAGCCGCGACGGGTCAAGATCCGGCCATACCCGGCAGGTCGGGCGCGCTGATCGGCGGGGTAACCCACGCGGCCCCGGACGCCCTGTGCCAGGCTCATGTCATGGACGACAAGAACATCCTGAACCGGATCTCCGAGCTGGTCGACGAGGAGCACCAGCTGCGCGCCGCGGCGCAGGCCCACGAGAAGGGCACCGACGAGGAGGCGCAGAACCGCCTCCGCGAGCTGGAGGAGTCCCTCGACCAGTGCTGGGACCTGCTGCGGCGGCGGCGTGCGGCCCGAGCCACCCACGGCGACCCGGACTCCCAGGGCGTGCGCCCCAAGCCGGAGGTCGAGCGGTACCTCCAGTGATCCCGACGGGTGGGCCGGGCCGGCCCGCCGGCACGGCACCGGCCGATGTGCGGTGCCCGGCGATGCCGCGACCCCGGCGTGACCTCCCGGCCCACCCGCTTCAGCGGATGCCCGCCTCCCGCAGCAGTTCCCCCGTCAGCGCCGTCGGGTCGGTCAGATCGGCCGGCAGTCCCCGCGCCGCGAACCAGTTGCTCACCACCCGGACGTCCCGGGCCAGGAACTCGGGCCCCTGCGGGTTGCCCACCAGGTCGACCACCTGCGGCAGGTCGATCATGACAAGCCGGTCGCGGTGCACCAGGAGGTTGTACGGCGACAGGTCGCCGTGGGCGTACCCGGCGCGGGCCAGCACCATCAGCGCGTCGACCAGCTGGGTCCAGAGGTCGTGCAGACCGGCCCGGTCCGGCCGGAGCTGGGCCAACCGGGGTGCGGCCTGCCCCTCCTCCGGGTCACCGAGGAACTCGAGCATCAACTCGGTGCCGCGCAACTGCACCGGATAGGGCACGGCGATCGTGCCGTGCTCGGCGCCGATCTCCCAGAGCCGGGCGAGCGCGGCGAACTCGGCCGCCGCCCACTGCCCGGCGATCAACTGCCGGCCGAAGGCGGTCCGACCCGCCATCGCCCGGTTCTCCCGGGAACGGCGGACCCGCCGCCCCTCCAGGTAGCCGGCGTCCCGGTGGAAGAGCCGGTGCTCGGCGTCCCGGTAGCGCTTGGCGGCCAGCAGGCAGGCCCGGTCGGTGTCGGGCACCGCCCGGCGGACGAGGTGGACGTCCGCCTCCTTGCCGGTCTTGAGCACACCGAGCTCGGTGTCCTTCGCGGCCAGCTCGGTGACGAGCCAGGCGGGGTGCGGCTGCGGCCCGTGCACGGCGTCGTCCCAGGACGACCAGCGCTGGCCGGTCTCCGGGTCGGGCCCGTCGTCGGGGTCAGCGGCGACCGGCTCGGTGCGCCGGTCGCGCTTCAGGAACTGTGGTTCGTCGTCGTCGAAGCGGCGTCGGCCGCGGGCCCGGCGCTCCGGCGCCGGGAAGTCGTACTCGCGCACTGCGGTGCTCGTCCCTTGTTCGAGGTTGATGGAGGCCGGTGGGAACGACCTGCGAAGACGGCCATGACCGACCCCCTCTCCTCGACCGGGCGTGCGCCCGGGGTGCACCATGCGCGGATCATGCTGGTCGCCCGCCAAGCGACCGTCAACCGAATTACGGCCGGTCGGCCGCGCCGAGCGCGGCACCCCGGCGGCCGCGCCTCAGCCGGCCAGCACCGCGGCGACCGCGGCGATCAGGCCGTCGGCCGTACGGGTGGGCCGGAACCTGCCGTCGGACCAGGTACGCCCCCGGTGCAGCCAGACGCTGGGCAGGCCGACCGCGGCCGCGCCGCCGATGTCCGCCTCCGGGCCGTCCCCGACGACCCACGCACCTCGCAGCGGCATCCGCACCCGCTGGGCGGCGAGCGCGAAGATTCGCGGGTTGGGCTTGCTGACGCCCGCCTCCTCGGAGATCACCCAGTCGGCGACGTACCGGTCCAGCCCGGTCTCACGGATCTTGACCTCCTGCTGCCGGACAGCGCCGTTGGCGACCACCACGGGCACCCAGCCGGCTTCGTCGGCGATCCGCAGCGCGCAGGCGATCAGCGGATCCAGCCGGGTGTGTGCGACCAGCCCGTCGTGCAGCTCCTCGACCAGGTCGATCGAGGGCACGCGCAGGTCGTACCGGTCCCGGATCGCGTCGGCCACGTCCCAGCGGTCGGTCAGCCCGTCGGCGTCGATGGAGAGCAACCACTCGATGTCGGCCGCGGGCGCGCCGATGCCGTCCAGGAAGCCCTGCCCCCAGGCACGGAACGGCCCGGCCCGGTCGAGCAGGGTGTTGTCCAGATCCATGAGGAGCAGTGGCACTCGGGCACCTTACGGGAATCAGCGCACCCAGCGACAGATCCGTTACGTGAACTCCTCACCCCGACAGGGAGAGCCGGGCCGACCCCTGATCGGGCAGCCGGTCGGCGAGCATCGAGTGCGCCGCCCGGGTGGCCGCCAGTTGAGCCGGGTCCAGCGTCACGACCAGCAACTCCTCGCCGGTGTCGGCGCCCCGGGCCAAGGTACGCCCCTCCGGGTCGTAGACGGCCGCGCCGCCGTTGAAGCGCCACGGGTCGGTGCCCCCGACGGAGTTGGCGAAGACGACGTACATGGTGTTGTCCAGCGCGCGGGCGGGGTAGTAGAGGTCGCGGCGGTGCGCGGAGCCGGCCAGGTAGCCGCTCGGGCAGAGGTAGCCGTGTGCGCCGTCGACGGCGGCCGCCCGCCCGTGCTCGGGGAAGCAGCCGTCGTAGCAGATCCCCAGCCCGAGCCGCCAGTCGTCGACGGAGAGGGTGGCTCCCCGCGTACCGGGCGTGAAGAGGTCACGTTCCCCGCCCCAGAGCTGCTGCTTGTCGTACCCGGCCCGGACCGCGCCGCCGCGGTCGACGACGAGCGAGGAGATGGTCCGCCGCCCGTCGGGATGGCGCACCGCGGCACCGACCACCACGCTCACGCCGCCGGCCGCCGCCGCTTCGCTCAACGTCGCCAGCCGTGGGTCGTCGACCGTACGGTCGCCGGCCGCGACCACGTCGGTGCCGGTCGGGTCGGCGGCGAGGGTCGGTGGATGGTAGGCAGGGAGGAAGAGTTCCGGCAGGACGACGATCCGGGCGCCCGCGTCAGCGGCCCGCGCGACGAGGCGGGCGGCGGTGGTCGCGTTGCCGGCGACGTCCCCGGGGACCGGCTCGGCCTGCACGGCGGCGACGGTCAGCGGGGCGGAGGGC
>NZ_SMKG01000106.1 GCF_004348525.1 Micromonospora sp. 15K316 | reverse complement strand
CCCCCACTCCCGAACCCGAGCTCTGACCGTCCTCTCCCCCACTCCCCCACTCCGGCCGGCCCGGAGCACTCGGTGATCATGAAGTTATCGCCTCGACACGCCGTACTCAGCGACAACAACTTCATGATCACCGAGCCGAGCGGGTCGACTCGATCGCCCGACGGACGGTCCAGGGGATGTAGTCGGGGCGGAGCGTGTCGGCCCAGGTGAAACGGAGAACGGTCCAGCCCGCGTTGACCAGGCGGTTCTGACGCCGGCGATCGGCGAAGACGGCATGCGGGCTGTCGTGCGCATCGCGTCCGTCTGCTTCGGCGATCACCTTCGGCCCACGCCAGCCGAGGTCGCCGACACCGAGCAAGTAGCCGTCGTCGTCACGTACCTCCAACTGGAGGGCGTCCGGCGGCACCCTGCCGTCGACGCACCGCAGCCGGGAACACGTCTCCAGCGGTGACTGCGCGCGCCCGTCAGCCTCGGCGAGGTGCTGACGCGCCGCCACCGCACCCCGCCGCCCCCGGATCAACCCGGGTACGCGGAGCAGCTCCTCTCCACTGACCAGCCCCCGGTTCAGGGCGGAGTCGAGCAGGCAGACCGCCGGATAGCGTTCCTCGCGCAGAACGAGGTCGGTGAGCGTTCGGAGCGGCCCGGTCACCGCGATGCCGCGTACCGGAACGATCTGGTCCGGCGCGATGGTCGACTGATGGACGACCACCCCCGGGTGGCCGACACGAACCGGCCGCGCGATCGGCCCGGGCACCGACAGGTGGATCTCGTCGGTACCGCGAAGTCCAGCGATGCCATGAAGTTCAGCGGCCGTGGCGAGGACGGCGACCGCGCCGGGGCCGAACGAGGCGACCGCCGCCCTGATCTGCGCCCGCCTCGACACACCGCCGTGGAGTTCGGCATCGACGAGGTAGCTGGCCCGGGCAACCACCTGCCAGCGCCCGGTCCGGCACAGTCGCTGAACCTCGTGCACTGTCATCCCGGCGGCACGCGCCTGGTCCAGGGTCACGATCCCGTCCCGGGTGGCGGCGATCCGCCGTACGGCGTCCAGAGCGTTCATGCCGACCAACTCTCGTGGTCGGCGAGCCCCACTCACACACCCTGTGGATAACTACTGCCGCCCTGTGGACAACGCACCGACCCCGCTGGGTTGATCATGAAGTTATTGCTGCGACACGCCGCTGACGAAGGCAATAACCTCATGATCAACCGGGGGGAGGGCTACCCCGGCGTGCGGGGTTAGGGGATTAGGGGGTGTTGGACTACGTTTTCTTCGCGGCCGGGGCCTACGCCGATCACGCTGACCTGCGCGCCGCAGAGCTCCTCGACGCGGGCGATGTAGCGGCGGGCGTTCTCCGGGAGCTCCGCCACGGACCGGGCCTTGGTGATGTCCTCCCACCAGCCGTCCATCTCCTCGTAGACGGGGGTGGCGTGGTGGAAGTCGGTCTGCGTCATCGGCATGTCGTCGACCCGCTGACCGTTGATCTCGTACCCGACGCAGATCGGCACCTTCGGCAGGCCGGTGAGCACGTCCAGCTTGGTGATCACCAGGTCGGTGACACCGTTCAGGCGGCAGGCGTACCGGGCGACGACCGCGTCGAACCAGCCGCAGCGACGCTCCCGGCCGGTGGTGGTGCCGTACTCGTGGCCGACCTTGCGCAGGTGCGCGCCGTTGTCGTCGAAGAGTTCGGTGGGGAACGGCCCCGAGCCCACCCGCGTGGTGTACGCCTTGCTGACCGCGATCACCTTCGTGATGGCGGTCGGCGGGATCCCCGCACCCACGCAGGCGCCGCCGGCCGTCGGGTTCGACGAGGTCACGAAGGGGTAGGTGCCGTGGTCCATGTCGAGCATGGTGGCCTGGGCGCCCTCCAGCAGGACCGTGTCACCCCGGTCCAGCGCGTCCCAGAGCAGTCCCCGGGTCTCCGTGATGTACGGCTTCAGCCGCTCCGCGTACGCCAGGTACTCCTCGACGGTCGCCTCGACGTCGATCGCCTTACGGTTGTAGACCTTGAAGAGGATCTGGTTCTTCTCCCGCAGCGCGAGTTCCAGCTTCTTGCGCAGGATGCCCGGGTCGAGCAGGTCCTGCACCCGGATGCCCATCCGGGCGACCTTGTCGCCGTAGGCGGGGCCGATCCCCCGGCCGGTCGTGCCGATCCGGGAGGAGCCGAGGTAGCGCTCGACCACCCGGTCCAGCGCCCGGTGGTGCGGCATGATCAGGTGCGCGTCGCCGGAGATGCGCAGGCGGGAGACGTCCACACCGCGCTCGGCGAGACCGTCGATCTCGGTGAGCAGGACCTTGGGGTCGACCACCACACCGTTGCCGATGACGATCTTCGCGTTCGGGGAGAGCGCACCCGAGGGCATCAGGTGCAGCGCGTACTTCTGGCCGTCCGGGGTGATCACCGTGTGGCCGGCGTTGTTGCCGCCGGAGTAACGCACCACGTAGTCGACCCGCTCACCCAGCAGGTCGGTAACCTTGCCCTTGCCCTCGTCGCCCCACTGAGCGCCGATGAGCACGATCGCTGGCATCTTCTCCGCCTCCAGAAGGCTCGGGTGCCAGGTGGCGACCGGTTGGCGAGCCCGGGGTGTCAGGCTAACAAGAGGTTACGGCGCGACCGGCAGGGGTCGCGTCGAGAGGCAGGAGGCCCCTTCCGTGTACGACGTGGTGCTGCTCACCCTCGGTTCGGCGCGGGACGCCGCCGCGGGTTGCGGCAGCGGTGGAGCCTGCTGCGGCGGCGCCGACGAGGCCGCCGAGGAGAAGCCGGAGCGCTGCGAGACGCCCCGGGTGCCGGTGCTGGCCTGCGCGGACGCGCTGACCGCCCGCGGTGCCCGGGTGGAGATGGTCACCGCCCGTTCCGATGCGGAGATCGACGAGGTGCTGGCCCGGCTCGACGGCCCGGCCCGCCCCGACGGCCTCACCTGGCCGGACCCGGACTCCAAGACCCGGCTCGTGGTCGCCACGGCCAGCGACGCCCAGCTGCGCGCCGTGCTGCGCCGGCTGGTCCGGCGGTACGCCCCGCCGCCGAGCCGCCGCCCGGAGGACCTGCCCGGCAACCGGACGGTGCCCGACCTGCCGCCCGTCGGCGTACTGCCGCTGGATCCGGCCGGCAGCACCGGGCACCGTGACCTGGTCGCGCAGCTCGGGCTGCCGCGCGACCCGGCGGAGGTGGCCGCCGCCGTGCTGGACGGCGCACCCCGCCGGCTGGACCTGCTGCGCAACGACGGCGGCTCGGTGACCCTGGACGGCGCGCTCATCGGCGCCGCCGACGACGCCGGCCGGCCGCTGCACTGGCGCGGGCGGGTCGAGGTCGACGACGCCCTGCTCTCCGACGGCGACGAACCGCTGCTGGCCTGCGCGATCGGCAACGCCGGCGGGTACGCGACGCTGGACGACGTGACGCTGCTGGGCCGGCCGGACCCGACCGACGCGCTGGTCGAGGTCGCGGTGGCGGTGCCGGTGGTGACCCGCTCCGCGTTCGGCCGCAAGCGGGTACGCCTCGAAGTGCGCCGGGCCCGGGGACGGGCCGTGTCCGTGCTGCCCCGGGACGAGAAGGTGCCCTTCCTCGACGACGGCTCCGAGGGCGAGCTGAGCCGGAAGCGCTCCTGGTGGACCGAGCCGGGCGCCTGGGCGGTCTGGGCCGCCTGACGCCCCGGCGCGCCCCGCGCTGACCAGCCATCGGCGACCGTTGCGCCTATCCTCGGCAGGAGACCTGGGGAGGGACCGTGGTGGACGACAACGCCGACCGGGTACGCGCACCCGGCCAGCAGCCGGTGCCGGAGCGGGACATCGAACCCCCCTGGCCCTCGGATCCCGCCGGAGCCACCGCCGCATCCTGGGCCACCGTGCCCGCGCCGACCGACAAGATCACCCCCCGACCCGACGTGCCGGGCGCCGGCCCGGTCTCCGGGCAGCCGGCCCCCGGCGCGCCGATCGACGCCTACCCCTCGTTGACCAGCGCGCTGCCGCCGCCGAACGGCTGGGCGCCCCCGGGCGCCGCCTGGGCTCCCGCCCAGCCGGGCGGCTGGCCACCGCCGGTCGCCGACCCGCAGGTCACCGGTGCGGCGGCCACGCCCGACAGCTCCCTGAACGTCTTGGCGGCCGGTGGCGCCGTCCCGGCTCCGGCTGAGCCGGCCGCTCCGGCACGGGACAACGGCGCCACGGCCGGACCGGCCTACCGCCCGACGGCGGGTGCCGTCCCCCCGGCCGGGCCGGCGGCGACGAACGGCGTTCCGGTCGCTGCCGGGATCCCGCACCCGGCCGACCCGGGGCCGGCGGCGACCGGCCGGTCGGCGGGTACCCCGGCGAGCAACAGCGCCACGGCCGGATCGGCCGCGCCGGACGGGACGGACGAGGCTGTGGCCGCCCCGACGCCGGGCGGCCCCGACGCCGGCGCGGCGGCGGCCCGCGGACCGGACGGCGGTCCGCCGGCGGCCGGTGGCGTCGACCTCAACCTGCCGTTCTCGCTCGACCAGGCCCCCGGGCTGGGTAACGGTCGCGCGGTCGTCGATCAGCCGCCCGGCGCGGCCGAGGGGGCGGCCGCCACCGACGCGGCGACCCGTCCGCCGGGCAGCGGTGGGCCGGCGTCGACCCACGACGGCCGGCGGTCGCCGGGGACCACCAACGGGTCGGTCGGCGCCGGGCGCGCGGGCGAGTCCCCGTGGGCGTACCCGCCGCAGCGGGTCACCGCCGAGACCGAGCCGAACGGGTCGTCCCCCGCACCGGCCGCCGCTGCGGCTGCGCTCCCCGCATCGGAAAGCCCCGGCGGGACCGCCGACGAGCCGGTCGCGGCCGGAGCACCGGAGGCCGACGACGTCGAGTCCGCCGCGAGCCCGAGCACGCAGAGCCCTGTCTGGTCCGACGTCGAGGAGGCCGAACCGACCTCGGCGGGCGCGCCGGCGCCGCCCGGTCCCTTCCCGCCCGACTGGCAGCCACCACAGTGGCAGCAGGCCGGGGCCGGCGTCCCACCACCGCAGCCGTACCAGCCACAGCCGGAGGGCCCGGCCCCGACACCCGCCGGCTACCCCTCCGCCGCCGGCCCGGCACCGACGGCGGAGGACTTCGCCCGGCGGCGGCAGGTGCGCCCCGCCGACCCGCTCGCCACGATGGGCGTACGGGCGGTGGTCAACCGGATCGGTCTCCGGCTGCCGCCCGGACGGCACGAGCAGGAGCTGAAACGGGACATCGAGATGGTCCGCCGCAACTTCGGCGGGCTGCGCCAGGTGACCGTGGTCAACCCGAAGGGCGGCGCCGGCAAGACGGTGGCGATCCTGCTGCTCGCCATGACGTTCGGGCAGAAACGCGGCGGCTACGTGCTGGCCTGGGACAACAACGAGACCCAGGGCACCCTCGGGATGCGGGCGCAGCAGGACTTCCACTCCCGTACGGTGCGGGACCTGCTTCGCGACCTCGGCCAGTTCCAGGGCGCGCACGGGCGGGTCGGCGACCTGTCGCAGTACGTCCGTTCGCAGGGCGAGGGGATGTTCGACGTGCTCGCCTCGGACGAGTCGGCCACCGGCGGCGAGATGCTCACCGCGTCCGCGTTCGGCGAGATCCGCGAGGTGGTCAGCCGCTTCTACAAGCTGATCTTCGTGGACACCGGGAACAACGTCCGGGCGCAGAACTGGCAGGCCGCGATGGACGCGACGGACCAGCTCCTGGTCACCATGTCGGCCCGTAACGACTCGGCCGAGACGGCCGCCCGGATGCTCGACCACCTGGAGCAGAGCGGCCGGCAGCGGCTGGTCCGGCAGGCGGTCACCGTGGTGTCGATGCCCCCGTCCCGTAAGGACATCGACCTGCCCGCGATCCAGGCGCACTTCGCCGCCCGAACCCGGGCGGTGCTGCTCGCGCCGTACGAGCGGCTCATCGACAGCGGCGAGCCGATCCGGTACGGCGGGCTCTCCACCGCCACCCGGGACGCCTGGCTGAAGATCGCCGCCGCGGTGGCCGAAGGGCTGTAGGCGCGCCGCCGGGTGCGGCACGTGGTGGCCGGCGCGGTGCGCACCGGCCACCGACGCGCGCTCAGTTGCTGGAGAGGGCGTCCGCGGCGGCCGGGTCGCAGTCGCGGAGGAACTGGGCGCAGCGGGCCGCCTCGTCCGCCTCGCCGATCTCGTCGGCGGCGCGGGACAGCACGTAGAGGCAGCGGAGGAAGCCCTGGTTCGGCTCGTGCGACCACGGCACCGGGCCGTGCCCCTTCCAGCCGCTACGCCGCAGTTGGTCGAGGCCGCGGTGGTAGCCGGTGCGCGAGTACGCGTACGCCGGGACGGCCTGACCCGCCGCGAGCGCCCGGGCGGCGAGGGCACCCCACGCCGCGCTGTACGTCGGGTACCGCGCCGCGACCTCCGCGAACGCCTCGTCGCCGCCGTCGTTCTCGGCGGCGGCCAGCGCGGCGTGAGCCTCGTCGTACGCGGGGAGGAGGGTGGCCGGTGGCTCCGGCATGAGGTTCTGCATCGCCCCATTCAACCCGCTTCGCACTGCGACACGCGAGCGGGTCGGCCCAGCTCGCTGGCTGAACGGCTGAGGAGTTGGTCACGCCTGCGGCCTATGCCGGAGGAAGGTGTTTTCCGTTACAACTATTGGTCCGGAGCCTCCCCAGGACCCGGTTACGCAGGAGCCCGGCGGCCGCGGCCGTCGGGCTCCTGTCGCTTCCGACCGCACGTGGGTGAGCTGCGGACACAGTCCCGGGCGATGCGTCCGCGCCGCCGGTCCGCCCGAGCCGGTGATCGTCCGGCCGCCGTTCGCGGGTCTGGACCGGCGGGGGCAGTATGGCCGGGTGCCCACGCCACCACCTGCGGATGTCATCGAACCGCAGCCCACGAACGAGATCGAGACCCGCGCCGAGTTCGACCGGCGGTTGGCCGGCGGGGACCTGACCGGCCTGACCGTGCAGGGCCTGCGACTCGACCTGGATCCGCCGCCCGACCTGACCCGCGTCACGGTGACCGGGACGCTCTTCGTCGGCTGTCGCTTCGCCTCCCGGGAGGTCGGTGCCGACCTGGTCCGGCGGGGCGCCAACGTGGTCCCGCCCTTCTCCGGGCTGCCGTACCCGACCCAGCCGAGCCACCTCTACACCCCGGAGGAGCTGGCCGCCGGCTTCGCCGAGGCGGGGTTCGCCGGGATGTACGACACCCGGGTGTACGCGCACTTCCGCGCGCACGGCGGTGCGCTGCCGGACGTCCGGGAGGCGCTCGGCCAGCGGCTGCACGACCACGGGGTCGACAACGCGCTCGCCGACGCCACCCGCGCCTGGCTGGCCGCGTACGGGCCGCAGTCGGTGGTCGGGGTCATGGGCGGGCACGCGGTGCCGCGCGGCAGCGTGCCGTACCGGATGGCCGCCGTACTCGGCTGGGAGCTGGCCCGGGCCGACCGGCTCGTGGTCACCGGGGGCGGTCCGGGCGTGATGGAGGCGGCGAACCTCGGCGCGTACCTCGCCGGTCACCCGGCGGAGGAGGTGACCGCGGCGATCGACCTGCTGGCCACGGCACCCGACTTCACCGACCACGACCGCTACACGGCGGCGGCGCTACGGGTGCGCGAACGGTTCGCCCCGCCGCCGGTCCCGCAGCAGCGTGGCGCCGGCGATCTGGCCTGGGCGCGGGCGGGCGGGCTCGCGGTGCCGACCTGGCTGTACGGGCACGAACCGGCGAACCTCTTCGCCGGCCGGATCGCCAAGTACTTCTCGAACGCGATCCGGGAGGACACGATTCTCCGGCTGGCCCGGGGCGGGATCGTGTTCGCGCCGGGACGCGCCGGCACCGTGCAGGAGGTGTTCCAGGCGGCGACGAAGACCTTCTACGGCACCGACGGCTCCAGCGGGGCGTACGTCTTCCTCGACCGCACCTTCTGGACCACGGAGCTGCCGGTGGAGTCGCTGCTGCGCCCGCTGCTGGCCGCTTCCCCGTTCGGTGACCTGTCGCCGACGATCCACCTCACCGACGACGTCCACGAGGCCGTCCGGGTGCTGACCGCGGTCTAGCGAGGTCACCGGCGGCGCCTGCGGGACGGGCCCGCCCCGCCCGGGAACGCCGACGGCCGGCCCCCACCTGGGCGGCCGGCCGTCGTGGTGCCCGTGCTACTTGCTCATCTTGGTGCCGGTCGAGCGCAGCGCCTCGCAGGCCTCGACGACCCGGGCGGCCATGCCGGCCTCGGCGGCCTTGCCCCAGACCCGGGGGTCGTAGAGCTTCTTGTTGCCGACCTCGCCGTCGACCTTCAGCACCCCGTCGTAGTTGCGGAACATGTGGTCCGCGGCCGGCCGGGTGAAGGCGTACTGGGTGTCGGTGTCGATGTTCATCTTGACCACGCCGTAGTCGAGCGCCTCGCGGATCTCGGAGAGCAGCGAGCCGGAGCCGCCGTGGAAGACCAGGCTGAGCGGCTTCTCCTTGTTGTACTTGGCGCCGACGGCCATCTGGATGTGGTTCAGCACCTCCGGGCGGAGCTTGACGTTGCCCGGCTTGTAGACGCCGTGCACGTTGCCGAAGGTCAGCGCCGCCATGTAACGGCCCTTCTCACCCAGGCCGAGCGCGTCGACCATGGCGAGGCCGTCCTCGACGGTGGTGTAGAGCTTCTCGTTGATCGCGTTCTCGACGCCGTCCTCCTCGCCGCCGACGACACCGACCTCGATCTCGAGGACGATCTTGCCCTTGGCGGCCTCGGTGAGGAGCTGCTCGGCGATCTCCAGGTTCTCCGCCACCGGCACCGCGGAGCCGTCCCACATGTGGGACTGGAAGAGCGGCTCCTCGCCGCGCTTCACCCGCTCCTGCGAGATCCCCATCAGCGGCCGGACGAACTTGTCCAGCTTGTCCTTCGGGCAGTGGTCGGTGTGCAGGGCGACGTTGACCGGGTAGTTCTTGGCCACCTCGTGGGCGTACGCGGCGAAGGCCGCCGCACCGCTGACCATGTTCTTCACCGACGGGCCGGAGAGGTACTCGGCGCCACCGGTGGAGACCTGGATGATGCCGTCGCTCTCCGCGTCGGCGAAGCCCTTGAGCGCCGCATTGAGCGTCTGCGAGGAGGTCACGTTGATCGCGGGGTAGGCGAACCGGCCTTCCTTGGCGCGGTCCAGCATCTCCGCGTAGGCCTCGGGGGAAGCGATGGGCATGTCGAACGCTCCTTCTTACCGCTGTCGGCCGTGCTGGCCGCTGTTGTCCATGGGTGCGCCGGACCGCACTGTCCTCCGCCGGGCAGTATCCCGCAGCGTGGCTGACCGGCCGCCACCGACCCTGTGCGGGTCCACCGGCCGGTAACCGTCGACGCCGGCGGTCACCGTCCCTCCAGCCGGTCCGGGAGCGCGACGCTGATGAGCCAGGTGACCACGGCCATCACGATGGCACCCCAGAACGCGGCCCAGAAGCCGTCGATCTGGAACGGGAGGTCGAGCGCGTGGGCGATCCGGTCGGTCAGCAGGAACAGCAGCGCGTTGACGACGAGTGCGAAGAGGCCGAGGGTCAGCAGGTAGAAGATGCAGCCGACGACCTTGATCACCGGCTTGAGGACCGCGTTCACCAGGCCGAAGATCAACGCCACGACGACCAGGGTGAGCACCGTGTTCGCACCCGAGCGGCCGCCGACGTGGACCCCGGGCACCACGACCGTGGTGATCCAGAGCGCCACCGCGGTGATCGCCCACCGGATCAGGAAGCCCACGGCCCCATCCTGGCATCGGCGGTACGCCCCGGTGGGCCGATTCCGTCGACTCGGGTGGCGCCCGGCCCGGACGGACCGGCCTCAGCCAAGCCGGGTGACCCCGTCCGGGTTCGCGGCGGCCCACCGGTCCAACCGGTCCTCGCGCAGCGCGTCGAGGAAGGCCGGGGCGGCCCGGGGGTCGGCACGCAGACGTGGCACGGCGTCGACCACCGGCAGGCTCAGCCCGACCGGCTCGACCGACGCGAGCTCCGGTACCACCCGCAGCAGGTCCGGCAGCGAGGCGCCGGCCACGGTGAGGTCCGGCCCGACCGTGACGAGGGCGCGGGAGATCTGCACCGGATCGGTCAGCATCCCCTTCTCGCCGGCCCGCCGTACCATGCCGGCCACGACGCGCTGGGCGTTGCGGTCACGGTCCTGACCGCCGTCCGGCAGACCGCGCCGCTGCCGGAGCAGGTCCATCGACTCGGAGCCGTCGAGGCGCTGACAACCGGCCGGGAAGACCCGACGGGTGTGCACGGAGCGGATCTGCTGCGGCAGGCAGACCTCCACCCCGCCGAGCACGTCTGTCACCTTCCGCATCGCGGAGAAGGTGAGCACCACGCCGGCATCGATGCGTACGCCGGTCAGGTCGGCGACGACCCGGCGGGTCAGGTCGTACCCCTTGCTCCGGTCGGGGTGTTCGGGTCCGGCGCCGTACGCGAAGGCCGCGTTGAGCTTGTCCCGATGGAGCCCGGGGATGTCCACCTCCAGGTCCCGGGGGAGCGAGATCAGGTAGGGCCGGCTGCGGTCGGCCGGGATGTGCACGATCAGCACCGAGTCGGCCAACGGCGGAGCTTCGTCCGCCCTCGTGTCGAGGCCGAGCACCAGCAGGTTCAGGGCTCCGGTGGGCACCCTTGTCGACGGCCCGGCGACGACCGGGGCGTCCGGCGAATTCGGGCGGGGCGCGAACTGGGGTATCCCGACTCCGAGCGCGCCGACCACGGCGAGCGCGACACCCGCCGCGCGCAACCGCTGCCTGCGGCGGCGGCGCACGGCGACCACCCGGTCGATAGCCGCGCGTAGCGGGCCGGTGGGTGGCGTCAGCACCTCGTGCCGGACGAACGCGGCACGCAGCTCGTTCTCAGTCACGAGCAAACCTCCACGTACTCGGTCCGAAGGGTCGCCAGGGCGCGGCTTATCAACGAGCGCACGGTCCCCACGGCGCAGCCCAGAATGTCGGCGATCTCCGCGTCCGGCAGGTCCTCGTAGTAACGCAGGACCAGGGTGGCCCGCTGCCGCCGGGGCAGCCCCGCCAGCCAGGACCAGATCTCGTCCCGGTCCACCGAGGACTGGGCGTGGTCGGTCCCCACGGGTACCGACTCGTCGGGCTCGGCGCGCAGCAGCACCCGCCGCATCCACGAGCCCCGCCGCCAGTCGATGTATTGGTTGGTCAGCATCCGGCGGACGTAACGCTCGGGCGAGTCCGCCCGGGCCACCCGCCGCCAGTGCAACTGGACGCGGACCATGGTTTCCTGCACCAGGTCCTCGGCCTGATGCGGATCACCGGTCAGCATGACCGCGTACCGCAGCAACGCTGCCAGACGCGAGTCGGCGAACTCCTCGTACGTCACCACACCCCCCGGTCTCCTGCTCCTGATGACGGGTACGGGCGGGCGGAACATTGCGGTGATCTTGTTCAGCCGTTCGGTTGATATCCGCGGACGACGGCTGACCTGGGACAGCGCCGGAACTTAACGGTTCCTTAAGATCCACGTGCTCCAGCTGATCATCTCCCGATACGAGGGAAGCCCATGCTCAAGAGTTCCACCCGGCGCTGGATCGCCGGGCTCGGCGTCGCGGGCGCGTTCGTCGCCGCCGCCGCCACTCCGGCCGCCGCCGACCCGGTCGACGAGGTCCTGCTCTACTTCCCGGACACCACCGTCGCGCTCGGCGAGCACGGCAAGGACGCATCGGCGAAGCTCTTCACCCGAGTGAACAGTCAGTTCCACGACGCCACCGTCCGGTACGACTACCGCTCCCTCGCCGGGAAGGTGAAGCTGAAGGCGCTGAGCGAGGCCGACGACTGCGAGACCCCGGAGGAGGGCGTTCTCCTCTGCCGGGAGCACTCCCCGATCTACGTCGACGAGACGTACGGCGCTTCGCTCACCGAGCTGAACATCAGCGCCACCGACGAGGCTCAGGCCGGCGACGCCGGTGAGCTGAGGATCAGCTTCCGGGTGGGGAACCTGGAGAAGGCGACCTACACCTCCCACCTTCAGGTCGGCGAGGGCGTGGACCTGGCCACCGGCCCGGACGCCAAGTTCGATCTGAAGCCGGGTGACTCGTTCACGGCGCCGGTGACGGTGGTCAACGCCGGCAAGACCACGGTCGACGGGGTGATCGCCTACTTCGACAACGACTACGCGATCCGGGCCGTGGACCGGTTCAGCAACTGCCTCTACGCCGGCGAATCCATCGTCGCCTGCGAGTTCGACGAGAAGATCCCGGCCGGTGAGGCCCGCAGCGTCACCTTCGACTACCAGCTCGGCAAGGACACCTACGCGCCGGGCAGTCAGTACGGCAACATCCGGTTCATGACGCCGGCCGACTTCGAGGACCTGATCGAGCAGCGTGCGCGGTCCGGCGCCAAGACGGCGAAGCACGGCACCGGGCCGAAGCTCACCCTCACCGAGGCGTCCGCCAAGGCCGCCCGGTCGGTGCAGACGGACACCGACCGCAGCAACGACTTCTGGAACATGTCGATCGACGTCGGCGGCAAGAACGGCGCCGACCTCGAGGCGATCGGCGCGGAGCTGACCGGCAAGGTCGGCGCCGAGGTCACGGCCCGGGTGGGGCTCCGGAACAACGGCCCGGCGACGCTCGACCGCCACCGCGCCGATTCCCAGGTGACCTTCGTGGACGTCACCCTGCCGGCCGGCACCCGGGCGGTCGAGGTGCCGGAGAACTGCGCGCCGTTCAAGGGTGACGGCACCAAGCTGACCGACGGCGGCAAGCCGGGCGCACCCGCGTACCGGTGCTTCCCGGGCGTGTTCGCCAAGGCCGGCGAGGAGCTGACCAACGAGCTGCGGCTCCGGATCGAGGAGATCGTTCCCGGGGCGTCCGGCACCGTGACGATCAACGCGCCGTGCGAGTGCACGGGTGGCTTCAAGGACGACCTGAAGCCGGCCAACGACACCGCCAAGATCCTGCTGACCGCGACCGGCGGCCAGGGTGGCGGTGACGGCGGTTCGCTGCCGATCACCGGCGAGTCCACCGCCCTGATCGCCGGCATCGGCGCCCTGCTGCTCGCCGCCGGGGTCGGCGGCTACGTGGTGGCCCGCCGCCGCAAGACCCGCTTCGTGGCCTGATCCTCGACGCCACCGGTGCCCCGCCGACCGTCCGGTCGGCGGGGCACCGCCGTCTCCGCCCGGCATCCTCGGGCCCGGTTCGGCTGCCGCGCCCGCTGCCGGTGCCGCACGCCGGTCCGGCGATCGAACGCGGGTTCGCCCCGGCCTCCGCCCGGGAACGATCGTGTCGGGGCCACGACCTGAGGTAGCGCCCGGGCCCGCGAAAACCGGGCGGCGCAAGATCGGTCCGGCTGCCACCATTGTCGGCGTGCTGCTCACCCTGACCACCACGCACCGGCCGGCGACGGACCTCGGTCACCTGCTGATCAAGCACCCTGACCGGGCGCACTCCTTCGACGTGCCGGTCGGCACGGCGCACGTCTTCTACCCGGAGGCCGACGAGCAGAGCTGCACCGCCGCGCTGCTGCTGGAGGTGGATCCGCTGCGCCTGGCCGGTGGCCGCAAGCGGGGGCGCGGCGACTCGCCGGCCACACCGGAGACCTTCACCCTCGGCCGGTACGTCAACGACCGGCCGTACGCCGCGTCGAGCCTGCTCGCCTCCGCCCTGGCGAAGGTGTTCCGCTCGGCCCTGCGCGGCGAGTCCCGGGAGCGCGCCGAGCTGGCGGCGACCCCCATCCCGCTCGAAGTGCGGGTGCCGGTGCTGCGCTGTCGGGGCGGCGCCGAGGTGGCCGTACGGGTGTTCGGCCCGCTCGGCTGGACGGTCGAGGCCACTGCGATCCCGCTCGACGAGGCGTACCCCGAATGGGGCGACAGCCGCTACGTCGACCTGCGCCTGACCGGCGTGCAGCGGGTCGCCGACGCGCTCAACCACCTGTACGTGCTGCTCCCCGTCCTCGACGACGCCAAGCACTACTGGGTGGCGCCGGACGAGGTGGAGAAGCTGCTCCGGGCCGGCGCCGGCTGGCTGGCCGGTCACCCGGAACGGGGGCTGATCACCCGGCGCTACCTGGCGCACCGGCGTGCCCTGGCCGGGCAGGCGCTGGCCCGGCTGGCCGAGCAGCGGCTCACCGACGAACCGGTGAGCGCGGAGATCGTCGACGACGGGACCGACGAGACCGTGCCGCGGCGACCGTCGCTGGCGGGGCGGCGGCGCGAGGCCGTGCTCGCCGCCCTCGCCGAGAGCGGGGCGAGTCGGGTACTCGACCTGGGCTGCGGCTCCGGCGCGCTGCTCGCCGCCCTGGCCGGCGACCGCCGGTACGCCGAGATCGTCGGCACCGACGTCTCCAGCCACGCGCTGACGCTCGCCGCCCGGCGGCTGCGGTTGGACCGGCTGCCGGAGCGGCAGCGCGACCGGATCAGGCTCTGGCAGTCTGCCCTCACCTACCGGGACGACCGGCTGCGCGGCTACGACGCGGCGGTGCTCATGGAGGTGATCGAGCACCTGGACCCGCCGCGGCTGCCGGCCCTGGAGGACGTGGTGTTCGGGCACGCCCGGCCGGGCACGGTCGTGGTGACCACCCCGAACGTCGAGTACAACGTCCGCTACGAGGGGCTGCCGGCAGGCCGCTTCCGGCACGCCGACCACCGCTTCGAGTGGACCCGTGCCGAGTTCACCGGGTGGGCCGAGCGGGTGGCGGCCGGTTACGGCTACCGCGTACGGTTCGCCGGCGTCGGCGACGAGGACCCGGCGGTGGGCAGCCCCACCCAGCTGGCCGTACTGACCCTCGACGGACCGGATCCGGGCCACCGGGATCCGCAGGACCCGCCCCGGAAGGAGGAGCGGCAGTGACCACCCTGGACCTCCCCGAGCTGGCCCTGGTGGCCCTCGTCGGCGTCTCCGGCTCCGGCAAGTCGACCTTCGCCCGCCGGCACTTCCTCCCGACCCAGGTGCTCTCCTCGGATGCGTTCCGGGCGATGGTGGCCGACGACGAGAACGACCAGTCCGCCTCCGCCGACGCGTTCGACGCCCTGCACTACGTCGCCGGCAAGCGGCTGCACGCCGGCCGGCTCACCGTGGTCGACGCGACCAACCTCCAGCCGCACGCCCGGGCCGGGCTGGTGCGGGTGGCCCGGGAGCACGACGTGCTGCCGGTCGCAATCGTGCTGGAGGTGCCGGAGGCGCTGGCCTGGGCACGTACGGAGGCGCGGGCCGATCGCACCCTGGGCCGGCAGGTGCTCGCGCGGATGCAGCGGGACCTGCGCCGGACGTACGGGCAGCTGGCCCGAGAGGGCTTCCGTAAGGTGCACGTGCTGCGCGGTCCCGAGGAGATCGAGGCCGCCGAGATCCGGTACGAGCGGCTCTACAACGACCGGCGCGAGCTGACCGGGCCGTTCGACATCATCGGTGACGTGCACGGCTGCCGCGCCGAACTGGAGTCGCTGCTGGTCCGGCTCGGCTGGCGGCTGCACCGCGACGAGCGGGACCGTCCGGTGGACGCCACCCACCCGGCGGGGCGTACCGCCGTCTTCGTCGGCGACCTGGTGGACCGCGGCCCGGACTCTCCCGGAGTGCTCCGCCTGGTGATGGGCATGGTCGCCGCCGGGCACGCGATCTGTGTGCCCGGTAACCACGAGCAGAAGCTGCTGCGCCGGCTGCGTGGGCGCGACGTCCGGCTCACCCACGGCCTGGCCGAGACGATGGCCCAGCTGGAGGCGGAGCCGCCCGAGTTCGTGTCCGAGGTGGCGACCTTCGTCGACGGCCTGGTCAGTCACTTCGTGCTCGACGGCGGCCGGCTGGTGGTCGCGCACGCCGGGCTCAAGGAGGAGTACCAGGGCCGGGCGTCGGGCCGGGTGCGCGCGTTCGCGCTGTTCGGGGAGACCACCGGCGAGACCGACGAGTACGGCCTCCCGGTCCGCTACCCGTGGGCCCGCGACTACCGGGGCTCGGCGACTGTCGTCTACGGGCACACGCCCACGCCGGAGCCGGAGTGGATCAACAACACCATCTGCATCGACACCGGCTGCGTCTTCGGCGGTCGGCTCACCGCGCTGCGCTACCCGGAGCGGGAGCTGGTCTCGGTGGCCGCCGAACGGGAGTGGTACGCCCCGGCCCGACCGTTGACGGCGGCTCCGGCCCGCCCCGACCAGGTGCTGGAGCTGGGCGACGTGACGGGTCGGCGGCACATCGAGCACGGCTACGGCTCGCTCACCGTGCCCGCCGAGAACGCCGCCGCCGCGCTGGAGGTGATGAGCCGGTTCGCGGTCGACCCGCGCTGGCTGACCTGGCTGCCGCCGACCATGGCGCCCTGCTCGACGTCCCGTCAGGAGGGCTTCCTCGAACACCCGGCGGAGGCGTTCGCCGACTACCGGGCGGCCGGGGTGGAGCGGGTGGTCTGCGAGGAGAAGCACATGGGCTCGCGGGCCGTGGTACTGGTCTGCCGGGATCCGGACGGCGGCCCGTTCGGTCCGGGCGGCGGGGTGGTGCACACCCGTACCGGCCGTCCGTTCTTCGGCGAGCCGCTCGACACCGAGCTGCTCGACCGGGTGCGGCGGGCGGTCGGCGCGGCCGGGCTCTGGGACGAGCTGGGCACCGACTGGCTGCTGCTCGACACCGAGTTGCTGCCCTGGTCGGCGAAGGCCGGCGGCCTGATCCGTGAGCAGTACGCCGCGGTGGGCGCCGCCGGCCGTACCGCCCTGCCCGCGGTGCGGGAGGCGCTCGACCGCGCCGCCGGTCGGGGGCTGCCGGTCGGCGAGCTGCGGGACCGGATGGCCCGCCGCCACGACGAGATCAGCGCCTACCGCGCCGCCTACCGGGCGTACGTCCGGCCGACCGAGGGGCTGCGCGGGGTGACCCTGGCGCCGTTCGCGGTGCTCGCCGGCTCCGGCGCGAGTTACGCCGACCGGGATCACGGCTGGCACCTCGACCTGGCCGATCGGCTCTGCGCCGCCGACCCGGAGTTCTTCACGCCGACCCGGCGACGGGTGGTCGACCTCGCCGACGAGGCGGCGCTCGCCGCGGCCACGGACTGGTGGCTGGCGCTCACTGCGGCGGGTGGCGAGGGGATGGTCGTCAAGCCGTACGCGGGTCCGGCCGCCCGCAGTGAGCGGGGCTCGCTGCTCCAGCCGGGGATCAAGTGCCGGGGGCGGGAGTACCTGCGGATCATCTACGGCCCGGGCTACGACGAACCGGAGCAGTTGACGCTCCTGCGCCAGCGGTCCCTGGGCCGCAAGCGCGGACTGGCGCTGCGGGAACACGGCCTCGGATTGGCAGCGCTGGACGGGCTCGCCGGTGGGGTGCCGCTGTGGCGGCGGCACGGGCTGGTCTTCGCGATCCTCGCCTGCGAGTCCGAGCCGGTCGATCCGCGGCTGTAGGCCCCGGCCCGGCGCGAGTCCCGGCCTGCGGACGGGCGGTGCGGCGCAGTCCCGGGCGGGGCCCGGCCGGCGGAGTCCCGGGCCGGTGGAGTCCCGGGCCGCCCGTCCGGGGGTGCGACCTGCGACGGCCGACACAGGTGTGACGTCGAGCACCGGACGTTCCGGACGGCCACCTAGACTACGGACGTGCCGTCGCCGCCGGCGACTGAACGCCCCCACCGGTAGATTCGGAGGTCGCTCGTGCCGACGCCCACCACCACCCTGGCCCTGGGCCCAGACTGGCTCGACCCGGAGTGGTTGATCTCGACGTTCGGGCTGCTCGGCATCCTGGCCATCGTCTTCGCCGAGTCGGGTCTGCTGATCGGCTTCTTCCTGCCGGGCGACTCGCTGCTCTTCACGGCGGGCCTGCTGACCGCGGACGGGCAGTACATCACCTACCCGCTCTGGCTGGTCTGCCTGCTGATCACGATCGCGGCGATCGCCGGTGACCAGGTCGGGTACGCGTTCGGCCGCAAGGTCGGGCCGTCGCTCTTCCGCCGGCCGAACTCACGGTTGTTCAAGCAGGAGAACGTGCTCAAGGCGCACGAGTTCTTCGAGAAGTACGGTGCCCGCTCGATCGTGCTGGCCCGGTTCGTGCCGATCGTGCGGACCTTCACGCCGATCGTGGCCGGGGTCAGCCGGATGAACTACCGCACCTTCGTGACCTACAACATCATCGGCGGGGTGCTCTGGGGCAGCGGCGTGACGGTGCTCGGCTACTTCCTCGGCCAGATTCCGTTCGTGAAGGAGAACATCGAACTCATCCTGATCGCGATCGTCGCGATCTCGGTGATTCCGATCGTCATCGAACTGCTCCGGGCGCGAATCGCGGCCAAACGCGGCACCACCGCTGCGGAGCGGGCCGCAGCCGAGGAAGCGATTCGGGAAACCCGGCAGCACTACGGCAAGCACTGACCGGGCAGACGCCGACGGGCCGGCCGTCCGGCGCCGTCCCTGTCGAGGGAGGGCACCGGACGATCGGTACGGGTCAGCGAGCCTTCTTGGTGGCTCGCTTACGCGGCGGGGTCAGCAGATCGGCGATCGTGGCGATCGCCGTCGGCACCAGCCGGTAGTAGGCCCACACACCGCGCTTCTCCCGCTCCAGCAAGCCGGCCTCGGTGAGGATGCGCAGGTGGTGACTGACCGTCGGCTGCGAGAGGCCGAGCGGCGCGGTCAGGTCACAGACGCACGCCTCGCCCTCGGGAGCCGACTGGATCAGGCTCAGCAGCCGCAGCCGGGCAGGGTCGGCGAGGGCCTTGAGGACCCCGGCGAGACGCTCGGCATCGGCACGTTCGATCGGCTCGCCGGCGAGCGGCGAGATCTGAGGCATAGTCATTTCAGCCAACGCAGTTCCCACGTTTTCCATCCTTCCACCAGGAGCATCGATCCGCCTGCATATCAGCAGATCCGAATCGGCAGACTTTTACGCCACAAGGCCGAGGTCAGCCAACGTAAAGGCCGCCCGATAAGGCAGTCCGGCGGCTCGCACCGCGTCGCCGGCGCCTCGATCAACAATAACCGCCACACCGATGACCTCGGCCCCGGCCTCGCGTAGCGCCTCCACCGCGGTCAGCACACTCGACCCCGTCGTCGATGTGTCCTCGACCGCGAGTACCCGCCGACCCGCGACATCCGGCCCCTCGATCCGGCGCTGCAACCCGTGCGCCTTGCCGGCCTTGCGCACCACGAAGGCGTCCAGAGGCCGGTCGGTAGGAGCAGCGGCGTGCAGCATCGAGACCGCGACCGGATCGGCGCCCAGGGTCAGGCCGCCGACCGCGTCGTAGTCCCAGTCGGCGGTGAGGTCGAGCATCACTCGACCGACCAAAGGTGCCGCCTGGTTATGGAGCGTGACGCGCCGCAGATCGACGTACCAGTCCGCCTCGATGCCGGAGGAGAGCACCACCCGGCCGTGAACCACGGCCAGATCGGTGATGAATTTACGCAGGTCGTCGTGGTCCCCCATGGCGATAGAGGGTACTGCTCAAGTCTGTGAGCCGCGTGCGGGGTCCACCGGTATCCATCGCTCGGGCGACCGATGCATGGCTATGTACGACTACTCAGTGCGATCAGACCCGACCCGATCGCCACCGGCCGGCCGGATTCCGGGCGGCACCGGCGAGTTGTGGCGGCTCAGCGTTCCTCGCGGCCGATCCGGCCCCGGGTGTCCCGTGCGGCCGCGTGCAGCAACCGTCTCGGCGCGTGCCGCAGACCGGCGACGGCGAACTTGTACCTCCACGACGGAACGCTTACCGGCTTACCTTTCCGCAGGTCACGCAAGGCTTCGTCGACCACGTCGTCGGCCCGCAGCCACATCCACTCCGGCGTCTTCGACATGTTGATGCCCGCCCGCTGGTGGAACTCCGTCCGCGTGTAACCCGGGCAGAGCGCCATCACCCGTACACCGAACGACCGGGCCGACTGGCCTACCGACTCGCTGAAGTTGGTCACCCACGCCTTGCTGGCCGAGTAGGTCGAGCCGGGCATGACAGCGCCGAAACCCGCAACGGAAGAGACATTTATCACTGCCCCGCGTCGCCGCTCGGTCATCGGTCGCAGTGCGGCGAGGGTCAGGCGCATCACCGCGTGCACGTTCAGCCGCAGCAGCCGGGCCTCGTCCTCCGCCGAGGACCGCAGGAACGGCTTGTTGAGGCTGATCCCGGCGTTGTTGACCAGCAGGTCGATCGGGCTCCCGCCGGCGAGCCGGCGCTCCACGACGGCACAACCGTCGTCCGTGGACAGGTCGGCCGCGATGACTTCGACCTCCCGCCCATGCTGCTCCTTCGCCTCGGCGGCGACGTCGGCCAGCCGGTCGGCATCACGCGCGACCAGCACCAGGTGCCATCCGTCGGCGGCCAGCCGGCGGGCGAACGCCGCGCCGATCCCGGCCGTCGCACCGGTGACCAGGGCCCGCTGCTCGGTGGGCGCGGAGTGGGGCGTCACGGGCGGTCCTCAGCTGGCGGGTACGGCGGCATGATCGGTGCGGGTCGGTGCGGGTGCGGTACGGGCT
>NZ_SMKG01000105.1 GCF_004348525.1 Micromonospora sp. 15K316 | reverse complement strand
CGCCGACACTCGTCCCCTGGCCCTGGGCGATCGTTTGCGTCCACCCCACCCCCGTTCCCACCTCCGCGACGTTACGGTCAGGGATTGAGGTCGGCGCGGGCGATACCGCTCTGCGGATCGCAGGGGTACGACAAGTGCTGGTGCACCATCAACCAGTCGTCCCCCACCCGGCGGAAGACGCGCGTGCCTCGCGACCACGTCTCGGCCGATTGTCCGTCCGGACCCCCGACCCGCACCCGATTCAGTCCCCACGCGACGGCGAGGTCGTCGTTGGCGATGACGCTCATCTCGGGCACCTGCCAGGTCACCTCACCAGGACCGGCATCGAGGCCGGCCGCACATACCTGCCGGACCTGCGCCAGGCCGACATACTGCAGCGGCGTGACGTGCTCGTACGAGACCACATCGGCGGCGATGTTCCGCATCAATCCGTCGAGATCGGCCGCCGCCGTGCGGTCGAACCAGCGCTCGTGCAGGGACCTGATCTCCCGCACGCTCGCCGTGCCGTCGGGCGCTTCCGCCAGCGGGAACGAGTGGTGCTCGTGCGCGACCACCCACCGCCCGGCCTCCTTGCGCAGACCGAGGGTGATCCGCAGCCGATGGTCCGGACGACGGGCGAGATCCTCGGGCGAGCCGCATCGTAGGAGCACGTGGGCGAAGGCCACGTCCACCCCGGCGGTCACCTGGAGGTCGACGATCTCGAAGATCGCGCCGTCGGCGAGCCATCGGAAGAACGGCGGCCAGCTGTCGCGGTAGGCGTCGATGCCTCGAACTCCGTCCTGTGGCGGCGGCACGTCGAACATCACGATGTCGTCGGCGTGGT
The DNA here is from genome assembly GCF_004348525.1 of Micromonospora sp. 15K316. Taxonomy (GTDB): domain Bacteria; phylum Actinomycetota; class Actinomycetes; order Mycobacteriales; family Micromonosporaceae; genus Micromonospora. The sequence goes on along the minus strand of NZ_SMKG01000105.1, from coordinate 19,654 downwards.
CGGCGAGGACGCCCGGCAGGTCCCCCGCTCGGATCGCCGCCGCCCAGCGCTCGATGAGTTCGGTGACGAGCTGCTCGTCGGCTCGGTGTCGCTGCACAACCATGTGTGCCTCCCTTCACCGGTAGAACCCGGCGGAGGAGGTGAATCCATCGCACTCCGGCAACCTGATACCTCAGGTGCTCCCAGCAGACAGGAGCGCAGGTCGAATGCGGCGAAGTCCACGTCGAGAAACGACACGACCTCCGCGATGCCGTCGCCGCGCAGGGTGAGCACGTCGAGACCGCCGGGCAGGTACACCCCCTGCTCCTCGTTCCAGAGGTAGGTGCCGAACGCGAGTTGACCATTGGCTGCGGTGGGGACGAACCGCCAGCGACAGGTCAGGGGGCCGCCGAGGAGGAATTCGCGGATGGCCTCCCGGCCGGCGAACCAGGCCCGCACCGGCGGCATGGAGTACCTGGCGTCCTCGGTGAGCATCGTGACGATGGTGTCGACGTCGCCCGCTTCCCATGCCTGCGCGTACCGTCGGGCCAGGTCGCGGACCGCCGCGTCGCCCAGCTCGTGCATCGTCGCCCGCTGCGTCGTGGTCGGGAGTGCCGGGTGGAGCTGTGCGCGGGCCCGCTGCATGGCGCTGTTGACCGCCGCCACGCTCGTGCCGAGCTGCTCGGCGACCTCGCGGGCCGTGAAGCCCAGGACCTCGCGCAACAGCAGCACCGCACGCTGCGTGGCGGACAGCCGCTGCAACGCGGCGACGAAGGACAGTTCGACGCTCTCGCGCATGACGGCCCGCGGCTCGGGGCCTGTCACGTCGTCCGGACAGGGCTCCAACCAGGTCACCTCGGCGTCGTCGCTGACACGGAGATCGGTGGGAAGTTCCCGGCGTCCGCGCCGTTCCAGCATCGACAGGCAGCGGTTCGTCGCGATCCGGTACAGCCATGGCCGTATCGATCCACGTGCCTCGAACCGGTGGAGCGCCTGCCAAGCGCGAACCAGTGTTTCCTGCACGGCGTCGTCGGCATCGTGGACCGAGCCCAGCATGCGGTAGCAGTGCGCACGCAGCTCGCCGCGGTGCGGACCCACCACAGCAGCGAACGCGTCCGCGTCGCCGGCCTTGGCCGCGGACAGCAGGACCGCGTGGGCATCCGACACCACGAGCCGATCCTTGCACAGGTACTCCCCGCACCCACGGCTGTGAGTCTTCGCCGGCATCGACGGCTTCCTTCGCGCCTACGATCTCAGTGGCGGGAACCGATGGTCGAGATCGGGTTCAGCCGGTGGCGACCGTCATGCAGCCGGGAAGTAGGCAGCCAGCTTACGGCGCAGGTGAGCCGAGTAGACGAGCCCGAGCAGTGGGGTGCCGCGAAAGGCGACGGCGTTCCCCGTTCTCGCGTCCACCACCACCGGACGCGCCGCCGCCGCGAACCGGACATGCTGCTTCTGCCGGGCCCAGGCCAGCGCGCGCGGCTCGATCTGCGTGCCCACCAGCGCGGGGAACACCGCGACTCCGGTCTGCATGCCGCGCAGCTGCCCCTTGCGAGCTAGCACGTAGTCGAAGGCCGAGTCGGTGAACTCCTCGATGGCACTCTCGGTGATCAATGTCGTCGGCGCGGCCACGGTGAACAAATGCAGCTTGGTGGCCATCCAGCGCATCTTGAAGTCGGCGCGGTAACCGACGAGCACCGGCAGGCCGCCCCAGTCTTCGGTCGTCACCTCGCAGCCGTCGGCCTGCAACCGATGTCCGGTCGTCTCGATGTACGCCCGGACGCTCTCCGTCGCGCTGGTGTCCATCCTGTTCCCCAAATCCTTCGCCCGGCTGTCCTGTCGGTCGATTCAACACCATCGCCGCGCTTGGCAGCGGGCTGCGTTTCGTGGGCAGCGGCAACGGACCTGGATGCTCGCGCAACCACCTCACTGGAGAACGGGCCGGACGACGGCGGCGTTCGTCACGACCCGCCGGTGAGCACGGACCCTCGAGCCTCGGCCCGGCCCTCGTCCCGCGCCTGGGCGAGGAGTCGCGCGAGCCGCCGCCGGCGTCGCCGCGCGATGGTGCGGTAGGCGAGGACGAGCGCGACCAGGAAGAGCGCGACGGCCAGTTGCGGCCAGGGCAGCACCCAGAGCGTCACGGTGGACGACCCGCGCCTCACCTCGGCCCCGGTCGCGTCGCCGGCGAGCACGGAAGGGATCACCTCCACGGTCGTCCGGACCGGCCCCAGCCCCCACACCCCGGCGACGCGGGCTTCGGCTCTCCTGGTGCCGCCGGGCAGCAGCTCCGCGACTTCGGCCCGCGCACCCGGTTCGGCCAGACCGAAGAGTTCGGCGGCGGTCACCCGGCCGCCGCCGGTCACCGCGACGTTGCCCTCGTTGGTCGCGGTGTACCTGACGTGCACGGTGCCGGCCGAGAACGGGTTCCAGGAGCGCTCGTAGCGGGCCGTCAGGTCGCTGATCGCCAGGGCCGCCGCGACCGTGCCGGTGGCGCGCATCATGACCCGGAACCCGACCCGGCTCTCGACGGCGACCGTGCCTCCCCCGCTGGTGACGGTCGCCGCGATACCCGCCGGGTGGTCGCCGGGCGTGGCGTCGCGCGGCACGGTGATGGTGAACGGCACCACCGTCGTCTGCTTCGGCCCGACGGTGACCGTCTTCCGCACCTCGATCCAGGTGCCGCCGTCCACCGACTCCTGGCCGGACGGGAGCATGTTGAACCGCCCCTTGTCGGTGAGGTACCCGTCGGCCGCCTTCAACGCGAACACCACCGGAGCGTCACTGAAGTTGCGCACCGCCAGGTGCTCGGTCACCACCTGCCCGGGATCGAGGGTGACCTCGACCCAGCGGCGGCCGTCCGGCCCGTTCTCGTCGGCCGGTTGCACCGCCCAGGTCACGGTGGGACTCGCCGGCTGCGCCAGCGCGCCGCCGGGTGCGACCGGCACGGTGACGAGGAGCGCGGCCGGCACGGCGAGCAACCGGCGCAGCATCCCTGGCGTGGTTCGCGTCATGACGAGTCCTCCGGGCAGCGGGGGTGGCGGTGGGGGCCGCTGCCGCACGGCCCCCACCATGCTTCTACTCGAAGAGGGACAAGGTCAACGTCGAGGTGTACGACCCGGCCGCGACGTCCGCCGGGGTCCGCAGGAACAGGTCGGCGTCGACCGAGTAGGCGTCACCGGCCACGGCCCCCGAGTCGAACGTCGACACCAGCAGCTCCTGGTCGACGAGGCCCACGTTGTTCCCCGGCTGGGTCGGCTCGTCGAGGACGGTGACCACCTCCTCCCCCTCGGTGACCAGACCGGTGTCGCCGCCGTCGATCAGCCGCGGCTTCCAGCCCAGGTGCCCGGCGCTGATCGGCGCCTGGCCGGCGCCGCCGACGAAGTCGGTGGCACTGCCCAGCACCGCCCACGCCGCGTTGTCGGGCACCTCCTCCGGCGTACGGGTGTCCGTGACCGTCACCGTCGGCAGCTCACCGACGAACTGACGCACCAGCAGGGTCGAGCCGTCCTCCGCCAGCGCCACCGAGTCACCGGCGACCGACATGGCCAGCACTCCGGGCTCCGTGATCTCCTCGATGTCGACAGTCACCTGCACGTCGGCGCTGTCGCCGGGCTCGGCGAGGACCGGCGACTGCAGCGCCACGCCCCCCGCCAGCACCGCCCCCGCGGCGCCCGCCGCCACCAACCGCTTCCGATTCCATCTGGTCATCCGATGCTCCATCGTCCGTAGTCGTTACTGGGTTTGCAGGGTCAGCCGGCGCAGTCGACGCCGGGATACTCGGCGGTGCGGACCGTCGTCACGTCGGTGCCGTCGATCGACCCGCTGACGCGGACCGTCGCCGAGCCGGCCGCCACCGAGGTCGCCCGCGCGGCGAACGACTGGTAGGCGTTCGCGCCCGCGGTGACGTCCGTGAAGGCGCGCTCGCCGTAGGCGGTCGCCAGGGCGACGTCCACCGGCGCGTCGTGGTCGTTCCGCGCCTGCACCGCGACGTACGCCTTGCCGGCGACGCACCGCGTCTGCGCCGTCACGGTCACCGGCAACGCGGGCGGGACTCCCGGATCGTCGGCGAAGACCCGCCAGTCGGTGATCGCCACCGCCGAATAGCTGGTGCCGTTGCCGTTGGCCCGGATCGTGGCGCGCACCCTCGGCGTGACGACCGGGTCGAAGGTGACTGTGTTGAACGCGGTGGTGCTCGTGCCGTACGGGGACGGGTTCGGGACGTCGTGCCAGGCCGAGGCGGCCTCGTCCCAGTACTGCAACACCCACCCGTCGGGTTCGGCGACGCCGTCGCCGGTGCCCTGGTCGGCGTCCCGCCAGAACTTCAGCTCGGCGCCGGTGAGCCGCACCGGACGGGACCAGTCGTACTGGACCCACTGGGTCGCCGGGCGGGTGCCGGACCAGGTGCCCCAGATCTGCGCCTGGCTCGGGTTCGACGGGTCGGCGCCGTCGTTGAGGGCGGTGACGCTGTTCCAGCCCGCCGTGTAGGAGGCGGTCGGCGTGCCGATGGGCGCGATGTTGCCGGTGAGCGGCCCGGAGAGGTCCGCCGGGATGGTGACCGTCTTGGCGGTCTCCAGGTTCCCGGCCGCGTCGAGCGCGCGGAACGACACGGTCTGCCGGTCGGCGTCCGGCGCCGCGACGGGACCGGTGTAGGCGGTCCACGCGCCGGTGCCGACGGCGTACTCGATCCGGGTGACCCCGGAGGTCGCGTCGCTCGCGGTCACCGTGACCGTCCGGGCGTCGCCGTCCACGGCGGCCGCGCTGACCGGTGCCGTGGCGTCGACGCGTACGCCGAGGTCCGCGGCCGGCGAGGTGTTGCCCGCCCGGTCGGTCGCGGTCGCCGTGACCGTGTGCCGGCCGTCCCCGGTGACCGTCACGTCGACGGACCGCACGTCGCGCGCGGCGACCGGCTGGCCGTCGTCGACCCGCGTCTCGATGCTCATCCGCCCGCCGCGGTCGTCGACACCGGCCACCCGCACCCGTACCGCGGACCGGAACCAGCCGGCGCTGCCGGCGCTCCCGCTGGGCGTGAGCGTCACCGTCGGCGCGGTCTCGTCACCGTCGGTGTCGTCCGGGGAGATGACGGTGACCTGCGCGGTGACCCGCCCGGCGGCGTAACCGAGGACGGTGCCCTGGACGGTGAAGGTGCGGGGCGCGGCGACGTCCTCCGGCCTCACCGGATCCCAGAGGACCGGCGTCCGCAGCGTCTCGTCGCCGAAGGTGACGGGAACGCTGTCCGGCAGTTGGGTCTCCCCCACCTCCACCGTGATCGCCGGCGCGGTGACGGCGGACTCCGGCTGCGCGGCGAGGATCTTCCACTCCTCGACCGCCACCGCCGAGTAGGTGCTGCCGTTGGTCGACGCGTCGAACACCGCGCGGACCTGCGTGGTGGTGACCGGGTCGAAGGTGGTGTCCTGGAAGCCCCGGGTGCCGGTCGGGAAGCCGCTCGGGTTCGGCACGTCGGCCCACTGCCCCGTGCCGAGGTCCCAGTACTGGATCCGCCAGCCGGCCGGCGCCGCGACGCCCACGCCGCTGCCCTGCGGGCTGTCGTTCCAGAACTCGATCTGCGAGCCGGAGATCCGCATCGGCTGGTCCCAGGTGTACTGCACCCACTGCTGGGGCGGGTTGTTGCCGGTCCAGGTGCCCCACATGTCCGGCGGCAGCGGGTTGGGCCGGACGATCTCGTCGTTGAGCGCCTTCACCCAGTACTGGGTGGGCACGGGCTCGTTGGAGACGGTGACCCGGGCCGCCTGGGCGATGTTCGGCCGTGGGGTGAGGTCGGGCCCCCGCACCGGCGTCGGGGTGACCGGCTTCATCCGTGGCGGGTTCTGCGTGTCGTCCCACTCCACCGGGTCGATGGCCACGGACCGGCGGAAGTGGCCGCCGCCCACGGCGTCCGCGGTGTGGTACGCGATGTACCAGGAGCCGTGGAACTCCAGGATGCCCGGGTGGCTCGTCGTCGAGGAGACCGGCCGCAGGACGGTCCCCCGGTAGGTCCACGGCCCCTGCGGCGACGACGCCGTGGCGTACGCGATGCAGGCGTGGTAGTTCGCCGGCGTGCACTGCGAGGTCGGTCCGGCGTTGTTCCCGGCGTACGCCAGGTAGTAGGTGTCGTGGCGCTTGAAGGCCCAGGCCGCCTCGAAGAAGCCGGTCAGCCCGGTGACGGAACGCGGCGTGGTGACCGGGGTCTTCATGTCCTGCGCGAGTTCGATCATCCGCAGCTGGCTGAACGAGCCCCACCAGAGGTACACCCGCTGGTTCGGGGCGGTGCCGTCTACGAGGATCGTCGGGTCGATGTTGTGGATGGTGTTCGGGGTGGGCACGCGCTGGGAGATGATCGGCCCGCCCGCGTGGTCGGTCCACGGGCCGGTCGGGCTCTCCGAGACGGCCACCCCGATCGCGAACTTGTCGGACGCCGGGCTGTCCCGCTCGTGGATCGGGACGTACCAGTAGTAGCGGCCGTCGACGCCCCGGACCACCTGTCCCGCGTACGCGCGCCCCGGGGTGGCCCAGTCGAAGACCTGTTCCGGACGCATCAGCGACGGGTGGTGGGTCCACTCCCCCGCCTCGACGTCGGCGGTCTGGAACGCCCCCCACTCGTTCATGATGAAGTCGTTGGTGGTCGTTCCGGCCTCGTCGTGGCCGGTGTAGATGTAGAGCTGGTCGGTGCCGCTGCCGTTACCGGGGGCGCCGGCCGGCACGACGATCGGCGCGGGGTCGGCCGAGTGGTAGCTGCCGTCGCCGAGGATCGGATTGATCGTGTTGGTGAAGGTGTACGGGTCGGCCGCGTAGGCCGGGGCGGCGACCCCGACCAGGCCGCTCGCGACGAGCCCGGCGACCGCCGCCGCGGCGGCCGCCCTGCCGAACCGGCGCGACCGCCGGGACGTCGGTGGGGCGCCGCCGCGCACCACGCTGGTGTTCACGGTGTCGATCTCCTCACTGTCGGGCCGGAGGGTGGCGGCGCCGGTACGACGCCGCCACCCGTGAAGGGCTAGTCGCAGCTGAGCGCGCCGAACGGCGCCTCGACCTGCTCCGTGACCGGCGCTCCGTCGACGGTCCCGGTGACCTTGACCGTGGCGGTCCCGGCCGGCACCGACACGGCCCGGCTGGTGAACGCCTGGTACGCGGACTTGCCCGGGGCGACGTCGGCGACCGTGCGCGACCCGTACGGCGTCACCAGCTCGACGGTGAGCGGCACGTCGTCGGCGTTGCGCGCGGTCACCAGCACGTAGACCTTGCCGCCGGTGCACTGGGTGCGGGCCTGCACCTCGACGTCCCAGGCGGGGTCCGGTGGCGGGTCGCCCACGGTGAGGGTCAACGTGGTCCGGGTGGTGCCGGCCTCGCTGACGTACTCGGGCAGGATCAGGTCACCGATGATCGTGTAGCGACCGGGGGTGTCGACGACGCTCTCGTCGAAGTTCCAGTCGACGCCGATGGCCTGGTTGTCCCGGGAGCCGTCGTTGTAGGAGACCTCCACCTTGTCCGGGAGGTAGGGCAGCTCTCCCACCTCGACGGCCTGCTCGAACGTCTCGGCTCCCTGGATCGAGATGCCGCGTGGCGCGGTCTCCGGCCGCACGTAGACGCGGGCCTCGGCGATCAGCCCGTAGGCGTCGTTCGTGCCGTAGACCACGAACGGCTCGACGTTGGTCTCCGCGACCATCTCGGGCGTGATCGGCTGCCAGTTGAACGCGACGTCACCGCGCGCGCCGCTGGCGTAGACCGCGTCGAGGGTGCCCGGCAGGGTCGGCACCTGCCCCACTGTGGTGCGGATGAGCACCGGCGAGCGCACCGAGTCGACGGTCTCGCCGTTGGCGCGCCAGCGCAGCACGCCCGTGCCCGCGCCCTCACCCATCACGCCGAAGATGCGGATGCGCAGGTAGCTTGTCGTGATCGGGGTGAACTCCAGGCGGTTGTACCTGTTGGTGGCGAGCGCGTCGGCGTACGCCGATCCGTTGGTCAGCGTGACCGGCGTCCAGGTGGTGCCGTCCGCGGAGCTCTCGACGGCGTACGTGGTGCCCGTGGGCCGGCGGGTGCCGCCGTTGTCGTCGTACCAGTAGACGTCGGTCGAGGAGAGCCGCACCGGCGCGTCCCACCGGTACTGGATCCACGCCGCCCGTTCGGGGCTGGTGCCGTTCTGCGGCTGGCCCCAGTTGCCCCAGCCGTTCCCGGCGCCCGGGTTGGAGCTGCTCGGCGTGCTGCTCTCGTTGACCCGCTGGTGGTTCTCCCACGACGCGGTGCCGCTGGTGGTGATCGTCGCCGAGCGGCCGAACTCCGCGACGACCTCCCGCTCGGCGAGGGTCACCGCGACGGTCGCCTCCGACCGCTTCGCACCGTCGTCGGCGTGGAGACGGAACACGTAGTCGCCGGGGATCGTGCCGGTCACCCGGGTGGCGAGGGCCTTCGGGTCGGCGAAGATGACGCCCGCGCCCTGCGGCGCCGAGACGGTCTCCCAGCCGAAGGTGAGTTCGCTGTCGTAGGGGATGCCGTCGTCGGTCGCCGTACCGACCAGCCGGGTGGAGAGGTTGCCGTCCGCCGAGCCGTCCCGCGCGGCGGTGACGACCGGCGCCTGGTTGGAGACGTCCGGCACGTCGCGGCCGGAGTCGAAGACCTGGATCTCGGGGATGGCGGTGGAGAAGGTCGGGTTGTTCGTGAACGCGATGCGTAGCTTGTTCGACGTCACGCCGTGGAAGAGCGCCTCGTTGAACTTCGCCGACGGAACGGTGGGGTTCTTGAACTGGTTCGGCACCTCCTTCCAGCCGCCCTCACCGTCGGGCACCTGGATCCACCAGCGCGCGGGCTCGCGGTAACCGCCGGCCTGCCGGTCGCTGACGAAGAACACCTTGACGTTGTCGAAGGACCTGGCCGAGCCCAGATCGAGTTCGACGTAGCCGTTGCGGTCGGTCGTGCCGTAGTTGCCCCAGTACGGCTCGTTGGCGGTGACGCCGTCGGTGACCGCGTTCAGCGACACCGGCCGCTCGGTCTCCTTGATCGCGCCGGGCGTGTAGTTCATCGAGGTGGTGCTCCAACCGGGCGTGTGGAACTGCCGCCACGGGGTGGGCCGTACGCCCTGCTGGGTGTACGACGAGCTGAGTCCGGCGCCCGCCGCCAGGTTCGGCGCGTCCTCGGTGAGGTCGACGCCGGCCGTCTTGAGGTACGCGACGACCCGGTCGTCGGAGATCGGCGTCTGCACCGCGCTCGGGAAGTCGGTGCCCTCGTCGGCGGTGAAGGTGACGGTCACGCCCTCCTCGGCCTGGACCTGGTTGGTGTTCGGGTCGTAAGTGAGCTTGCCGAGCTTGTCGGCGCTGACCTTCTTCTCCCCGTTGAGGAAGAGGCTGTACCCGACGCCCAGGCCGTACTCGCTGCCGTCGGGGTCCCAGACGACTGTGACGTCCTGCCCGTGGTACCGCAGGTTGTTGACCATGAAGTGGTCGTAGCCGAACCGGATCGGCCAGAGTTCGATCTTGTCGTCGGAGCGGGGCTGGATGCCCGCCATGTCCTCGACGAAGATGTAGTTCATGTTGCCGAGCATCACGTGGTTCGGGTTGTTGCGGTTGTAGGTCTTCGTGGTCGGGTTCCAATTGGAGTAGTACTCCGCCTGGTTCGGGGCGCGCAGGTCCGCGTTCGGGTAGATGCTCCACGCCATCCAGTCGAGCAGCCGCTTCGCGTAGGCCGGAGTGATGTACTTCTGCTCCGGGTCGTAGTGGCGCAGCGCCGACCGGACGCCGCGGTACTGCACCGTGAAGTTGATGTTGGAGAAGTTGTTGGAGCCGCCGATCCCGTAGGCCGTCCGGTCGTACTGGTTGGCGGTGTAGAACGGGAAGATCGGGAAGTTGTCGCCGTAGGTCAGGAACCGGAACCCGTCGACGTAGGTCTGCCACTGGTCGAACGGGATGAGGTTCTCGGCGTAGACGTCGTAGAGGTTCGACTCCCGGGCCGGAATGAGGTCGCGCGACGACGCGGGCAGCGGGTTCGGTCGCCCGTTGGCGCTGGCCGCGCTGCTGGCTCCGTGCGAGGTGCCGGCGAGGAACATCCGCATGTCCGGGCTCCACAGCCGGTCGAGGATCGCGTCACGGATCTCGTCGGCGCCGGTCGCCAGCTGGTCGACCTTCGCCTGGTCGGCGCCCGCGATCTGGTAGAGCTGCCGGGCGGCGTCGAACGCCCCCCACACGTACGCCGACTCGGGACGCTCGATGGTTCGCGCCCCGGGCGCGCCCGCGTTGGACTTCGGGAAGCCGAAGGTGATGGCGTCGGCGTCGTTGCCGGGCATGTAGTTGGTGTCGTAGGCGATCAGCTTGTCGTCGTTGCCGTCGTAGTGTTCGAGCTGGCCGACGCCGTCGCCCTCGAAGTAGCCGGCGAACTTCCGGGCGATCTCCTTGCCACCGCCGTGCACGTTGTACGCCTCGAGCCCGGCCGTGCCGAGGTACTGCGAGTAGTGGTTGTTCCAGCTGGTGTGCCCGGGGCTGTCCAGGAAGGCCGACGAGCCGGAGAGTTCGCCGATGTTCAGCACCTGGCCGTACGGCAGGTACGGCGTGCGCAGCCACTTGGTGTCCTGCAGGTGCATCGGCTGGGTCAGCGCGACGGCGTTCTGGTAGAGGTTCACCCCCTCGATCGTGGTCGGGTACTGGTAGACGTGGCCGGAGGCGTTGGCGTCGAGGGTGTTGTACCGCTCCCCCCACCACCGGTAGACGATGGCCTTCTCCAACGCGGGATCCGGGACGTCGATGTAGGGGACGTCCTGCGCCCAGCGGCGGTTGAACTCGGTGACACCGGTGCGCACCGCGTCGGCCGGCGAGAGTCCGGCGTACTCCTGGTAGCTCTCGACCGTTTCCGGCAGTGTGGCCGAGGAGACGGCGCCGACCACCGACAGCGCCACCGAGCCGCCGGCGGGCACGGTGATCTCACGGTCGAGGTTGGTTCCGGTCCGGGTGAACCCGGCGCCGGTGACGTCGACCTTTATCGAGTTCCAGGCGGTGTCGACGAGTCCGTTGTTCGAGCCGCTGGTGATGGTGCGGGTGCCGGTGAGCTCGGCCGCGCCCGTTCCCGCCTGGGTGGCCAGCGGCGACGCGGCGCGGACGGTGAACGTGGCCGGGCCGTCGCCGGGGTTGCGGAAGGTGATGGCGGTGACGGCGACGTTGTCGTACGTGATGAACTTGGTCAGGTCGGCGGTGACCCCGGTCGCGCCGATGGTGTACCGGCCCTTCGCGTGGCTCGGCGCGTTGAACCGGTTCGCGTTCACCTCGGTGACGGTCTGCCCCGGCACCGTGACGGTGTAGAGGTTGCCGAGGTTGTTCGGGCCGCCGACGTACGCGCTGCCGGCGAAGCCCATCACGGTGAAGTTGTTGTTGCTCGCACCGCGCATGTACAGGGAGCGGCCCCGGGTCATCAACACCGCCGAGCCGATAGCTCCCTGGACGCCCAGGACGCGGTCGAGGTAGTAGTCGGTGCCGCCGGCGGCGAGATCCTTCTCGAAGATGGACTGGTGCATGTTCCCGGCTGTGAAGGGCACACCGGGCTTGAGCTGCTCGGCGACGTCGCCGACGTTGCTGTAGACCGGGTCCCCGATCTCCATGACGTGGCTCTGCCCGTCGGTGTAGACCCCGACGTCACCCTCGTTGCCGGGTAGGACCGGGCCGTCGGCGTGGGCCGGGGATCCCACCCCAACCGTTCCGCCCATCACGAGCGCGGCCAGGGCGACCCAGAGGGGCGCCCTCCTCACGCGTCTACGGCTCATGTTCCTTCCTCCTTGTCGTCGGTGCGGCTGGACTGCTGGGGAGGCCGTGCTGCACCTCGGTGGTCGGTCTCGCGCGGTCTGGCGTTGTCGTTGCGGGAGGAGGTGGACGATTTTGTTAGCGTTAACATCCGTGGGCGTGCACGGGCCGGTCGGGCGCCGGCGTCCGGCGCGCCGGTTCAGCCGGTTCAGCCGGTTCGGTCGGCTCGGTCGGCTCGGTCGGCTCGGTCGGCGAGGATGGGGAGCCAGACGCGCATCGTCGAGGGCCCCCGGTTCGCCCACGCGTGGTACTCCACCAGGGCCACCCCGTCGAGCGCCTCGCCGACCACGGGGGTCGAGTCGCCCCGCTCCCGGTGGTAGGGCCAGTCGTGGGCGTCCGGGTGCACGCGACGGCAGCGGACGGTGACCCTGCCGTCCACCAGGCGGGGCGGCTGGTCGACGTCGACACGAAGCTCGTCGACGCTCCCGGCGACGGGCACGTCCACCGACTCCAGGGCGAGCACGAGCGGTCCCCGCTCCACCGCGACACAACCCCGGACCGCGTCGATCCGAGCATCCGGGTAGGTGAACCGGGGCGCCACCGGCAGGGACAGCACGACCTCCTCGCCGCGTCGCCACCGCCGGTGCTCGGTGACCAGCCCCGGGCCCACCGGCCGGCGGTCGCCGTCGACGGTCAACGTCGCACCGTGGGCCGCCCACTCGGGCACCCGCAACGACAGCGACCAGGGGCGCTCGTCGTCGCCGTCGATCCGTACCCGGACATCCCCGTCGTACGGGTAGCCGGTCGCGATGCTCACGCTCACGTCACGCCCGTCGGCGAGCCGGTGCGCGACCGTGGCCGGCATGTACTGATGAAGCTGCAGGCCCTCGTCGTCACAGGTGGCGACGTACGCCGAGAGGCTGGCCAGCGTCCGGGCGACGTTCGTCGGGCAGCAGGAGACCTCGAACCAGGGCGCCCGCAGCGAGGACGCCGCACGGAGGCTGGGCCGATCGGCGTCGGGGAGGGTGCCGAGCTCACGGCGGTGCAGCGTGTTGGTGTAGAAGAAGCTCCGCCCGTCCGCCGCCGGTGACGTCGACACGACGTTGAACAACGTCCGCTCGATGAGGTCGGCGTACCGCGGATCACCGTCGGCGAGCAGCAGCCGCCACGCGAGCATCACCGAACCGACCCCCGCGCAGGTCTCCGAGTAGGCGCGGTCGGGCGGCAGCACCCAGTCCCCGCCGAAGGCCTCGTCCTGGTGGCGGGAGCCCTGCCCACCGGTGACGTACGTACGGCACGCCACCGCGTTGCTCCACTGGGTGCGCACGGCCTCCAGCAGGCTGGCGTCCTTCAGCTCGACGGCGACGTCGACGGCGCCCGCGGCGAGGTAGTTCGCCCGGACCGCGTGCCCGCGCAGCACCGTCGCCCGCCGGACGGGGAGGTCGTCCTGGAAGTACTCCCGACCGAACTCGACATCGCTGAGCCGGCCGTGCCCCCGCCGGTCGACGAAGAGCGCGGCCTGGGCCAGATAGCGGTCGTCCCCGGTGGTCCGGGCGAACTCCACCAACGCCGTCTCGATCACCGGATGCCCGCAGATGCCGTCGATGCCGTCCGGCCCGAACGTCTCGCACACGTTGTCGGCGGCGCGGCGGGCCACCTCCAGCAGCCCGTCGTCCGCGCCGGGACACGTCCGGGCGCGGGCCACCGCGGCCTGGAGCAGATGACCGACGCAGTAGAGCTCGTGGCCCCATTCGAGGTCGGACCAGCGCGGTGCCTGCCCCGGTCCGCCGAAGTTCGTGTTGAGGTAGCCGTCGGGCCGCTGCGCCGCCGCCACCCGCCGGACGACGGTTCGGAACCTCGCCTCGAGGTCGGCGTCCCCGCTCCGGCCGATCTCCCACGCCATCGCCTCGAGGAACTTGTAGATCTCCGAGTCGGAGAACTCCCGCCCACGGCGGCCGCCGGCCAGGTCGCCCCGCGCGGCGAGGTCGAAGTTCCGGAGCCAGCCCGCCCGCTCCAGCCAGTACTCGATGTGGGCGAGGGTCGCGGTGGCGTTGACCGACTGACGCCCGGCCCAGAAGCCGCCGGTGACCCGGACGGCGTCCAGTCCGAGCGGCCGGAGCCGGCCGCGGACCGGCAGCACGGGCGCGGCCGTGGATGCGGTGCCGCTCATGGTCATCCCTTCAGCGCGCCGGACATGAAGCCGCGCACGTAGTGTCGTTGGAGCAGCAGGAACAGCACGATGCACGGGAGGGCGAGCACGACCACGCCCGCTTCGGTCGCCCCGTAGTCGACGACACCCTGGACCTGGCCGCGCAGGTTGGAGACCGCGAGCGGAAGGGTCATCCGCTCGGAGTCGTTGATGAGGATCAGTGGCGCCATGAAGTCGTTCCAGGCGGCGAGGAACGCGAAGAGCCCCACGGTGATCAGGCCCGGCTTCACCGCGGGAAGCAGCACCCGCCACAGCGCGCCGAACGACGAGCAGCCGTCGACCAGCGCGGCCTCGTCGAGTTCGCGGGGCACCGCCTCGAAGGAGATGCGCATCAGGAAGGTGGCGAACGGCAACTGGAACATGGTCAGCACGAGGGCCACCCCGACGAGCGAGTTCTGCAACCCGACCTCGTTGAGCAGGACATAGAGCGGGATCAGCAACGTCGCGTACGGAACCATGAGGATGGCGAGCGTGAGCAGGAACAGGAGGTTCCGGCCGGGAAAACGGAACCGGGCGAAGGCATACCCGCCGAGCAGGGAGACCAGCAGGGTCAGGGCGACCGTCAGCAGGGAGACCAGTGTCGAGTTCGCGAGGTATCGCCAGATGCCGGCCTGGTAGTTCGCCAGCGTCTCGTAGTTGCCCAGCCCCCAGCCGTCCACCTGGTTCGTGCCGGCCTGCGGCGCGACCGACGCCACCGCCGTCCAGACCAGTGGCGCCAGGAAGATCAGCCCCACCGCCCCGGTGAACACCCAGTACGGCGTGCGGAGCGCGATGCCGGCGACCGTGACACCGTTCGACCTGGCCGGGGCCGTCGGCGCCGTGCCGGGCGCGGCCGGTTCGTCGGCCGTGGCGGGGCGGGAACGGAAATCGGCGACCATCGGTGTCACCTCTCCTCGGTCCGGAACGCCCGCAGTTGCAGGGCGTTCATCACGATCAGGGCGAGCAGCACGATGACCGAGAGCGCCGCCGCCACCCCGAGGTCGTTCTGACCCTGGAACGCCACCATGTAGATGAGCTGCACGACGGTGATCGTGCTGTTGTCCGGGCCGCCCTTGGTGAGGATGTAGAACTGCTCGAACGCCAGCAGCGAGCCGGTCACGCAGAGCACGGTCGTCAGCGCCAGCGTCGGACGCAGCAACGGCAGGGTGACCTTCGTGAAGGTCTGCCACCGGCTCGCGCCGTCCGAGCGGGCGGCCTCGTACACGTCCGCGGGTATGCCCTGCAGGCCGACGAGCATGAGCACCATGTAGAAACCGGCGTACCGCCACACGATGAGGAAGGTCGTGGAGAGCAGCGCCGCGGTCGGTGAGCCGAGGAACGTGAAGCCCAGGCTCTCCATCACGGGTGCCAGCGGGCTCGCGTACGGGGAGTAGAGCACGTAGAACAGCAGCGACGCCGACGCCAGGCCGAGCGCGCTGGGGATCAGGAAGGAGGCGCGGAGCAGGCTGTTCCACCGGCTCGACTCCTGCACGAGCAGCGCCAGTCCCAGCCCGAGCGCCAGCAGCAGCACGGTGGCGAGCACCGTGTACTTGACGGTGAACACCACCGAGTCGGTGAAGAAGCGGTGGTCGACGGCCTTGGTGAAGTTGTCGGGGACGTTGATCCCCTGGTCCCCGGTCAGCAGCGGCCACCTCGACAGCGACATCTTGACGACCAGCAGCAGCGGGACGACGAAGAGCGCCCCGACGAAGACCGCCGTCGGTGTCGCGTAGAGCCAGCCGAGCAGGCCCCGGCGACCACGACGCCGGGCGTGGCCCCGCATCGCCGCACTGGGCGGGCGAGACGGTGCGGTGACTGTCATCAGGACCTTCCGTTTCTCCGGTGCGGGGGACCGGTCGAGCGACGGTTTCCGGGGTGGCATCGGCGTCGCGGGCGCGTGCCGTACCTGCCGACACCCGCCCGCGACCGCCTCGGCTACTGCTGGAGAACGGCGGTGATCTCGCCGTTGTCCTTCTGCAGATCGCCGCTACCGGTGAGCACCTGGTTGCGGATGAGGGTCAGCCAGGGGCTGCCCGGCGCGTTGAACGCCTGCTGGAAGTTGAGCGCGACGGGCGTGTCGCCCTTGCCGGCCACCTCGTTGATGGTGACCAGCCGGGGGTCCTCGGCGGCGTACTTGTTGCTCGCGAGGTCCGAGCGCGACACCACGTCCTTGTTCTTCGCCAGCACCTCGACCTGCGCCTGCTCGGACATCATCCAGTTCAGGAAGTTCCAGGCCTGGGCCGCCTTCTTCGAGTCCTTGGAGACGCCGATGCCGTCGCCGCCGACGAAGGTGGAGGCGCCGCCGTCGGGGCCCGGGATGCCGGCCACGCCGACGTCGAACGGTGTCGAGGAGAGCAACGTCGCCGGGTAGAACATCAGGCCGACCTTCCCCTCGGTGAACGCCGCGGTCCACGTCGGACCGGTCTCACCCTCGGAGGCGGGCAGGACGGCACCGGACTTCCACAGGTCGTTCCAGGTGCGGTAGACCTGCTGCGCGGTGTCGTCGGCGAGCTTGGCCTCCTTGCCGTCCTCGCTGAGCACCTCGCCGCCGCCGGCCCAGATGGAGGGGAACCAGGTGAAGACCAGGCAGCCGCCGCAGTTGAGCCCGGCCGCCGTGCCGTAGACACCCTCCTTCTTCATCGCCTGCACCGCCTTCGCCGCGGTGGCGTACTCCTGGAGCGTGGCCGGCGCCTTCTCCGGATCGAGCCCGGCCTCCTTGAACAGCTGCTTGTTCCAGAAGAGCATCGACAGGTCCAGGACGAACGGCAGGACGTGCGCTTTGCCGTCCACCGTGCCGGCCGACAGGTGCCCCTTGTTGATGGAGTCCTTGAAGGCGAGGCCGTTGATGTTCGCGCTGATGTCCTGGAACAGCCCCTGGTTCACCCAGTTCGGCACGTAGACGATGTCCGCGGCGAAGAGGTCCGGCAGACCGTCCGCGCCGGCCGCCGCGCCGACCTTGGCGACGTAGTCGTCGTTGGGTACGACTGTCAGGTTGACCTTGTTCTGGTGGCTGGCGTTGTAGGCCTCCACGAGGAGCTTCGCCTGCTTCTCCAGCGGCGCGCGGGTCCACATGGTGAGCTCGCTGCCGTCGTCGACACCCTCGGGTCCCGCCTCGGCGGCGCTCGAGCCGGCCGGCTCGTCGTCGCTGCACGCGGCGGCACCGAGAGTCAACGCCGCCACCAGGACTGCTGCCATGGAACGCAGGGCGGTGCGCCTGCCCAGGGCCTTCCTCATGATTCCTCTCCTCGGGGTCTATGGATCAGAGGGAGCCGCAGCGCGGTCCCCGGGAATGTGGAAGCTCGATCCGGTGGTGCGGGTCGTGTTCTGCGATCGGCGGGATCACGCCTCCGCCGGGCGTCGCTCCGGCGAGCAGGGGCGGGCGATCCCTGGTCGCGCGGCCACCGTGCGTGCGGCTCGTACCAGTCATCTCGCACCCGCCTCCCGCCGGATCCGGCGCGGCTCGCGCATCGATCGTCACCGCCGCGCCCGAGGTGATGGGTATCACTGTCCGCCGCTAGCGTGTCGCACGAAAACGATTTCGGCAAGGTGTCCAACGGGTAAAACAAGAGCGGCTTTCGGCGGCCCGCCCCACCCGCTCGGTGTCGAGTCTGGGCACTACGCCCGCGCCCGAACGATAGATTGCGCGCCGCCCGTACGCCTGAAATCTTTGCGAAAGCCTTTCGGCGACGGCCATCTCGGCCCGGGTCGGCCCGCAGAGCGGCGCCTTCAAGGAAGTCGGGGTGTCCCGCCTAGCCGGACACCCCGACTTCCTTGATACCGAGTCGATCAGCGCCCACGCCGTACTCGGCGGTCGGCACCGCTCACCGTCCGGGCTTCAGGAACCCGGCCCGGACGGCGGCTTCGACGACGACTCGGCCAGGTAGCCGGCGGCCTGCAGGTCGAACAGTTCACGGTAGAGGCCGTCCTGCGCCATCAACTGCTCGTGGTCGCCCTGCTGGACCAGCCGTCCGTCGCGCATCACGAAGATCTGGTCGGCGTGCCGGACGTTGGCGAGCCGGTGGGTGATCAGAATGACCAGCCGGTCGGGCTGACGGCGCAGGTTCTGGAACATGGCGTGCTCGGCCCGCGCGTCGAGGGCGGCCGACGGCTCGTCACAGACCAGGAGCTGCGCGTGCCGGTAGAGGCTGCGCGCCGCGACGAGCCGTTGCCACTGGCCGCCGGAGAGGTCCTGGCCGTTCTTGAACTCGCGGTCGAGGAGGGTCTCGTACCCGTACGGAAGGTCGAGGATCATGTCGTGCGCGGCGGTGGCCCGCGCGGCGTCCTCCACGCTCGGCCCCGCCTCGTGCGGCGGCCGGTCGTAGCGGCCGATGAGGACGTTCTGGCGGGCGGTGAACGGGAACTTCCACCAGTCCTGGCTCATGACGGCGACGTGTGAGGCGAGGCTGACCGGATCGAGTTCGCCGGTGTCGGTGCCGTCCCACCGGATGACGCCGGAGGTGGGCCGGTAGAGGCCCGCGATGAGCTTGGCGAGGGTGGTCTTGCCGGAGCCGTTCTCGCCGACGAGCGCGACGACCTGACCACGGTGCACGGTCAGGCTGACGTCGTCGACCGCGAGGGTCTGCGTGCCGGGATAGCTCAGGCTGACCCCGTCGAGATCGATGGTGTCGAAGCCGGTGGTGGACCTGCCGCCCCCGGGCGGGGTGCGCAGCCGGGCCCGGTCGAGGAAGTCGCGGTAGTCCTGGTAGTAGAGGGCGTCCTCGTACAGCGAGTTGGTGGCGAAGACGGCCATGCCCAGGCTGGTGTGCGCGGCCTGCAACGCCAGCAGCGCGGTCGCGGCGGCGGCAAGGGCGACCCAGCCGGCCAGGAGCAGGCCACCGAGCACGGCGTAGACGGCGAAGGTGGCCAGCCCGGCGCCGGAGGCGCCGAGGACCCGGGTGGTGGTCTGCGCCCGGACGAGGTCGAAGTCGGCCCGGGTCTCGGCCTTCATCATCCGCCGGTACTCGTCGAGGAGGAACTCGCGCATCTGGTACGTCCGGACCTCGACGGCGGTGTGCCGGTTGGCCATCAGGTTCGCCAGCATCCACATACGACGGCGGCGGGTGATGCGGGCCAGCAGGTTCAGGTACTGGCGGCGGGCGATCCGCACCGCGGTGATCGCCTGCGGCACGGCCGCGAGGAGCAGGCAGGGCAGCAGGATCGGCTGGATGACGGTGACCGCGGCGGCGGTGGCGAGCACACCGACGACGCCGGTGATCAGGTTGACGGTGCTGTCGACGATCGAGGCGGCCTCGCGCATCCCGCGGTCGCGGGCCCGGTCCATCTCCTCGGCGAACCCGGCGTCGTCGAACGCGGCGAGGTCGACGGCGGTGGTGGCCTCGAACATGCGCAGCTCGACCCGGTAGTTGATCTGCGGGATCAACCGGGCCTGCGCCCAGCCCGCGGCGATGGTCAGCCCACCGCGGGCCGACACGGCCGCCGCGGCGAGCAGCAGCGCCGGCAGGGCGGCGCGGACGCGGTCCGGGGTGGGGCCGGCGGCGAAGAGCTTGGTGAGCACGCTGGTGGTGGCGAGCAGCCCGAAGGTGGTCATGACACCGGCGGCGATGTTGAGGCCGATCGAGGCGACCGTGTCGAACCGGTTGGTCGCCCACGCCACGCCGATCGCCTCCCGGACGATGCGGGGCAGGCGGCGGGCCACCGCCCAGAAACCCGTCTGGGCGACCTGGCGGGCGTGGTGCATCCAGTCGGGATCTTGCAGTTCCGGCAGCACCGGCCCGGCGTCCGGGTCGGTCGCCTCCTCCGGGTCGGAGGTGTCTCTTATACA
>NZ_SMKG01000104.1 GCF_004348525.1 Micromonospora sp. 15K316 | reverse complement strand
GCCGTGGGCGCCGCCCCCACCCGGCCCGACCCGGCCGGCCTGCCGGCGCTGCTGGAGTCGTACTTCCCTGCCGGGCGGACCGACGAGACCGGGCAACCGCTCGACCTGAGGGAGGTCAACTCGTGGGTGCTGCGGGACGCGGACGTCACCCCGCGCGAGTGGTTGCAGGTGCACGTGGTCAACGCCTTCGCGCCGTTCCTGCTCACCTCCCGGCTGCGCCCGCTGATGCAGGCCAGCTCCCACCCGCAGCGGCACGTCGTGCAGGTGTCCGCCATGGAGGGCAGCTACTCGCGGGCCGGTAAGACGGTCCGTCATCCGCACACCAACATGGCCAAGGCCTCGCTCAACATGCTGGTCCGTACGGTCGCCGCCGACTACCTGACCAGCGGGATCCACATGAACAGCGTGGACACCGGCTGGGTCACCGACGAGCGCCCGCATCCGAGCAAGATCCACCAGCGTGCGCACGGCTTCCGCCCGCCGCTCGACGTGATCGACGGCGCCGCCCGGATCTACGACCCGGTGGTGCGCGGGGTCACCGGCGCGCCGGTGAGCGGCCAGTTTCTCAAGGACTACCGGAGCGTGCCCTGGTGACCGATCCGACGCCGGTGCGCTGCCCGGTCATCGCCGACCCCACCGCCGGCCTGGCCGACCCGGCCGACTTCGACCCGCTGCTGGCCCGGCTGGCCGCGTCCGCGCCGATCGACGACAGCGAGGTGTACCCACGCGGCACCGTCCGCGCCGACGGCCGCCTCGACCTGTGCAAGCAGGGCGTCGGCCCGGCGCAGAGCGCCCGGATCGTGGCGGCGGCGGTCGAGTCGCCGCTCGTCCGGCACCTGCTGCTCGGCACCAACGCGCTGGGCGAGGCGGGTGCTCGGGCGGTAGCCGACGCGCTGCGCCCCGGCCACCGGCTGCACACCCTCTACCTGGGCTGCAACCTTATCGACGCCACCGGCGTGACCGCCCTGGCCGACCGGTTGGCCGCCGACGACCAGCTCCGGGCGCTCTGGCTCAAACGCAACCCGGTCGGCGACGACGGGGTGCGCAAGCTTGCCGACGCCCTCCGCGCGAACACCACCCTGCGCACCCTGGACCTGGTCAACGTCGGGATGACCGTACGCGGGCTGACCACGCTGGCGGCGGCGCTCGCGGAGCGGCCGGTGCCGGTGCAGCGGCTCTTCCTCGGCGGCAACGGCTTCGGCCCGGACGCGGTGCCCGCCCTCGGCACGCTGATCCACACCGCCGGGCTACGCGAGCTCTACCTGGCCGCCAACCATCTCGGCGACGACGGCGTCACCGCGCTCGCCGCGCTCGCCGACGGGGTGCCGATGACGCTCGGTCTGGGCGGTAACGGCGTCACCCCGGCCGGGGTCGCGACGCTGGCCCACCACCTGGCCGCCTGGGAGGCCCTGGACCTGGCCCGACCGCCGTCGGAGCGGGCCCTCGGCGCGCGCGGCAACGTGGTCGGCGACGCCGGGGCGGAGGCGCTCGCCGACGCGCTGCCGGGCGCCCGGCTGCGCCGGCTCGACGTACGGCGCACCGAGATCGGCGGACGCGGGGCCCGGCGGCTGGTCGCGGCGATCGAGGGTCATCCGACGCTGCGCTACCTCGGCATCAACGGCGGGGTGCCGCGTAAGCAGCGTCGCCGGGCCGCGGCTCTGCTCGCCGAGCAGCCCGCGCCGCCGCCCCACGAGGACATCCAGGCGATCGCGAGCGTCTACCGGTGAACCAGCCCACCCTTCCCGAGCTGCCCGTCTGGCAACGAGTCCGCCGGTACGCCGTACCGCCGTCGATGATCGAGGCGGTGGCGGCCGCCCGCGCCGAAGGCGACTGGCGGGCCGGCTGCGCCGCCGGCCGGATCGATGTGGACCTCGACCTGGCCGAGGTGCGTCGCACGCACGGGGCCCGGCAGGCCGATCTCATCGAGGCGGACCTGAACGCGCTCGCCCCGGACCTGCTGCGCTGGCACCTGCCCCGGGTACTCGGCGGGCGCACCAGTCTCGCCACCCACCACGACTGGCTGCTGTCGACCCGGGAGGGCCGGATCGGCGGCGACGACGCCCTTCTGGTGCTGCGGACCCCGAAGACGGTGGACGGCTCGCAGCGGCTGCGGCTGGAGGTGCGCGCCGCCGTCGAGGCGAATCCCGGCTGGCCGGACCTGCCACCGGTGTTCTGGAGCGCCGAGCACGTCGCCGGGCTCCGCGAGGCGTACGGCGGCACGCCGCAGCGCATGCCGGGCTTCGAGGCCGACGGCTCGGTGCGCCCGTTCACGGTGTACCCGACGCAGGTGGACCCGGCGGACGCGGCGACGCGGACAGAGGTCTTCGACCGGCTGCTCGCCGCAGGCGACCCGGTCGGCGCGTGGGCGGCGGCCGGCGTGGACCTCGACGCCACCCCACCCGAGGGTCGCCGCCGCCACTACCTCGCCGGCGGGCTGATCGGTCAGGCCCTGCCGGTGGGACTGGCCGCCGAGCTGACCCGGCTGCGCGAGCGCTACGACCTCGACCGGCTGGTGATCCGGCACGACACGCAGCCGGTGGCCGAGGTGCGCCACGAGCCGCACGGCGTCGCGGCGCGGCTGCTCGACTACGACCGGCAGCACTACCACGCCCCCGTGCTGGCCGGCCCGGTCTACTCCCGACCGGCGGACCTGGAACTGATCCGGCGCGGCCTGCTCGACCCGGCCGAGCTGCACCCCCTGGTCCGGGGCGTGCTCTTCCCGGCCGTTGCTGCGGAGCCCGTCCGTGACCGGATCGATCTGCACCGGGACGTCCCGGTGCGGTGCCGGGGCGAGTGGCACACGCTGCGGCACGCCGACGGCCGGCTCGACCCGACGTCGCACCCGCCGGAGGAGGTCCGCCGCGAGCAGCTCCTCGGCGGTCTCGGCGGGCAGGTCGCCGGCTGTCTGAGCGCGGTGGCGGCCTGGCGCGGCTCGACCGACCACCTGCCCCGACCGCTGAAGCAGCTCCGCCGCGAAGTGCTGCTACGCATTCAGCACGGTGGCACCGCCGCGCTGGCCGCGCTGCTGGACGCCGGGCTCGACCCGCGGATGGGCGACGGCCGCGGCGGCACCCTGCTGCACCACGTCCGCTCCCTCGACGACGCCGCCCTGATCGGCCGGCTCGCCGACGCGGGCGTACCTGTCGACGCGCGGGACCGGCGCAAGCGCACCGCGCTGCACGTCGCGGCCGGCGACGGAGCCAGCCCGGAGATGGTCCGCGCCCTGTTGGAGGCCGGCGCGGACCCCACCGTGGAGGACGAGAACGGGTACGGCGCCATCGAGGTGGCCGGCTGGAAGGTCGAGATGTACGAAGAGGATGACGAGGAACCGCCGGGACCGCGCCTGATCCTGCAGATCCTCGAGGAGTGGATGGAGCGGTGAACGGGCGACTCGCCGACGCCGACGCGCTGGTCGCCGCCACCCGCGACTGGCGCTCCGAGCCGGCCCACGACCCGAAGGTCGAGGCGCTGGCCCTCGCGGTGGCGGCCAATCTGCCGGTGCTGCTCTGGGGCGAGCCGGGCATCGGCAAGTCCGCCACCCTGCAACAGCTCGCCGACGGGCTCGGCACCCCACTGGAGACCGTGATCGCCAGCGTGCACGAGCCGTCCGACTTCTCCGGGCTGCCGATCGTCGGCGACTCCCCCGCCACCGACGGGGTGCCGATGGCGCCACCGGACTGGGCCGTACGACTGGCCCGCGGCGGCACCGGTCTGCTCTTCTTCGACGAGCTCTCCTCCGCGCCGCCCGCAGTGCAGGCGGCGCTGCTGCGGGTGGTGCTGGAACGCCGGATCGGCAGCCTGCACCTGCCGGCCGCCGTGCGGATCGTCGCGGCAGCGAACCCGCCGACCAGCGCCGCCGACGGCTGGCACCTCGCGCCGCCGCTGGCCAACCGCTTCGTACACCTGCACTGGACCCACGACCCACGGACCGTGGCGCGGGGTCTGGCCGGCACCTGGCCGGCGGTGACCGTGCCGGCGGTCGAACCGGCTCGGGCCGCGTCGGCGCTGGCCCGGGCGCGCGGCGCCGTCGCCGGTTTCCTCACCGCCCGGCCCGGGCTGGCCCACCACCTGCCCGGCGACGCGGAGGCCCGCGGCGGCGCCTGGCCGTCGCCGCGCACCTGGGAGATGGCGCTGCGGCTGCTCACCTTCCACCACTGCAGCGGCACCGGCCGGGAGGCGTTGTCGCTGGCCCTGGTCGGCGCGGTCGGCGACGGCGCCGGCCTGGAGTTCGTCACCTACCTGGACAACCTCGACCTGCCCGACCCGGAGCGGGTGCTGGCCGACCCGGACGCCTTCACGCTGCCGGAACGGGGCGACCGGCAGCTCGCCTTCCTCACCGCCGTGATCTCCGCCGTGCAGGGCCGGGTCGACGAGCGACGCTGGGCGGCGGCCTGGGTGGTGCTGGAGAAGGCGGTGAAGGCCGGCGTGCCGGACGTGGCCGCCCGCGCGGCGATGGACCTCGCCGCGCTGCGCCAGCCGTCCTGGCCCGTACCCGCCGCGATCGACGCGTTCGCGGAGGTGCTGCACCTGTCCGGACGCCTGGGCTGATGAGCGGGGCGCTGGACCGGACGAAGTTGCTCGCCGCCCGGTTCCGGGCCGCGCAGGACCGGCCCTACCTGGCCTCGGCGCTGTACAGCGTCACCGTCGTCGAGTCCCGGGCCGTACCGACGATGGGCGTCGACCGCCGGTGGCGCTGCTACGTCAACCCCGACTTCGTCGCCGATCTGCCCGTGCCCCAGCTCGCCGCGGTCTGGATCCACGAGGTCGCCCACCTGCTGCGCGACCACCACACCAGAGCCGACCGGCTCGCCGCCACGCACGGCCGCGACCATCATCGGGTCAACGTGGCGCAGGACTGCGAGATCAACGACGACCTGCTCGCCGACCGGCTGCCGCTGCCACCCGGCAGGCTCGAACCGAAGACCTACGCCATGCCGTCCGGGTTGCTCTTCGAGCGCTACCTGACGTTGCTCCCGCCCGAGGTGACGGGCGGGCACGACTGCGGTTCGGGCGCCCACGGGGTGGACCGGCCGTGGGAGAGCGGAGACAGCGGCGAGGGGATCAGCGAGGTGGAGGCGGGGGCGATCCGCCGCGACACCGCCCAGCAGATCCGGTCCGCGTCCCGGGCCCGGGGCAGCGTGCCGGCGGGCTGGCGGCGCTGGGCGGACGCGATCCTGGAGCCCACCGTCGACTGGCGCCGCGCGCTGACCGGCGCGGTGCGGGAGGCGGCCGCCTGGGCCGGCGGCGCTGTCGACTACACCTACCAGCGGCCGTCGCGGCGCTCCCAGTCGATGCGCGGGGTGGTGCTGCCCCGGCTGCGGCAACCGGTGCCCCGGGTGGCGATCGTGGTGGACACCTCCGGCTCCATGTCGGACGGCCGGCTCACGGCGGCGCTGGCCGAGGTGAGCGGGGTACTGCGGGCCGTCGGCATCGGCGGCAACCGGGTCACCGTGCTCTCCTGTGACGCCGCCGTCCACGTGGTGCGCGCCGTGCACAGCGTCGGCGAGGTACGGCTCGCCGGGGGCGGCGGCACCGACATGCGGGTCGGCGTCGACGAGGCACTGCGGCACCGGCCGCACATCATCGTGGTACTCACCGACGGGTACACGCCCTGGCCCGCGGCGCCGCTGGAATCCGCCCGGCTGATCGCGGGGCTGATCGGGGTGGACGCGCCGACGCCGCCGGAGTGGATCGCCACCGTGCGCATCGACGACCCGGTGGAGCCCGGCGGGCCGGCGTCACCC
Organism: Micromonospora sp. 15K316; assembly: GCF_004348525.1. Lineage (GTDB taxonomy): Bacteria > Actinomycetota > Actinomycetes > Mycobacteriales > Micromonosporaceae > Micromonospora. The sequence goes on along the minus strand of NZ_SMKG01000104.1, from coordinate 14,817 downwards.
TGACCTCGGCCGCACCCGGCGCAGCGCCACCGCCTGGGCCTCGGTGCCGTACGACGGCACGTGCCGGCGCGACACCCGGGGCCCGCTGATCGTTGAGCCGGTACCCCTCCCCGAGACCAGCCTGCCCGGAGACGGAGGAGACGTGCCGGACTACCCGAAAGCGTTCGTGCCGGACGACCGTGTCGAGCCGGTGCCCCGCCGGATCCGCGCGTACCTCGCGGGTGAGCTGGTGCTGGACACCCGGCGCGCGCAGTACGTCTGGGAGTGGCCCTTCTACCCCCAGTACTACGTCCCGATCGACGACGTGAACCGCAGCGTCCTGGTCGACGAGCACCGCACGGAACGGATCCGGTGCGGGACGGGACGGGTGCACGGGGTGCGCCTCGGCGAGACGTCCCGGCCGTCGTCCGCACGGTGGTACGGCGACGACGCGCTGCCCGGGCTGGCGGAGACCGTCCGGTTCGACTGGGCCGCCATGGACCACTGGTTCGAGGAGGACGAGGAGGTCTTCGTGCATCCCCGCAACCCGTACGCGCGGGTGGACGCGCTGCGCTCCACCCGCCGCGTACGGGTGGAGCTCGACGGGATCGCGCTGGCCGAGTCGGCCTCGCCGGTGCTGCTCTTCGAGACCGGCCTGCCGACCCGCTACTACCTGAACCGGACCGAGGTGAACCTCGGGCACCTCGTGGCGTCCGAGACGGCGAGCGCCTGCCCGTACAAGGGCCGGACCAGCCGCTACTGGTCCGTGCGCGTCAACGGCACCACCCACCCGGACCTGGCCTGGTCCTACGAGTTCCCCACCGGCGCGCTGCTACCCATCGCCGGGCTCATCGCCTTCTACAACGAGAAGGTCGACCTGATCGTCGACGGGGAGCGGCTGGCCCGGCCGAAGACGCACTTCTCCTGACCGTCGGAACGAGGACTCACCGGACGGGACGCTGCGCCACCTGTCGAGGAGGCGACTGAGGGCGGCGGCCCGCTCTTGCGGGGTCTCCTCGTCGTCGCTGAGCCCGGCGGCGTACGCCCGCAGCAGGCCGTGCACCTGGTACCGGCCGGACCGCAGCCGGGCGAGCGTGTGCGCATCCAGCTCCGATCGTCACCACTGATCTTCAGCGCGTCGCCAACGCCGCCAAGGTCCGCTCCTGCGGCGCTCGGCTGGGGCCCGCTCCATGTCGCTGATCGCCCGGCCACTCACCCCGGACGCCGTGGACAGCGCCCCGAGAGTCATCCCCGCCGGCTGCCGGAGCTCCCTCAACCGCTGCCCGAACAGTGAAGGTGGCCACACGCCTGTCACAAGTCCCCTGGCTGTGCTGTCTCGGTTCCCGGAGTCCGATAAAAACCCGCCGGGAGACACGTCATGACCAACCGGAAGCCGACCGTGGTGCTCGTCCACGGCGCCTTCGCCGAGTCCGCGAGCTGGGTCGGGGTCGTCGAGCAGCTGCAGGCGGAGGCCGTGCCCGTGGTCGCCGTCGCCAACCCCCTGCGCGACCTCCCCGCCGGCGCCACCTACCTGCGCGACGTCATCGCCGCCGTCGAGGGTCCCGTGGTCCTCGTCGGCCACTCCTACGGCGGCATGGTGATCACCGAGGCCGCGGCCGGACTCGACGGCGTCGCGGCCCTCGTCTACGTCTGCGCGTTCGCCCCCGACCACGGCGAGTCCGCGTTCGAGCTGTCGACCAGGTTCCCCGGCAGCACCCTCGGTGAGACGCTGGCCGCCCACCCGGTCACGGCCGGCGGCGTCGAGTTCACCATCCGGCCCGACGCCTTCCACCACCAGTTCGCCGCCGACACCTCACCCGCCCAGGCCGCCGTGATGAGCGCGACCCAGCGCCCGGTCACCGAGACCGCCCTCCGCACCGGCCTGCCCACCGGTACCCCGGCCTGGAGGACGCTCCCCTCCTGGTTCGTCTACGGCGACCAGGACCTCTGCATCCCGGTCGCCCTGCACCGGCAGATGGCCGAGCGGGCCGGCGCCGAGGGAGTGCGCGAGATCCCCGGGGCCTCCCACGCGCTCACCGTGTCCCGACCCGACGTGGTCACCACGGCGATCCTCGACGCGATCGACACGGTCACGGCGTAGCCCCGACCAGTGGGGCCGGCCGTCACGGCCGGCCCACCCGATCGGCTGCCGCCGCGGCCGATCCGTCCGAAGCGGAATTCCGGTATCGAAGGAGAGCGGCGCGGTGCGGACCAGTCGACTCGAAGCGTTCAGTGATGGAGTGCTCGCCATCATCATCACGATCATGGTGTTGGAGCTGCGGGTGCCGGAGGGGCACCACATCTCCGACCTCCTCCACAGCAGCGGAGTCGGGCTCCTGACGTACCTGCTCAGCTTCGGCTACGTGGGCATCTACTGGAACAACCACCACCACATGTTCCACCTGGTCCGCCGGGTCAACGGCGGCGTGCTCTGGGCGAACCTGGCGCTGCTGTTCCTGCTGTCGCTCTTCCCGTTCACGACCGCCTGGGTCGACGAGACCGGGTTCGAACCGACTCCCGTCGTCGTCTACGGCGTCAACCTGTTCAGCGCGGCCGTCGCCTACCTCGTGCTCCAGCGCGTCATCATCCGCCAGCAGGGGCCGGAGTCACCGCTGCGCAAGGCCCTCGGCACCGACCTCAAGGGAAAGCTCTCCCCGGTGCTCCACGTCGCGGGGATCGTCAGCGCGCTGACGATCGACCGCGACGGGCGCATCGGCGTATGGATCGCCCTGACCTGCTTCGCCCTCATCGTGATCATGTGGGCAATCCCCGACCGTCGCATCGCCCGCGCGGTCCGTGAGCACGAGGTCACGGGCTGAGCCGTCAGGCGGGCGCCATCGGCAGCAACACGATCATCCGGGTGTCGCCGCGCTCGGACTGCACCCGGATGTCTCCGTGATGCTCGCCCGCCTTCTCCTCCGCCGGCGGCAGCACCGGCCGGACGCCGGTGCTGCCGTCGCTGCCGCTCAGGACAGGAGGTCGGCGAGCGGCACCGTGGGGTCGGCCAGGCGGGCCGGGTCCACGCGCCGGCCGGAGAAGCCCGCCTCGATCAGCTTCTGGATCTGGTCGTTGACGTCCCAGACGTTGACGTTCATGCCGGCCGCCACCCGGCCGTCGACGGCCCAGAAGACGATGCACTCGCGCGCCTCCAGATCGCCGCGCACCACGAGATCCGCGGTTGACCCGGGCGGCAGCCACCCGGCGTACTCCATGCCCAGGTCGTACTGGTCGGTGAAGAAGTACGGCACGCGGGTCCACGGCGTGCCGCGGTCGAGCATGGAGCGCGCCGCCGCCGGACCCGAGTGCAGGGCGTTGGCCCAGTGCTCGACCCGGATCCGGGTGCCGTACCGCGGGTGGTCGACGTTCGCGATGTCGCCCGCGGCGAAGACGTTCGGGTCGCTGGTGCGGTGGTACGCGTCGACGAGCACACCGTTCCCGACCGCCAACCCGGCCCGCCGCGCCAGCTCCACGTCGGGGTCGGCCCCGATCGCCACGAGCACGTGGTCGGTCTCCACGGTCGTACCGTCGTCGAGCAGCACCTGCTCCACGCGGGTGCCGCCGCGCAGCTCCTGGACCCGGCTGCCGAAGCGGAAGTCGACACCGTGGCCGCGGTGCAGGTCGGCGAAGACAGCACCGATCCGGTCGCCCAGCACGCGACCCAGCGGAACGGAGTCCGGCGTCACGACGGTGACCGAGACTCCCCGCTGCCGGGCCACGGCCGCCACCTCCATCCCGATCCAACCGGACCCGATGATGGTCAGCTGGCCGCCGTCGCGCAGCACGTCGGAGAGTCGCTGGGCGTCGTCGTAGCTGCGCAGGTACAGCACGTTCTCGCGGTCGCCGCCCGGTCCGGGGAACCGCCGCGGCGTCGAACCGGTGGCCAGCAGCAGCCGGTCGTAGGCGACCTCCTCCGTGCCGGTGCGCACGGTGCGGTTCCGCACGTCCAGGTCGGTCACCCGCACGCCCAGGCGCAGGTCGATGTCGTGCTGGGCGTACCAGTCCAGCTCGTGCAGGAAGGGGCTCTCCGCGTCGGCCGTGCCGAGGAGCAGCCCCTTGGTCAGCGGCGGCCGTTCGTACGGCCGTCGTGCGTCGTCGCCGATCAGGACGACCCGACCGGCGAAGCCCTCCGAGCGCAGGGCCTCGGCGGCCTTCGCGCCGGCGAGGCTGGCGCCGACGATGACGAACGTGTCGGGGTTCGGCATGCTCTTCTCCGTCATCCGGCGGCGTGCTGCCGCCAGTAGTCACTCAGCCGGGCGGTGGCCCGGCGATACCGCTCGATCCTCCGGCCCCGCCCGGCAGGCGGACAACCGGCACCGGATCATGCGATACGCCAAGCTACGTGGTGGACAGTGCAGAACGAGTGCCACCACCTGCGGCTGGACGACGGACGGCGTGCCGTGTTCCGGGCCGGATCCGGCAAGCGCGCAGCGACGAGACCGGCCCCGGGGGCGATCCGCGCCGGCCCCTCACGATCGCCGGCTTCGTCTGCCGGGTCGGAGCCTCCGGATGGAGGAGGGTCGACTCGGTCGACCGCCCTCCGTCCGTGCGACCGCCGCCGGGACGGGTGAAGCCGTTGGGAACAACGGCTTCACCGGCGGGGTCAGGGCTGGGTGTACCGCAGGTGCCGCCGCTCGGCCAGCTCCTCCTCGCTGACCACGGTCAGGACCGGAGTTCCGGGCGGCGCGAACATGGTCACCACCAGCTGCGACTGGGCATCCGACAGGTTGTTGGCGCCCTGGTAGTGGATCACGTCGCCGCCGGGCTCGAACAAGGCGTCACCGGCCTTGATGACCCGGGGCGGCTTCCCCTCCAGCTCGAAGAGGATCTCGCCCTGCGTCACGTAACCGAAGAGCGGCCCGGGGTGCCGGTGCGGCGGCGCGCCGGGGTCACCGGGGGCGAGGGTGACCCGGACGGTCCTGGCCTCGGCTCCGGCGGGGATCCGCTCCCTCGCGTCCGGCAGGGTCTCGATCCACTCGACGCCCGGGGGCAGGTGCTTGTGCTCGCCGCTCATGTGTTTCCTCCAAACAGCGGATTGTCTACCGGAACGACAAGACAACTCCCCTGCCTGTGACAGCCCTGCGCGGCGAACCCGCCCAGGACGCGGCGTCCCGAGCACGCGAGCCGCCCTCGTTCAGTCCCGGCGGGTGTTCACGCGGCTCTCGTCAGCGGGGCATCGCGGCGTACTCGGCCGTCAGGTAGGAGCGGTAGGTGATCACCGCCGGAATCGTCACGTTCAGCTTCCCGCGCACCTCCTCGACGACCGCCCCGCCCGAGGGCGCGAACCGCTCAGGCCGATGCTCCACCGCCGGATCGGAACTCGTGGACGACCTCGATCGGCCCGACGATGTGCTGGTTGAACTCGTCGAGTTCCTCCGCCGGCACCCACAGTTCGAGGATGTCGCGACCGCCGGTCCGCCGAACCGGGTACCTGGACGCGAACTCCCAATCGACCTCGAAGCGCGTCACGTAGCCGACGCCCGAGGCGGGCACGTTCCAGTCCCGGGCGATCATGATCGCGTACTGCTCGTTCAGTACCGGGTAGAAGATCGGCTGGTCCGGCAGGCGCGGCGGCCACGCCTTCCAACCGGAGGCGCGTACGAGGTCCAGCTCCGTGGGACCGGTAGGCCGCCACAGGGTCATCGTCTCGCTCACCGCAGTCTCCTTCCTGGTCGGGGCAGGCTAGCGGTGGGATCCGCGCAGCGGCCAACGGTTTCCTGCGGCCCGTCACGACTTCCAGGAAGTCGCGGTATCCGTCGCCAGGGACAGGCCGACTTCACGGCAAACCGAGTCGATCATGGGCGCCCGGCGCCGGACCGCACCTCCAGCCAGGCCTTGATCTTCAGCGTTGTCGATTGCCCAGGCCGGAGCTACCCTACTGGACATGTTTGGACAGGTGCTCAAGTTGAAGCACGAGCGGGTCGCCGAGCAGCTCGCCCGGGAGATCCGGAAGGGCCGGCTGGCCCCGGGTAGCCGGCTGCCCGGCGAGCACGCCCTCGCGACCCGGTTCGATGTGAGCCGGAACACTGTTCGCCAGGCCCTCATCGACCTCACCCGGCAGGGGCTGATCCAGACGCGCTCCGGCAAGGGCTCGTTCGTGACCTTCGACGGCCGGACGATCGACGACCGGCTCGGCTGGTCCCGCGCCCTGGCCGAGCAGGGCGTCCCCACAACCGTACGCACGCTCCGCCTCGAACTGGTCCACGAGCCCGAGCTGGCCGAGCGGTTCGACCTGGCGTCGGCCGAGTTCGTCGCGATCGACCGGCTCCGGTCGCTCGACGAGGGCCCGGCGATCTCGATCGAACGGAGCCGGATCCCGGCCGCCGGTCCGCTGCGGGACCTGCCCGAGCAGGGTCTCACCGGCTCCCTCTACGCGGCGCTGCGCGCGGCCGGCCTCGCGCCGGCGCAGGGCGAGGAGTGGGTCGACCTGGCCCGGGTGACGCAGCCGGACGCGGAGCTGCTGGGCTGCGGCGACGGCGATCTCTTCCTGCGCACCCAGCGGCTGAGCCTGGACGCGCGAGGCGAGTTCGTCGAGTACGTGGAGAGCCTGTTGAAGCCGGACCGGTTCCGGCTGCACCTACGCTTCGGGGAGGCGTCGGAATGACCGCTTCCATTCCGGCCGTGACGATCGAGTCGCGCGCGGTCGGGGCCCTGACCGGGCTCGCCGTCGGCGACGCGCTCGGCATGCCGACCCAGTCCATGCCGCGGCAACGCATCGTCGCGCGCTACCCCCGGCTGACCGGCTTCGAGCCGGGCCCCGCGGACCAGCCGATCGCGCCCGGAATGCCGGCCGGGTCGGTGACCGACGACACCGAGCAGGCGCTGCTGCTCGGGCAGCTGCTCGTCGAGGGCCGGGGGCACGTCGACGGGCATCGTCTCGCCAAGGCCCTGCTGGCCTGGGAGGACGACATGCGCCGGCGCGGCTCGCTGGACCTGCTCGGCCCGTCGACCCGGGCCGCCGTCGCGGCCGTGGCCGCCGGCCGTCCGCTGGAGGAGGCCGGCCGCTTCGGAACGACCAACGGGGCGGCCATGCGGATCGCCCCGGTGGGGATCGCGGTGCCCGCCACCGACCTGGGCCGGCTCGTCGATCGGGTCGTCGAGGCGAGCTGGGTCACCCACAACACCGGCGTCGCCCTGGCCGGCGCCGCCGCCGTCGCCGCCGCGGTCAGCGCCGGCCTGGACGGCGCGGACACCGCCACCGCGACCGCGACCGGCGTACGGGCGGCGCAGCTGGCCGCCGGACGCGGCAACTGGATCGCGTCGGCGGACATCGCAGCCCGGATCGGCTGGGCGACCGAGCTGGTGGCGGGACGGGCGCCGGACGAGGCCGCCGACCTGATCTACCGCCTCGTCGGGACGAGCGTGGCGACCCAGGAGTCCGTTCCGGCGGCCTTCGCGGTGCTCGCCGTCCACCCCGACGACCCCTGGCAGGCCTGCCTCTTCGCGGCGGGTCTGGGCGGCGACACCGACACGATCGCCGCCATGGTCGGCGCCATCGCCGGCGCCGGTCACGGCGTCGGCTCCTTCCCGAGCACGGCCCGGGAAACGATCGAGAAGGCCAACCACCTTCCCCTCGCAGAACTGGCAGCACACCTACTCACCCTTCGTCAGCGCAGCTGACGCCGGTACCCGCAAAGGCAGGACGACGATGTCCACGACGGAACTGACCGGCACGACCCCGGCCGACACCAACCGGGTCGGTGCCATCGAGACCAGAGGCATCGAGCCGGTGCCCCCCACCGAGCGCACGGGCGGACCGGGCCAGCTCTTCTGGGTCTGGTTCGCGGCCAACATCTCCATCCTGGGGCTGCCGCTCGGCGCCACGCTGGTCGCGCTGCGCGGCATGAACATCTGGCAGGCGCTGCTGGTCGCCGCGATCGGCTCGTTCGGCTCGTTCGCCCTCGTCGGCCTGATCAGCCTGGCCGGCAAGTGGGGTGGCGCGCCCAGCATGACGCTCTCCCGCGCGATCTTCGGGCCGCGCGGCAACCACGGGCCGACGGTGATCTCCTGGCTCTCCCGGGTCGGCTGGGAGACGGTCAACACCACGACCGCCGCGTACGCGCTGCTCGCCCTGCTGGACATCGCGTTCGGGCTCACCGCGAACCCCGTGCTGACCGTGATCAGCCTGCTGGTCTTCGTGGCGCTCACCCTGGTCGTCTCGGGCTTGGGACACGCCACGCTCGTCTGGATCCAGCAGTGGGCGACGTACGTCTTCGGCGCGCTGAACATCATCGTCGCGGCGTTCCTGATCGCCCGGGTGGACTGGGACGCGGTGCTCGACGCCCCGGCCGCCCCGCTGAGCGTCGTCATCGCCGGCATCGGTGTGATCGCCGCCGGCACCGGCATCGGGTGGGCGAACGCGGGCGCCGACATGGCCCGCTACCAGCACCGGAACGTGCGGGGCGGGCGGATCGTCGCCGCGGCCTCGGCCGGCGCCGGAATCCCGCTGTTCCTGCTCATCGGGCTGGGTGGCCTGCTCTCGGCCGGCGACGGCAGCCTCGCCTCCGCCAGCGACCCCGTCTCGGCGATCCAGGTGATGCTCCCGTCGTGGATGGCGGTGCCGTACCTGCTCGCCGCGTTCGGTGGCCTGCTGCTCTCCAACAACCTCTCGGTCTACTCCGCCGGACTCACCATGATCACCCTCGGTGTCCGGACCCGCCGGGTGGTCGCCGTCGGCCTGGACATCGTGCTCACCCTCGCCGGTGGCATCTACTTCATGCTGATCGCCGGGAACTTCTACGGACCGTTCATCACCTTCATCTCGCTGCTCGCCGTACCGATCACCGCCTGGGTGGCGGTCTTCCTCGGCGACATGCTCTTCCGGCGGGAGTACGACTCGCGTGGCCTGATGGACACCGCGCGGACCAGCGTCTACTGGTACCACGGCGGGTTCCGCTGGTCGGCCGTGCTGTCGTGGCTGGCCGGCACCGTCGTCGGTCTGCTCTTCCTCACCGCCTCGACCTCCGCCGACGACGTCTGGTTCAGCGGTCCGCTCGCGGACTCCTGGCTGGGCACGAACGGGCTCGGCTGGGTCGCGGCCTTCGTCGTCGCCGGCATCCTGTACCTGCTCTTCGGCGCCCGCAGCGCCCGGCGCGGCGGCACGGCGGGACGGGTCGGGCAGCGCCTGCCCGAGGTCGAGGCGAGCCACCGGAGCACGGGGGCCGAGCGATGACCGCTTCGTCGCCCCGGCTGGTGCACACCGGCAACGTCGTCGTCGACGTGGTGATGTACCTGCCGCGGCTGCCCGAGGCCGGTGGGGACGTCCTCGCCTCGGGCAGCCGGATCACCGCCGGTGGTGGACTCAACGTCATGGTGGGCGCGGCCCGGCAGGGACTGCCCGTGGCGTACGCCGGGATGCACGGCACCGGCCCTTTCGGGGACCTGGCCCGCGAGCACCTGGCCCAGGCGGGCATCGAGGTCGTGCAGCCGGCGCTGCCGGACGTCGACACCGGGTTCAGCGTCGCGCTGATCGACCCGACCGGCGAGCGCACGTTCGCCACGAGCGTCGGTGCGGAGGCGCGGCTCGGATCGGCGGACCTGGCGCGGGTCGACCTGCGACCCGGCGACGTCGTGTACGTCTCCGGCTACAGCCTGGCCTACCCGTCCAACGGTCCGGCGCTGGCGGCCTGGCTGCCGACGCTCGCCCCGGAGGTCACCGTCGTCGTCGACCCCGGCCCGCTGGTCGCCGAGATACCCGGGCCGGTCCTCACGGCCGCCCTGGAACGCGCCGACTGGTGGAGCTGCAACGAGCGGGAGGCGCGGATCCTCACCGATCGGACCGATCCCGAGGTGGCCGCCGCCGCGCTGGCGAGCCGCACCGGGCGGGCCGGTGTGGTGGTCCGTACCGGGCCGGAGGGCGCCGTCCTCGCCACGGCCGGCCGGACCGTGTCCGTGCCGGCCTTCCCGGTGACCGCCGTGGACACCAACGGCGCCGGGGACGCCCACCTGGGTGCCTTCATCGCGGCCCTGGTGAGCGGCCTCGACCCGGTGCAGGCCGTCCGTCGCGCCAACGCCGCCGCAGCGCTTGCCGTCACCCGGCAGGGGCCCGCGACCGCCCCCACCGCCGGGGAGGTCGACGAGCTGCTCGGTAGCCCGACCGGGTGAACGAGGCCCGGCCGGGGCCCGCCACGGCGGGCGTACGGCATGCTGCGATCGACGATGCCGGCGCGGGCCCGAGGCGCGGCACGGCGGTTCGCCGCACAGGTTGACGGCACCCGCCGCGCGCTCGGCCCTGCGGCGGCTGCCGGACGGCGCGGCCGGCACCGGCGGCCGGAGACAGCAGGGCGGAGAGGAAGACCAGATGGCAGACGGCGACGTGCCCGAGCGGATGCAGGTCGCGGCCCTCGACGAGTTCGGCGGCCCGGAGGTGATCACGCCGCGCATGTTGCCCGTGCCGCAGATCGCCGACGACGAGATCCTGCTCAAGGTCTGGACCGCCGGCGTCGGGGTGTGGGACGCGATGCGCCGTCAAGGCATGCTGGTGCCCGACGGCGCGTCCTTTCCGCTCGTGCCCGGCACCGACGCGGCGGGGACTGTCGCCGCAGTCGGCGGCAAGGTGACCGACCTGGCCGTGGGCGACGTGGTCTACGCCTCCGACTCCACCGCACCGAAGGGCGGCTTCTACGCCGAGTACGCGGCGACCAAGGCGCAGTACGTCGCGAAGCTGCCGTCGGGCGTGCCGGTGGAACACGCGGGGGCGATGCCGACCGACGCGCTGACCGCGTTGTCCGGACTGGATCTCCTCAGCCTGCCGGCCGGCGCGTGGCTGCTGATCTTCGGCGCGAGCGGCGGTCAGGGACACCTGGCCGTGCAGCTGGCGAAGCGGCAGAACCTCAACGTGATCGCGGTGGCGTCCGGCGCCGAGGGCGTGGCACTGGTGACCCGGCTCGGCGCCGACGTGGCCCTCGACGGCCACGGGGACATCGCCGAGGTGCTGGCCCGGATCCGGGAGGTGGCCCCGAGCGGCGTCGACGGGCTGCTCGCGATGGCGGGCGGTCCGACGCTGGACCAGCTCGGCGAGGCGGTACGCGACGGCGGGGTGCTCGCCTACCCCAACGGTGTGCAGCCGGCGCCGAACGAGCGACCCGGCATGACGGTTCAGGCGTACGACGGTGAGAGCAACCCCGGCCAGTTGCGGCGCCTCAACGAGCTCATCGAGGCGGGACCGTTCCAGGTGCACGTCGCGGAGAAGTTCCCGCTGGGGCGAGCCGCCGAGGCCCACCGGCGGCTGCTGACGTCCTTCCCGGGCAAGCTGCTGCTCACCGTGCGCTGACCGCCGATCGAGCGTGTCATCGGCCAGGCAGGGCCCGCTCCAACTCGACCAGGGCCAGCGGAGGACCGTCGCCGAAGTCGTGGTCGTGGGTCCTGCCGGTCTCGACGAAGCCGTTCTTGGCGTAGAAGCGGCGCGCTTGGGCGGAGTCCCGCAGCGTCCACAGATGCACCTCGTCGTACCCGGCGTCGCGCGCTCGGTCCAGGACGTTCGCCAACAGGACCGTCGCGACGCCGCTGCCCCAGACGTCCGGGTGGGCGAAGAAGGTATGGAGCTCCGCGAGGCCGGGGCGGGACGTCGAGGCCCCGAACCGGGCGAAGGCCCCCGGCCGCTCGTTCAACCGCGCCAGCAGGATCGTGTCCCCGCCCTCGGCCAGAATCCCGTGCCACTTGGTGCGCCGCTCCTCGATGCCGGCCGCGGCGACCTTCGCCGTGCAGAGCGGGCCGTGCGAGACGCCCCAGGACAGGGCATGGATCTCGCCGAGGATGTCCCCGTCACCGGGCTCCGCGGGGTGGACCGTGATCAGGGCGGACATGGCGTAGACGCTACTGCGGGCGGCACCGCGAGCAGCACGCGGGCAGGACGCCGATCGCCGACCGGTGCCCTGAGCGCACCGACGAGCTGCCCCGGGAAGATGGATCAAATCGCTGCCGGAACCGAGGTGTCCGGCTCCAAGGGGCAACCCTCACCGCGTGTTGCTGCCATTGTGTGTCAATGAGATCTTGGCGTCCGAAAACCGGCCGTCCGACGCTGCTGCTCAGGCGCGGTGCTGCCCCGTCGGGTGCGTACGGTGGCGTCCGTCGGCTGTCGCTGCTGCTGTTCGTGCTCGCCCTCGCGGCGGGCTGCTCCGATCCGGCAGAGGCGCCCGCCTCGCTGCTCGCCGACGGCAGTGTCCCCTGGGCCGACCTGAAGATCACCGCCGAGGACCTCAACGGGCGACCGACCGCGCCACGCTCCCCGGCAGCCGGAAGCAGACCGTGCCGGGCGGACCAGCTCTCCGGCCGGCTCACCGACTGGGTACGCCCCGGCAACGGCGGCGAGACCCCTCGCGGCATGGACTCCAGCATCGGCAAGCTCATCGGTGAGGTGGACGTCCGGAACGCCTCGAAGGTGGAGTGCACGTTGCAGGGCGAGGTACCCACCACCATGCTCGCCGGTGCCAGCAGGATTCCCATGCTGTACACGCACGGCATCAACGAAGAGGGTCGCGCCCGCGTGGTCGCTGTCCCCCCTGGCGGCCACGCCAGCCTGCGACTGGACTGGTCCGGACCGTTCTGTCAGCCGGCCGACATCCCGCTGGAGCTGGCGATCGAGCTGCCGAACGGCGGGGGCACCCTGCTCGCACCGGTCAGCGCGGACGACCGGCCCGGCTGCCCGCGGGGCGAGGGAATCAACCCGAACGCCCGGGCGGCACTGTCGGCGAGCGGGTTCACCGAGCCAGCCGCGGCGTCGCCACCTCCGGACTCGCCGCTCGACCGGCTCACCGTCGCCGTCGCGGGGCCGCCCACCGCCCCGGCCGGGTCACGGCTCACCTTCCGCGTAACGCTCGGCAACCCGACCGGCCGCCCGCTCGCGCTGGACCCCTGCCCGGGGTATTCGATGGAGCGGTTCTCCCTGGGCGACACGACGAACGAACCGGTGAACACGTTCCAGCTGTACCGGCTGAACTGTCGCCCGCTCCCGAAGATCGGGGCCGGCGGCACCTCCGTCTTCGAGATGACGACGGAGGTGCCCGCCTCGATGCGCCCAGGGCGGGAGCTCACCGTCACCTGGAAGCTCTACCTGCCGCACTACGCGCAGCGCGGAAACCAGCTCGGCGCCTTCACCCTGCGAGTCACCTGAGGGGAGTTCGCCGGACCGGATCAGAGGTCGCCGTACTCGCCGACCTGCCGCCCGCCGACCCAGGTACGCAGGATCCCGGTCTGCCACATCGCCCGGTTGGCCGGCAGGCGGAACGGGTCCAGGTCGGTGAGCACGAAGTCGGCCCACTTGCCCGGTTCGAGGGTGCCGATCACCCGCTCCTGGTGGGCCGCGTACGCGGCGTCGAGGGTGAACGAACGCAGCGCCTCGACCGGGGTCATCGCTTCCTCGGAGTACCACCCGCCGGCCGGTCGGCCCTCCCGGTCGGTACGGGTCACCGCGGCGTGCATGCCCTCGAAGGGCAGCGCGGAGGAGACCGGGAAGTCCGAGCCGGAGGCGATGACAGTCCCCTGGTCGAGCAGCTTGCGCCACGCGTACGCGCCCTTGATGCGCTCCGGGCCCACCCGGTCCTCGGCCATGTTCATGTCGTCGGTCGCGTGCACCGGCTGCATCGACGCGATGAGGTCCAGCCGCTTGAACCGCCGGATGTCGTCGAGCGCGACGACCTGGGCGTGCTCGATGCGGTGCCGCAGGCCCCGATCGCCGACCGTGCGGAAGGCCTTCTCGTAGGCGTCGAGGACGAGCCGGTTACCCCGGTCGCCGATGGCGTGGATCGCGGCCTGGTAGCCCTGGCGGAGGATCGCCACGACCCGCCGGTCCAACTCCTCCGGCTCGATCCGCAGCAGCCCGGTGTTCGCGGGGTCGTCGCTGTAGGGCTGGAGCAGGGCGGCCCCTCGGCTGCCCAACGCCCCGTCGACGTAGAGCTTCACGGTGCGGACGCGGAGCATGTCGGCCGCGAACGAGTCGGTGTGCACGTCGGCGCCGACCTCGCTGAACGCATCCCAGGTCAGGAAGGCGTTCACCCGCATCGTGAGGGTTCCCGCGCCGGCCAGCTCGCGCAGCACCAGGTAGCCGGCGGCGTCGGTCCCCGCGTCGGAGACGGAGGTGATGCCGACGGCGTTGAGCTTCTGCTGCGCGATGAGGGCCCGCTGCCGTACGTCCTCGATGGTCGGTGCGGGAAGCTTCGAGGAGACGAGGCCCATCGCGTTGTCGACGAGCGTTCCGGTCGGGTTGCCCTCCGCGTCGCGGATGATCTGGCCGCCGGCGGGATCGGGAGTATCCCGGGTGACGCCGGCGAGAGCCAGCGCCGCGCTGTTTGCCACGCCCGCGTGGCCGTCGACCCGGGTCAGCCAGACCGGCCGGTCGCTGACGACCACGTCGAGGTCGGCGGCGGTCGGGAACCGCCCGAGCCCCCAGATCACCTGATTCCAGCCCCGTCCCGTGACCCAGGTCAGATCCGGGTTGGCGGCGGCGTACCCGGCGAGGGCCTGCTGTGCCTCCGCCAGGGACCGAGTGCCGCTGAGATCCAGCTCGGACGCGAGGGCGCCGTAGCTCCAGAGGTGGCCGTGCGCGTCGTGCATGCCGGGCAGCAGGACGCGGCCCTTGCCGTCGACCCGGCGCACACCCCGACCGGCGTGGGCGTCGAGCCCGGCGACCTTCCCGTTCGCGGAGATCAGGATGCTGGAGAACTCCCGCAGCCGCCCCTTGCGGGTGAGCGTGTAGCCGCGGACGTTCTCCACCAGCACCGGGCCGCGTCCCGTGCCGTGCGTCGTGGCGGCCTGTGCCGCGCCGCCGGGCAGGGCGGGGAGGACTGCGGCGCCGACACCGACGCCGAGCAGTCTCAGGAGCTGAGCGCGGGTGAGGGTCTGTCT
>NZ_SMKG01000103.1 GCF_004348525.1 Micromonospora sp. 15K316 | reverse complement strand
GCGCCCCCGCCCTGCAGGAGCTCGTGGGCTTCCCCGTCGAGAGGACGTGATCCCGAGTCGGCGGGCCACCCGGCGGGGGCCCCGCCGACCCCGAGATCGACGGAGGTGGGCGGGTCAGCCGCCGACGCGGATGAGGCGGGCGGAGAGGTGCGGGTTGAGCCCCTGGCCGACCGCCGCCATGTCCTGGGCGTAGAGCAGCGCGCCCTCGACGATGCCGAAGAGGCGGTGCCCCGCGGTGACCTCCTTGGCCGTCGACGTCCGCACCACGGCGTCGGTGACCAGCTCGACCTGGGTGCCCTTGCGCCGCCCGAGGTAGAGCTCCATCACCCCGGTCGGATTCGTCATCAGCGCCTCGATCTCGTCGGTGGCCCGGTCACCGTCGAGCACCGGCCGCCACCAGCCCACCTCGCGGCCGGCCGGGCGCACCGGCCGGCTCTGCTCGTCGAGGATCCAGGCGCGCGACTCGTAGGAGAGGAACGGGCGCCCGTCGTGGCTGATCCGGATCTCCTGCGCGAAGTCGAAGTCCTCGACGGTGGGGTAACCGCCCCGCCCGCGACCCCGCCACAACCCGATGTACGGCAGCAGCCCGTCCAGCGTCGGGTGCAGCTTCGGACCGACCCGCAGGTCGTGGCTCTCCTCGTACGGGTAGGGGTCGACGGGCGGCGCGTTCAGCCACGGGGGTGGCGCCAGCGGGTTGTCCTCCGACGGGTTCGCGCTCACCAGTTGCCTCTCGAGATGCGTACGGCCAGATAGATCAGGCCACCGGCGAGCGCGCCCAGGCCGGCGACCAGCAGGCTGACGAACCCGATCTCGGTAACCATCGCGGCCATCCTATGCTGGGCCCCATGGCCCGTACTCTCGTCGTCAAGGCCACCGCCGGTGCGGACGCCCCGGAGCGGTGCGCCCAGGCGTTCACGGTCGCCGCCACGGCCGCCGCCGCCGGAGTGGAGGTCTCGCTCTGGCTGACCGGCGAGTCGACCTGGTTCGCGCTGCCCGGCCGCGCCGAGGAGTTCGACCTGCCGCACTCGGCCCCGCTGGCCGAGCTGCTGCACGTGCTGCTCACCACCGGCACGGTCACCGCCTGCACCCAGTGCGCCGCGCGGCGGGAGATCGGCCCGGACGACGTGCTGCCGGGCGTCCGGATCGCCGGCGCGGCGGTCTTCGTCGAGGAGGCGATGGCGGAGGGCGCGCAGGCGCTCGTCTACTGACGGCTCGCCCTCCCGGTCCCGTCGGTCAACCATCACGGCCGAGCAATGCCGATACCGGCCCGACATGTCCGGTTGCTGCCTACGATTCTGCTGTGGGCGAGGCCATCGAGCGGTTCTTCGAATCGCTACCGGCACGCGCCCCCGAGATCCTGCGCGGGCTGGTGAGCGGCACCCTCCAGATCGACCTCTCGGTGAGCGGTGGCACCACCGAGCACTGGCTGGTCCGGATGCGGCCCGGAGCGGTGGAGGTGAGCCGCGAGCGCGCCGCGGCCGACGCGATCTGGTACAGCAGCGCGGACCTCTTCGAGCGGATGGTGTGCGGGCAGGCGCAGGGCGTCGCCGCCGTGTTCCGCAACGAGAGCACGTTCAGCGGGAACGTCGTGCTCTTCCTGGTCTTCCGCCGGTTCTTCCCCGACCCGCCCGGCACCCGGGACCCCCGTGAGGTGGCGCGCCAGCAGACCGGACGACCGACGTGAAGGACCTGGTCAGCATCCTGGACGGCAGCACCTTCCTGGTGAGCGACCGGCGTGGTGACGTCGAGCCCTCCTTCGACTTCCCCACCGGCCTCTTCTCCTTCGACACCCGGTTCCTCTCCACCTGGCTGCTCACCCTCGACGGGGAGCGCCTGCACGCGCTCTCCATCGACGACGCGAAGTCCTACCGCACCCGGTTCTTCCTGGCCCCCGGCGAGCCGACCCACTACCTCGACGCCAACGTCTCGGTGATCCGCAGCCGGGCGATCGGCGGCAGCTTCACCGAGGAGCTGACCGTGCTCAACCACTCGGGAGAGGCTGTCGAGTTCACCCTGCGGCTCGACATCGGCGCCGACTTCGCCGACCTCTTCGAGATCAAGAGCCCGCGGCAGAAGAGGGGTCGGACGACGGCGACGGTGAGCGGCAACGAGCTCCGCCTCACCTACCGGCGGGAGGCGTTCCGCCGGGAGACGGTGGTCACGACCAGCGAACCGGCGGACATCGACGTGGCGGGCATGACGTTCCACGTCCGGGTGGGCCGGCACGGCGAGTGGACCACCCGGTTGCACGCGGCGACCATCGTGTACGGCGCACGCGGCGAGGACATCCGTTCCAGCCTGCGCTACGGCGGCAGCCGGGACATGGCCGTCATCGAGGCCGAGCAGAGCGAATTCGTCGAGCGGGCGCCGAAGCTCGGTTGCGACTGCGAGCCGCTCGCCACCGCGTACCGGCAGAGCCTCAACGACCTCGCGGCCCTGCGCTACGAGTCGATCGCGCTCGGCGTCCGGCTGCTCGCCGCCGGGCTCCCCTGGTTCATGACCCTCTTCGGCCGGGACAGCATGTTCACCTCGCTCCAGGTGCTGCCGTACCTGCCCGAGCTGATCCCGCCCACCCTGCAGATCCTGGGTGGTCTCCAGGGGCACCGGGTGGACGACTTCCGGGACGAGGAGCCGGGGAAGATCCTGCACGAACTCCGCTACGGCGAGACGGCCGGCTTCGAGGAGCAGCCGCACTCGCCGTACTACGGCTCCGCCGACTCGACGCCGCTCTTCGTCATCCTCCTCGACGAGTACGAACGGTGGACCGGCGACAGCCAGCTCGTGCTCCTGCTGGAGTCGGCGGCGCGGGCGGCGTTGGGGTGGATCGACAGCTACGGCGACCTGCTCGGCACGGGCTACGTCTGGTACCAGACCCGCAACCCGCGGACGGGTCTGGTGAACCACTGCTGGAAGGACTCGCCGGACTCGATCTCGTACGCGGACGGGCGGCTGCCCGGCTTCCCCCGGGCCACCTGCGAACTCCAGGGCTACGCCTACGACGCGAAGATCCGGGGCGCCCGACTCGCCCGCACGTTCTGGAACGACCCGGAGTACGCCGACCGGCTCGAACGCGAGGCGGCGGAGCTGAAGGAGCGGTTCAACCGCGACTTCTGGATCCCTGAGAAGGAGTACTACGCGCTCGCTCTCGACGCCGACGGCGGGCACGTCGACGCCCTCTCCTCGAACATCGGCCACCTGCTCTGGAGCGGCATCGTGGACGAGGAGCGGGCCGGGCGGATCGTCGACCACCTGCTCGGGCCGCGGCTCTTCTCCGGCTGGGGTGTGCGTACCCTCGCCGACGACCAGGGCCGTTACAACCCCATCGGCTACCACGTGGGCACCGTCTGGCCGTTCGACAACTCGATAATCGCTTGGGGTCTGCGACGGTACGGCTACCGCGAGGAGGCCGGGCGCATCTGCGACGCGATGCTCGCCGCCTCCCACTACTTCAACGGCCGGCTGCCCGAGGCGTTCGCCGGATACCACCGCAGCCTCACCGACTATCCGGTGATGTACCCGACCGCGTGCAGCCCACAGGCCTGGTCGACCGGTACGCCGCTGTTGCTGCTGCGGGTCATGCTCGGCCTCGAACCGCAGGGTGAGCACCTGGTCATCGACCCGGCCGTGCCGGAGGGCATGGGCCGCATCGAGTTGCTCGACATCCCGGGGCGGTGGGGCCGGGTCGACGCGCTCGGCCGCAGCCGCACCCCGACGGACGGCCGGCGCCCCTGACGTTCGCCGATTCGGCGCGCCCGTCGACGGCGGGTCTTCGCCGGCCGGAACCGGCTCGGCAGCCCGCCGGGGATCCGGGCGGGCAGGTGAGGCGCGGGCGGCGGGCGGGTCAGGCGCAGGCGGTGGTGGCGGCGAGGTGCGGGGCGTCGCCGGTGGTGTCGAGCACGACGGTGCTGCGGCCGGTGCGGTAGGCGTACACCTCCGCGGTCTCGAGCAGCGGGCCGCCCGTGGCGAGCGGGGCGAGCGCGGCGACCTGCGGCTGCGGGCCGAGGTCGGCGGCGGAGCGGGCGGTACGGGTGACGCCGCCGCCGGGACAGCGGGCGGTCACCAGCTCCGGGGCGGCCTCGGCGGGGAGGCCGAGGGCACGCAGCGCGTCGGTGAGCGCGGTCGCCTCCGCGCCGGGCGTCGCGGCGTTCCCGCTCCGCGGGTAGCCGGCGCCGATCGGGCGGCAGCCGGTGTCGACGGTCAGCTGGAACCGGCGTTCGCCGGCGGGCCGGCCCGCCACGGCGACGAACTCACCGGCGTCGGCGCGCAGCCGGAGCCCGTCCGGTGTCATCCGCACCCCCGCCCGCCACTCGGGCGGCAGCCGGTCGGCGATCCCCTCCAGCAGCTGCCGCTCGCCCCCCTCGGTCGCGGCCACCGCCACACCTCGGCTCAGGGTCGCGCCTTCGGCCAGCGGGCTGATCCGGCAACCCCGCTCGACCTGCGGCGGGGTCAGCTCCAGCACGGCGGCGCCGGCGGCGGCGGCCAGCTCGCCGACGGCCCGGTCGACCAGCGGGCCGGCCTCGAAGAGGGTGCGTTGCTCACGCACGGTGGGTGGGTCGTCGCGCACCGACGTCCAGGCGAGCAGCGCGAGCAGCAGTGCCCAGGCGACGGTCGCGACCAGCAGCCAGCGGCGGCGACCGGGGACCGCGGCGTCAGGACCGGTCGGCGGGGCGTACCCCGTCTGGACAGCACCGCTCACCGAGCCATCGTGTCACGCGGCGCCCATCCGCCCGGACCCGCGTCGCCTCCCGGCCCGGGTGGTGGGCTCCCGTCCACCGGATGCCCGACCCGCCGCGGTGCACGCCCGGGGCCGGTCACCCGTGCGGGTGACCGGCCCCGGGACGATCAGAGCGTGGGTCAGGAGGCGACGGTCACGGAGACCTCGTTGACGCCCCGACCGGCGGTCACGCTGGTGTCGCCGTTGCCGTGCCGGGAGAGCGCGCGCAGGGTCCAGGTGCCCGGCGCGGCGAAGAAGCGGAACTCGCCGGCCGCCGAGGTCACCACCTCGGCGGTGAACTCGCCGCTCGAGTCGAGCAGCCGGACGTACGCGCCGGGCACGACCTCACCGTCGGCGGAGCGGACCACGCCGCTGATGACGGTCTCCTTCTCCAGGTCGAGGCTGGCGGGCAGCGGCGCGGCCTGGTCGGGTGCGGCGCAGCCCGCGGCGGTGGGAGCGACAGGAGCAGTCACGACTCACACCTCCCCGGGCTCGTCGCCGAGCGCGACCGGCACGCCGACCAGCGAGCCGTACTCGGTCCAGGAGCCGTCGTAGTTCTTCACGTTGCGGTGCCCGAGCAGCTCCTGGAGCACGAACCAGGTGTGCGAGGAGCGCTCACCGATCCGGCAGTACGCGATGGTCTCCTTGCCGTCGTCGAGCCCCGCGTCGGCGTAGATCCGGCGCAGCTCGTCGTCCGACTTGAAGGTGCCGTCCTCGTTGGCCGCCTTCGACCAGGGCACGCTGATCGCTGTCGGGATGTGCCCGGCCCGCTGCGCCTGCTCCTGGGGCAGGTGCGCGGGGGCGAGCAGCCGGCCGGCGAACTCGTCGGGCGAGCGCACGTCGACCAGGTTCTTCGTGCCGATGGCGGCGACCACCTCGTCGCGGAAGGCGCGGATCGAGGTGTTCGGCTCCTGCGCGACGTACTGCGTGGCGGGCCGGGTCACCGCGTCCTTGACCAGCGGGCGGGCGTCCAGCTCCCACTTCTTGCGGCCACCGTCGAGCAGCTTGACGTCCCGGTGCCCGTAGAGCGTGAAGTACCAGTAGGCGTAGGCGGCGAACCAGTTGTTGTTGCCGCCGTAGAGGACGACGGTGTCGTCGTTGCTGATGCCACGCTCGGAGAGGAGCGCCTCGAACTGGCTCTTGTTCACGAAGTCCCGACGGACCGGGTCCTGCAGGTCGGTCCGCCAGTCCAGCTTGATCGCGCCGGCGAGGTGGCCGGTCTCGTAGGCGGAGGTGTCCTCGTCGACCTCGACGAAGACGACACCCGGGGTGTCGAGGTTCTTCTCGGCCCAGTCGGCCGACACGAGTGCGGTGTCGCGACTCATCAGATCACTCCCTGTGAGGATGGGCGGTGAGTCAGCGCGTGAGAAACGAAGATTGCCGATGTCGCACCACGCGCGGGACCCATGGGTTAGGACGGATCACGGGTTCGTGCGACGGCGCCGCTGCCGGGCGGATGGGGTGGAAGCACCGGAGGGTACGCGGACCCTGCGTGCCGATGGCCGCGTCAGGCGGCCGAGGACAGCCCCGCCGTCAGATGACGGGACGACACAGGCAGGTGGCCACGCGGCACAGGTCGACCGCGCGCCGTTTGGTGAGGAGGGTCCCCATGGGCAGCGAGCCTATCAGTCATGGCGCCGGGCGCCAGGGTGTCGACCAGCATCCGGGAACCGCCGCCCGGCACGATGCAGCCGGTCGGCGAGCTCAGCCCCCGGAGTTGAGGGGCACGTCGGCCGCGTCCGCGGTGACCGTCAACCCCTCCGGCGTCGGCCGGACCTCGCGGACGGTGAGCTGGAAGGGCAGTTCGGGCAGGGGCACGTCGACGGAGATGCTCCGGGCGTAGTTGTTCAGCAACGTGCGCGCCAGCGGGACGTCCGGCAGCCCCTCGGCGTTCAGGTCGTTGAAGCGGAGGCTGACCTTCCCCTGCTCGCCGACCGCCACGTCGGCGGTGCCGGTGACGGTGAGCTGTTGGCCGAGGACGTCCACCGGCGCGGTGACGGCCAGCTTCCCACCCTGCTCGCTGAGCTTGAGCCCGGGCCGGTCGAGCAGGGCGGCGAGGCTGTCGTAGCTGATGACGGCGGTGCCGTGCACCGTCTTCGCGACCACCTCGCCCTGCCCGGAGCGGATGGTGTCCAGCGAGGCGCTGACGTCGCGCGCGTCGACGTCGAGCCTCGGCAGGCTGACCGCGTCGCCCTGGACGGAGCCGCGGACCTCCCGCAGCACGATGGAGATGCGCTCGTACCGGCCGTCGAGCACCTGGGTCAGGAACGGGAAGCCGCCGACCTCGACCTCCGGCGGGGCGGACTGCGCGCCCTGCTTGGCCACCTCCTGGCGGACCTGGTCGGTGATGGCGCGCTCGGCCACCCCGACCGCCACCCGGTCGCCGATCACCAGGATCCCGACCAGCAGCAGGAGCAACACGACGAGCACGACGAGCGCCCGTCGCCCCCGCCGCCGGGTACGTTCCACATACGCCGGTTGGGCCTGAGCCACGCCGCCTCCTGTCCGTGGGCCGCTGCGCGGCTCGTCCTGTCACGTCCACCCGGCGCGGCGGGTCGTCGCTGCCGGTGCCGCGCCGTGGCGCCCGCTTGGTACCCGACCGGCATCGGGCTCAACCGTACGTTCAGAGGAAGAGCATGCACATCGCGTAGGCCGCCGGGGCGGCCAGCGCGAAGCCGCCGAGCGGACCCTGCATGTGCCGGGCGATCCACATCGTCGGCGCCTCGCCGGCCATCAGCCGGCCCGCCTCGGCGTACCCCACGGCGAGATCGGCCAGCACTGCGGCGACCGCCGCGACCAGACCGATGATCGCGGCCTTGGTCGGCGTGAAGGGGGCCACGAGGTAGCTGCCGAGCACCGCGCTGACCAGCGTGCCGACCATCGCGCCGCCGACCACGCCGGCGGCGCCACGAGGCACCTGCGGGGCGAGCCGCGGCCAGGGCGCCACCGCGTCGACGGCCCGGGCGACGGTGAGCGCGACGCCGCTGGCGGTCAGGCAGACGGTGATGGCCTGGGTGCCCGCGGGGACCCGGCTCAGCACGATGAGCGTGCCGAAGGCGACCACGCCCACCACGATCAGCAGGGTGCTGCCGAGCGAGTCGGTGACCCGGACCCGGTCGACCCGGCGTACCAGCTGACCGAGCACGCCGAGGAGGAAGCCGCCGGCCGCGACGTAGCCGAGCGGCGCCAGCCCGGCGACCTCCGACTGCACCGCCGCCACGTCGGCCGCCACCGCCACGCCGACGCTGACCAGCGCGACGAGCAGCAGCGCGGGCGGGCGCATGGCCATCGTCCAGGCGAGCACGAAGAGCAGCTGGACGCCGAGGATGATGATCGCGAAGGGCAGCCGGTGCCCCGGGCCGGAGGTCTGCGCCCCGAGCACCAGGCCGATCCCGAGCAGTACGGAGAAGCCCGCGACGGCGAGGGAGAGCGGTCGCCGGACCTCGACCGGCGGGATCTCCTCCTCCTCCGGCTCGTCGGCCGCGTCGTCCGGTCGGCGTGCCGGCTCACCGCCCCGCCGGATCCGGCGGGGTCCGCGCCGCCCGCGGCGCTCGCCGTCGTCGGCGCCGGGCGCACTACGTTGCTCCGGCGGCGGACCGTAGGTCGGCCCGGGCCGGGGCTCGTCGGACCACGGGTCGCGACCCGCCTCGGGCGAGGTGGAGGGAAACACGCCCCGATCGTGCCAGACCGGCCGCGCGGAGCGGAGGCCCCGCCCGCCCGTACGGGGGTCACGGTTTCGGCAACGTTAAAACCCGAGCGCCGATCGCGGACAAAGCGAACAAACGGGAAACGACCCGGGGGCGCGGGGAGACCGATCGGTTAGGCTCATGCCGTTACCCGCCCGTCAGAGACGCCGGGACCCACGCTAGTTCTCAGCACACCCCTCGACCGGAGTGTCGCTGGTCGCGCGCGGCCGACCGGCCGCCGGGACGGAGGTGATCGTGGAGATCCTGCTGCTGGTGGGCGCCCGCGCAGGTGAGCCGTCCACCGTGCTGCCGGCACTCGACCTGCTGCCGCACTCGGTACGCACCGCGCCGCGCGACGTACGCACCCTGGTCTCCGGTCCCAGCCCGGACGCGGTGCTGGTGGACGCCCGTTCCGAGCTGACCGAGGCGCGCGCGACGTGCCGGATGCTGCACGCCACCGGCCTCGGCGTGCCCCTGGTCGCGGTGGTCACCGAGGCCGGGCTGATCGCGCTGAACGCCGACTGGGGCGTCGACGACGTCATCCTCGCCTCGGCGGGCCCGGCCGAGGTGGAGGCGCGGCTACGGCTGGCGGTGGGGCGGCACACCAGCGCCGCAGCGGGCGCCGGCGGCTCGATCCGGGCCGGGGAGCTGACGATCGATCCGGACACCTACGCGGCGAAGCTCAAGGGAAGGCCGCTCGACCTCACCTACAAGGAGTTCGAGCTGCTGAAGTTCCTGGCGCAGCACCCGGGCCGGGTGTTCACCCGTGACCAGCTCCTGCGCGAGGTCTGGGGGTACGACTACTTCGGCGGCACCCGCACCGTGGACGTGCACGTCCGGCGGCTGCGGGCCAAGCTCGGCTCGGAGTACGAGTCGATGATCGGCACGGTCCGCCAGGTGGGCTACAAGTTCGTGGTGCCGCCGGCGCGTCCGCTGCCCGAGTCGGAGCCCGCGCCGCTGCCGGTCTGACCCGAACTCCTCCCAAGCTTTTCCCATATGCCCCTTTCGCCTCGATAGTCGGATCTATTCTGACTGCCTGATTGATGGCGAAAGGCATGGTGGCACGCGCGATGACCAACGGGGGCGGCACCTGGCGAAACGGCCGGGTAGGAGAGTTGCTGCGGCCCGGCTCGACCGGACGCGCGGCCGCGATCGCCGTCCTGGTGGTGGCCGCACTGCTCGGCTCGGCGTACGCGCTCGGCCGGAGCCTCATCCCGGACCGACCACAGCACAGCGCCACCGGGGTCACCGGCGACCTGAACGGCGGCCACTACGCCGACCAGCCCTCGGTCGAACCCACCGAGAGCGACCAGGCGGACCAGGGCGGCGACCGGAGCACACCGTCCGAGGCCGGACAGGACGGGTCGACGACCGACGCCACCGGCGACAGCCTCTTCGGGGCGCACACCACCACCGGCGACGAGCGGGTCGCGCTGACCTTCGACGACGGGCCGGATCCGCAGTACACCCCGCAGGTCCTCAACGCGCTGCGCGAGTTCGGCGTCCGGGCCACCTTCTGCGTGGTGGGCGAGATGGCGGAGAGCCACCCCGACCTGGTCCGGGCGATCGTCGCCGACGGGCACACCCTCTGCAACCACTCCTGGAACCACGACATCGCCCTCGGCAAGCGGTCACCGGACGCCATCCGGGCCGACCTGCTCCGCACCAACCGGGCCATCCGGGCCGCCGCCCCCGACGCCCCGATCGTCTGGTACCGGCAGCCCGGCGGCGCCTGGACCTACCCGGTCGTCTCCGTGGCGAACGCGCTCGGCATGACGCCACTGCACTGGACAGTGGACCCGTCCGACTGGCAGGCGCCCGGAGCCGCGCGAATCGCCGCGACCGTCACCTCCCAGATCGAGCCGGGCTCGGTGGTGCTGATGCACGACGCGGGCGGGAACCGGCAGGGCACCGTGGAAGCCCTCTGGCAGATCCTTCCGGAGCTGACCGCGCGGTTCGAGCTGGAGGCGCTGCCCACCGACCGGACGTGAGCCGACCCCAACGGGGGACGGCGGCCGCCGGAACGCGCCGGGCTACGGTGGACGGATGAGCAGCGCCGAGCCCACGCCCGACCAGGTGACCCGTGCCGACCGGCTCTCCGCCGCGGAGATCGCCGACGTGCTGACCCTGGCCCGCGCGGCCGGCGACACCGACGGGGCCGACCCCTTCGACGAGCACACCCTGCTGCGCCTGCGGGACCCCGAGGCGCCCGCTGTGCACCTGGTGGCCCGGGCCGACGACGGGACGCTGACCGGGTACGCCCACCTGGACACCACCGACCCGGGCGCCGGCGTCGGAGTCGAACTGGTGGTGCGCCCCGGGCACCGGCGGCGCGGCACCGGCCGCGCCCTGGCCCGGGGCGCACTGGCCGCGGCCACCGGCCCGCTGCGTGCCTGGGCGCACGGCGACCACCCGTCCGCCGCCGCGCTCGCGGTCGACCTCGGCTTCGCCCGGGCGCGGGTGCTCTGGCAACTGCGCCGCTCGCTGACCGCCCCGCTGGCCGAGCCCGCCCTGCCCGACGGCGTGACGGTGCGCGCCTTCCGGCCCGGCGTCGACGACGACGCCTGGCTGGCGCTCAACGCGCGAGCCTTCGCCGAGCATCCCGAACAGGGCCGATGGACCGCCGACGACCTGCGCGTACGGCTGGCCGAGCCGTGGTTCGACGCCGCCGGTTTCCTGCTCGCGGTGGAGGAGTCGAGCGGCCTCCTGCTCGGGTTCCACTGGACGAAGGTGCACGAACGCCCGGGCTCGGCCCGGATCGGCGAGGTCTACGTGCTCGGGGTGGACCCCGCCGCGCACCGCGGTGGTCTGGGCCGGGTGCTGACCGCGGCCGGCCTCGCGTACCTGCGGGACCAGCGCGGGCTGGACCGGGTGATGCTCTACGTCGACGAGTCGAACGGCCCGGCGGTCGCTCTCTACCAGCGGCTCGGCTTCCTGCCCTGGTCGGCGCACGTGAACTACCACCGGGACTGACCCGCCAGGTCTCCGCCGCGCCCACCCCGACCGGTCTCCCCGGGATAACAGGTTCGGCACGGGGCAGTAACAGCCGACCGGAAATATAGCCATACTTCCGACACGCGTCCGCGAGTTCACTTAACGGACAACCCGCCCTCGGCGAGCGGTCACCTCGTCTGTCAGACCTGTTCACCTCACGTTCACTTGCGACCGGCGAACCGGCTACCTGGCGCTCCTAACTTGTGGAATCGGCCGGTCACTGCCGGTTCCCCCCGGGCCGACACCGGGGCGCCAAGTCAGACGTGAAGGGAAACCCCTCAGGTGAAGCTCCAGCGGCTCGGCGCGATTGCCACGCTCGCTCTTACCGCGACGTTCGCTCTCAGCGCATGCGGCTCGGACAACAACGAGCCCGCGACCGGCGCCTCCGGCTCGGCCGCCGCGGCCGACTGCGCGACCGGCACCATCAACGCTCAGGGCTCTTCAGCCCAGAAAAACGCCATGGACGAGTGGATCAAGGCGTACCAGCAGAAGTGCACCGACGCTAAGATCAACTATGAGCCCAGCGGCTCCGGCGCGGGCATCCAGGCCTTCATCGCCGGCACCGCCGACTTCGCCGGCTCCGACTCCGCGCTGAAGCCGGAGGAGCAGCCGCAGGCCGACGCCAAGTGCCCCGGCGGCCAGGCCATCAACCTGCCGATGGTGATCGGCCCGGTGGCCATCGCCTACAACCTCGACGGCGTGGACAACCTCCAGCTCAAGCCGGCCACCCTGGCCAAGATCTTCGCCGGCAAGGTGACCAAGTGGGACGACGCGGCCATCAAGGCCGACAACCCCGGTGTCACGCTGCCGTCGACCGCCATCAACGCAGTGCACCGCTCGGACTCCTCCGGCACCACCGACAACTTCACCGACTTTCTGAGCAAGACCGCCGAGGCCGACTGGACCTTCGGCAAGGCCAAGGAGTGGAAGGCCCCGGGTGGCACCGGTGCCGCGAAGTCGGACGGCGTGGCCAGCGCCATCAAGGGCCAGGCCGGCACCATCGGCTACGTCGAGTGGTCGTACGCCGAGAACGGCGGCCTCAAGATGGCCAAGGTCGGTAACGGTGCGGGCGAGTTCGCGGCGCTGACCGCCGAGTCGGCCGGCAAGACCATCGCCGGCGCCACGATCGCCGGTCAGGGCGACGACCTGAAGCTGTCGATCGACTACAACACCAAGGAGGCCGGGGCCTACCCGATCGTCCTGGCGACCTACGAGATCGTCTGCAGCAAGGGTCTCGCCGCCGACAAGCTGCCGCTGGTCAAGGGTCTGCTGAGCTACGCCGCCAGCGCCGAGGGCCAGAACTCGCTTACCGAGCTCGGCTACGCCCCGCTGCCGGAGACCGTCCGCACCAAGGTCGAGGCCGCCGTCAAGAACATCTCCTGACCTGACACACCACCTCCGCAATCGAATCGAGCGAGCAGATGGGTGAAACCCCCCACCGCTCGGCCGACGCCGGCACCGGCGGGACCCGCGTGACTGAAGGTCACGAGCGTCCCACCGGTGCCTCGGCGCGTGTGGCCGAGGCACCAGTCAGCACCCGTACCCCGGGCGGCACCGGGCTGGGCGGCGGCGGCGCGTTGCCGCGGGCCCGGGCGTTCGGCGCCGAGCGAGCCTTCCGGGGCCTCACGCTGGCCGCAGGCACAGTGGTCCTGGTCATCATCGCAGCGATCGCGGTCTTCCTGGTCGCGAAGGCGGTGCCGGCACTGCGCGCCGACACCGAGAACTTCTGGACCTTCGAAGGCTGGTTCCCGAACGACGCGGAGCCGAAGTTCGGCATCGGCGCTCTCGCCTTCGGCACCGTCCTCACCGCCGCCCTCGCGCTGCTGGTGGCGGTGCCGGTCGCCCTGGGCATCGCGCTCTACCTCTCCCACTACGCGCCACGCCGGGTCGGCACCACCCTCGGCTTCCTGATCGACCTGCTCGCCGCCGTACCCAGCGTGGTCTTCGGCCTCTGGGGCCGGGAGATCTTCCTACGGCCGGTGCACGACTTCTCGATCTGGTTGAACAAGTACTTCAGCTGGATCCCGCTCTTCGGCGGCGAGGGCCCGTTCGGCAAGTCGATCCTGCTCGGCTCGCTGGTACTCGCGATCATGGTGCTGCCGATCATCACCTCGCTCTCCCGCGAGGTGTTCCTACAGACCCCGACCGCCAACGAGGAGGCCGCCCTCGCCCTGGGCGCCACCCGCTGGGAGATGCTGCGGACCGCGGTGCTGCCGTACGGCCGTCCCGGCATCATCGCCGCGGTCATGCTCGGCCTGGGTCGCGCGCTCGGCGAGACCATCGCGCTCGCGATGACCCTCGGCATCACCTTCAACATCTCGTTCAACCTGATCGAGAACGGCGGTAACAGCATCGCCGCGAACATCGCCAACACGTTCGGCGAGGCGAACGAGACCGGACGGGGCGCGCTCATCGCCTCCGGCCTGGTGCTCTTCGCGATCACGCTGATCGTCAACATCACCGCGCGGGTGATCATCTACCGCCGGCGAGAGTTCACGGAGTCGGCCGCATGACCACCACCGTCACCAGCCACCGCCCCCGCCCGGCCGCCCAGCCGGACACCCTGCGGGCGAAGCGACTCCCCCGGTACGCCGCACCGGCCATCGCGCTCGCCGCGCTGCTGGTCGCCGCCGTCGTGGTGTACGGCGCCGGCATCGGCGGCCCGGTGCTCGTGGTCGTCCTCGGCGCGCTGCTCTACCTGGTCGGGCTCTTCGTCGCGGCGAACGCCGTCGAGGGGCGGCGGGCGGCCCGCAACCGCACCTGGAGCGCACTGATCCACTCGGCGTTCGTGCTCGCCGTCCTGCCGCTGGCGTCGGTGGCCTGGACGCTGATCAGCAAGGGCGTCGAGCGGCTCGACGGCGACTTCTTCCTCACCTCGATGAACAACATCGGGGCCCGGGACCCGAACGGTGGCGCCTACCACGCCATCATCGGCACCCTGGAACAGGTCGGCGTCGCCGCCCTGATCTCCGTCCCGCTCGGCATCCTCTGCGCCATCTACATCGTCGAGTACGGCCGGGGCAAGTTCGCCTTCGCGATCCGCTTCTTCGTCGACGTCATGACCGGCATCCCGTCGATCGTCTCCGGTCTCTTCGTGCTCGCCTTCTGGGTGCTGATCGTCTCGCCGTGGTTCAACGACGGCCGACCCAGCTTCTCCGGCTTCGCCGCCGCGCTCGCGCTGAGCGTGCTGATGCTCCCCACGGTGGTGCGCTCCACCGAGGAGATGCTCCGCCTCGTTCCGGCTCCGCTGCGCGAGGGCGCGTACGCCCTCGGCGTGCCGAAGTGGAAGACCATCCTGCGGGTCGTGCTGCCGACCGCGTTGCCGGGCATCGTGACCGGCGTGATGCTCGCCGTCGCCCGTGCGGCCGGCGAGACCGCGCCGGTGCTGCTCGTCGCCGGCGGTGGCGCGGCGATCAACTTCAACCCGTTCGAGAACAACCAGTCGTCGCTTGCGCTCTTCGTCTACCAGCAGGCCGGCGACGCGTCGCGGTACGCCCCCGCCCGGGCGTGGGCCGCGGCCCTCACCCTGGTAGCCCTCGTCCTGATCCTGACGATCGCGGCGAAGCTGCTGGCCCGTCGTAACCGGCTCGGCCGATGAACTTCGGAGGTACCACCACCATGGCCAAGCGCATCGAAGCCTCGAACGTCACCGCCTACTACGGCGCCTTCAAGGCGATCGAGAACATCAACATCACCGTCGAGCCGAAGACGGTCACCGCCCTGATCGGCCCGTCCGGCTGCGGCAAGTCGACCTTCCTCCGCTCGATCAACCGGATGCACGAGGTGCTCCCCGGTGCCCGGGTCGAGGGCAGCCTCACCATTGACGACCAGGACATCTACGACCGGGACGTCGACGTGACCGCCGTCCGGCGCATGATCGGAATGGTCTTCCAGCGGCCCAACCCGTTCCCCACCATGAGCATCTACGAGAACGTGGTGGCGGGGCTGCGCCTCAACGGCGTACGGAAGAAGTCGATCCTCGACGAGGCCGCCGAGAAGGCGCTGCGCTCCGCGAACCTCTGGGACGAGGTCATGGACCGGCTCGGCAAGCCCGGCGCCGGCCTCTCCGGCGGTCAGCAGCAGCGGCTCTGCATCGCCCGGACGATCGCGGTCGAGCCCCAAGTGGTCCTGATGGACGAGCCCTGCTCGGCGCTCGACCCGATCTCCACGCTGGCCATCGAGGACCTGATGTTCCAGCTCAAGGACAAGTTCACCATCATCATCGTCACGCACAACATGCAGCAGGCCGCCCGGGTCTCGGACCGTACGGCCTTCTTCTCGATCGAGAAGACCGGCGACCCCGGCCGCCTCATCGAGTACGACAACACCCAGAAGATCTTCAGCAACCCGAGCCAGAAGAAGACCGAGGACTACATCACCGGCCGCTTCGGCTGAGCCGGCCGTCGACGTCGCCCCGCACGGGCGGCGCGGATGACGAAGAGGGTGGTCGTCCCCCAGGGGGCGGCCACCCTCTTCCGTACGGTCAGCGCAGCCGGAAGCGCGGTTCGCCGCCCTCGGGATCGTCCAGGCGCGGGGTGACCGGCGTCGCCGCGTCCCGGTCGGCGGCGGCGCGCGCCACCCCGGCCAGATCGCCCGCCGCGGCCACCTGCCCCAGCGTCACGAGGGTCGGCGGCAACATGTTCAGCTCACCCGCCTCGGCCCGGGCCCGGGCCTCCGCCGGCGGGAGCCAGAGCGTCCGGTCGGCCTCGCGGGAGACGTCCCGGGTCCGCTGCCCCTCGGGCAGCAGGGCCACGAAGAAGTACGTGTCGAAGCGGCGCGGCTCGAACTCCGGCGTGATCCAGCGGCTCCAGGGCAGCAGCAGGTCGGAGCGGAGGGTGAGCCGGCGATCGGCGAGCAACTGCGCGAAGCCCACCTCGCGCTGTTCCAGGGCCACCCGGGCGGTCTCCCACTCGTCCCCGCTCACGTCGCCGAGGACGCTCGCCGGATCCGCGCCGGCGAGCAGCACCCCGGCCTCCTCGAAGACCTCGCGGGCCGCCGCGCAGACCACCGCCTGCGCGGCGTCGGGCGCGAGCCCCAGCCGCTCGCCCCACTCGGCCGGCGCCGGGCCGGCCCAGTCCAGGTGGGCCTCGGAGTCCGACCGGTCCACCCCGCCGCCGGGAAAGGCGTACATCCCGCCGAAGGCCATCGCGGCGACCCGCCGGATCAGGTAGACCTCGAAGCCGGCGCCGGCCGGACGGAGCAGCAGCACGGTGGCGGCCACCCGGGGCGCCGCCGGCACACCGCCCTCGGCACGGAACCGCCGGGCGTGCTCCACCAGGGCCGGCGGTGCGGGGAAGCCGGCGGGGTCGATCGTCATGCCGTGAGCCTAGTCGCGGCGCCGGGAGAGCATGATCGACCGTTCACCTGCCTGGACTAGCGTTGCTGCCATGACTCGTTGGGGCATTCTGGCCACCGGCCACATCGCCGCTCGCTTCGTCGAGGACCTCCGGCTGGTGCCGGACGCCGAGCTGGTCGCGGTGGCGTCGCGTACGCCGGAGAGCGCGCAGCTCTTCGCGGAGAAGCACCGGGTACCGCGCGCCTACGGCTCCTGGGCGGAGCTGGCCGCGGACCCGGAGGTCGACGTCGTGTACGTGGCGACGCCGCACTCCGCCCACCACGCGGCCGCCATGACCTGCCTCTCGGCCGGTCGGGCGGTGCTGCTGGAGAAGCCGTTCACGCTGGACGCGGCGAGCAGCAGGGAGCTCGTCGAGACCGCCCGCGCCGCCGGGGTCTTCCTCATGGAGGCCATGTGGATGCGGACCAACCCGCTGATCCTGCGCCTGGTCGAGCTGATCGCCGAGGGTGCGATCGGCACCGTGACCAGTGTGCAGGCCGACTTCGGCGTGCCCGGTCCGTTCCCGCCCGAGCACCGGATGCGCGCCCGCGTGTTGGGCGGCGGCGCCCTGCTCGACCTGGGCATCTACCCGATCAGCCTGGCGCACCTGCTGCTCGGCGTGCCCCAGCACATCCGGTCCTGGGCCAAGATCGGCCCGGAGGGCGTGGACGAGAAC
Source organism: Micromonospora sp. 15K316 (assembly GCF_004348525.1). Classification (GTDB taxonomy): domain Bacteria; phylum Actinomycetota; class Actinomycetes; order Mycobacteriales; family Micromonosporaceae; genus Micromonospora. The sequence goes on along the minus strand of NZ_SMKG01000103.1, from coordinate 3,249 downwards.
ACCGGCGTCGTCCTCGGCTACGACTCGGGCGCGGTCGCGACGCTCAGCTGCGGCATCATCGGGGCCACCCCGCTGGTCGCCTCGGTCACCGGCACCACCGGCCGGATCGACCTGCCGGCGCCGTTCTTCCGGCCCGACTCGCTGACCCTGCACCGGGCCGGCGCCGAGCCGGAGACCATCTCGGCGGAGGTGCCCGGCGGGGGTTACCAGTACGAGGCGATCGAGGTGCAGCGCTGCCTGGCCGAAGGGCTGCTGGAGAGCCCCCTGGTGCCGCACTCCACCACTCTCGAGGTGATGACCCTGCTCGACACCATCCGCGGCCAGATCGGCGTCGACTACGACGCATAGCCAGGGGCCCCGGTCGCCGTCGCCGCGGTGACCGGGGCCCTCTGCCCACCTGTCTCGTCCGGAGCCGGGCTCCGGATGCCGGGCTCCTGGGCGAGCCGCGGGCTCAGCCGAAGAGCGGGCGCACCACCAGATACGTGATGCAGGCGATCAGTGCCGCGGCCGGGAACGTGATGATCCAGGCGAGCACGATGTTGCCCGCGACGTTCCAGCGAACCGCGGAGAGCCGCTTCGTCGCGCCCACACCCATGATCGCCGAGGTGATCGTGTGTGTCGTGGAGATCGGCGCCTTGAGCACCAGGGCGTTGAAGTAGAGCACCGCGCTGGCCACCGTCTCGGCCGCGAAGCCCTCCGGCGGACCCAGGTCGATGATCTTGCGGCCGAGGGTACGGATGATCCGCCAGCCGCCCGCGTACGTGCCGAGCGCCAGCATGGTCGCCGAGGTCCAGAAGACCCAGCCGGGGATGTGCGTCTTGCTCTCCTGGAAGCCACCCGTGTAGAGGGCGAGCACCACGATGCCCATGGTCTTGGCGGCGTCCTGCATGCCGTGGCCGACCGACATGGCCGCCGCGGACGCGGTCTGCGCCCAACGGAAGCCCCGGTTCAGCTTGCCCGGCTGGCCCTTCCGGAACAGCCAGAGGATCGCGAGCATCACCAGGTAGCCGAGCGTGAGGCCGACGATCGGCGAAAGCACCATCGGCAGGATGACCTTCTCGACGATGTTCATCCACTGGACCACGCCCCCGGCGGCGAGGAGGGTGGCGCCGACCAGACCACCGAAGAGCGCGTGCGAGGAGGACGACGGCAGGCCGAAGTACCAGGTGATGAGGTTCCAGCAGATCGCGCCGAGCACGCCGGCGAAGACGACCCCGAGGCTCCCCACGCCGGTGGGGAGGGTGACCAGGCCGTCGCCGACCGTCTTCGCCACGCCCGCGCCGAAGTGGGCCCCGACGAAGTTGCCGACCGCGGCCAGCAGGAGGGCGACCCGGGGAGTCAGCGCCCGGGTGGAGACGCTCGTCGCGATCGCGTTGGCGGCGTCGTGGAAACCGTTGGTGTAGTCGAACACCAGGGCAGCCGCGATCACCGCCAGTACGGCGATGAGTTCGGGTGTCACAGGCTCAGGACTCCTTGACCGCGATCGTCTCGACTGTGTTGGCCACGTGCTCGAAGGCGTCGCACGCGGCTTCCAGCTCGTCGGCGACCTCCTTCATCTTCAGCACGGTCAACGCGTCGTACTCGCCGGAGAAGAGTCGGACGAGCAGCATCCGGTACGCCTGGTCACCGTCGTTCTCCAGCCGGTTGCACTCGATCCAGTAGTCCTCGAGATCCTTCATCGACTTGAGCCGGGGCATCGCCTCGGCGGTCAGCTTCGCCTGCTGGTCGAGCACGTTGACCAGCTCGTGCATCTCCCGGGGCAGCGACGGCAGCTTCGTGAGGCCGTAGAGGTAGAGGAGGTTCCCCACCGCCTCCAGGTGGTCCATCACGTCGTCGAGCAGCGAGCCGAGCCGGTAGATGTCCTCCCGGTCGAACGGGGTGATGAAGGTAGAGTTGATCTTCTTGTACAGCTCGTGGGTGATCTGGTCGCTGTCGTGCTCCACCTCGGTCAACCGCTCGCTGACCGACTGCACCTCGACCCCGGGGAGAGCCAGCTCGTTGAGCAGCTCGGTACCCCGGACCAGGTTCTGCGCGGCCCTGGTGAAGAGCTCGTAGAAGGCACCCTCGGTGGGGCGGAAGGAAAACTTCACAGCACGGACCTCGTCGTGTCGGTGGAAGGGTGGCGGACGCCGCCAGGACGCCTGCCCTGGGAATGCTAGGGAACGTCGGCGGCGGGAAATTCCCGGCCCACCCCTGGCCAGGCCGCATTCATCGCCCGTTCACCTGACGTTCACCTCGGGCGTCCCACCCGTCTCCGCCGCCCCCTGACAACAACCGTTCCCGTTCCCGTACCGGGTCGAAACCGGCCGGCGGATACCCGAGGTGAAGGGTGTCGAACGTCTCCCGGAGCAGATGGGCCACCGCCCAGTCCCGGTACCACTTCCGATCGGCGGGCACCACGAACCAGGGCGCGGCCTCCGTCCCGCAGCGGCTGAGCGCCTCGGCGTACGCGGCCTGGTAGTCGCTCCACCGGCTCCGCGCGTCCACGTCCGCCGGGCTGTACTTCCAGTGCTTGCGCGGCTGGTCGAGCCGGTCGAGCAGCCGCTCGCCCTGCTCCGCGTAGGAGATGTGCAGCATGACCTTGACCAGGATCACGCCCCCCTCGGTCAACTCGCGCTCGAAGGCGTTGATCTCGTCGTACCGGGCCCGCCAGGTGGCCTCCGGCACCAGCGCCTCGACCCGGGCCGCCAGGACGTCCTCGTAGTGGGAGCGGTTGAAGACGCCCAGGTAGCCGGGGGCCGGCAACGCCCGCCGGATCCGCCACAGGAAGTCGTGCCGCAGCTCCTCCGGCGTCGGTGGGCCGAAGGAGCGGATGTGCAACCCGAGCGGGTTCATGGCCCCGGCCACCCGCTTGATCACGCCGTCCTTGCCGCCGCAGTCCATCGCCTGGAGCACCAGCAGCACCCGCCGCGCCAGAGCACCCCGGCCGCCGCGCGGCGCACCCGTGCGGGCCGACGTGGCCCCGGCCGCCTTCGCCTCCGCGTAGAGCATCTCCTGCTGCCGGCCCAGCTCGGCCCCGACGAGCCGCACCTGGGCCCGGGCCCAGGCCTTCGGGCGCCGGCCGGTCACCGCCCCGTCCGGCAGCCCCGGCGTGGACCGGGGGTGGACGGCGTCGAGCTGGACCGGCGCGGTCGCCCGCAACTGCCGCCGCAGTGGCCCGCCGGCCGGTGCTATGACTTCGATCTCACGAGATGCCACCCTCGGATCATCGCCCGCCCGGCCTGACCCCGCCCGGCAACGCTCCCCCTC
>NZ_SMKG01000102.1 GCF_004348525.1 Micromonospora sp. 15K316 | reverse complement strand
GGCCGAGCCTCGCCGCCCCGGCCGCCGGCACCCTGACGGCGACACCCGAGGCCCGCCCGGCCGTCGACGCCGGCCGCGCCGCGCCGGGTCGCCGCGGCCCACCGCTCGCCTGACCGAGGGCCACTCCGCCCCGGCACCGACGGCCCGCCCTGGCCCGCGCCGTTCGCGCCTCCGGCCCGTAGCGGCCCCGACCGGTCCGCTGCCCGGCTCGGCCGTCGAGCCCGTACACCGGATGCCCGCCGTGGCCTTCGCGCCGCCGAGCGACCCACGTCCCGGAACGGGGTACGTAACGGCGGACGGCCCCCGCCACCCGACCGTCCCTCCGCCCACCAGCGGGTCAGATCGTCTACTTCCGACAAACCGACCACGAGGTGCAGATGATGCAGACCGTCCTCTCCGCCGTCCTGCCCGACGTGCCCCGCGCCGCCGTGATCTGGCTGAGCCTGCTCGCCGTCGTGGGCGTCGTCGTCGCCGCCCTGCTGCTCCGGCCGGGCCTGCTCGCGATCGGCGCCGCCACCCGGATCCGGCGCGCGGCCATGCCGGCCCCACTCGAACTCGCCGAGGAGGAGCGGGAGCGGACCCGCTACTCGCAGGAGGTGGCCGTCGCCGCGGAGCGCGCCACCACGACCGCGGAGCGGCGGCGGGCGGAGTGGCTCGCCGCCCAGGACGCGGTCGAGGCGGCCTGGCAGGCGTACGAGGCGGCCGAGGCGGACGTCCGACGGCTGGGCGCCGCCGCCGCCATGCCGCTGCCGCGCACCGCCCGCACGCCTGCCGAGTACGTCGACCGCGAGCGCTTCCTGCACCGCGCCGCGCTCGACGCGTACTGGCAGCGGGAACTCTCCGTCGAGCAGCTCAGCGACGTGTTCGCGCACCGCAACGGCTGGGATCCGCGACTGCACCCGGTGGAGCAGGAGCTGGTGCTGCGACGGGCGGTACGGGACAACCTCCTCGCCCGGCACCAGGCGGCGCGCGAGCAGGAGCAGATCGCGTGGCGGGAGGTCGAGCGGGCCGTCGCGGCCGCCCGCAGCCTGCGGGAGGAGGCGTTCGCGGCCACCGGGCGCCGGGCAGAGGACGCCGAGTCCGTGCTGCCGCTCAGCGAGGTCGCCCGGCCGGTGGAGCAGCAGACGCGGGAGAACCAGGTAGTGGCCCGGGGGCGGGCGGCCGTGCCGGCGTACTGACCGGGGCCCGGCGCCGACTGTCGCACTCGGACGGCGTGGACGTCGCCGGATTGGGTTAGCGTGACCGCATGTCGCGCGAAGCGTGGATCGTCGTCCTCGTCATCGCCGGTGTCGTGCTGCTCGCGACGCTGGTCGGCGCCGTGGTGCTGGCCGTCCGGGTGGTACGGACTCACCGGCTGCTGACCTCGCTCGGCGCCAGCGGCAAGGTGGCCCTCTACGGGGCGCTGCTCTACACGATCTTCCCGGTCGACCTGCTGCCCGACCCCATCTACCTGGACGACATGGGCATCCTCGCCGGCACCCTGATCTATCTCACCCGGCTGGTCCAGAAGCACCGGGAGGCCGCCCGCCGGCTGCCGGGCCAGCCGTACCTGCCCCCGGGTCCCGGGCAGGACCGCCGGCCCGTGCCATGATCGGTCGACGGTGGAGGACGGGGGACGGACATGCCGGGTGCACACCTGTTGGACGTACGTGACGATCGGGTGGCCGCCTTCTGCCGGGAGCGGCATCTCGCCACGCTCACCACGCTCCGCCCGGACGGTACCCCGCACGTGGTGCCCGTCGGGGTGACCCTGGACCCGGCCTCCGGCCTCGCCCGGGTGATCACCTCCGCCGCCTCCCGCAAGGCCCGGCACGTCGCCGCCGCGGGGGCTCTGGGCGCGCCGGTGGCGCTCTGCCACGTCGACGGCCGCCGGTGGCTCACCATCGAGGGGCGGGCGGTCGTACGGACGGATCCCCCGGCGGTGGCCGAGGCGGAGCGGCGGTACGCGGAGCGTTACCGCACCCCGCGCCCGAACCCGGAGCGGGTGGTTCTGGAAGTCACGGTCACCCGGATTCTGGGCAGTTTGTGACGTCTGTGGCTGTTTGACCGATCCCACCGGTCACCCGCCGCCCGAGCCGGTCCGCGGAACCCACGGCGGCGGACCACGCCCCGGATCGTTCCGGCGGACCGGGCCCCGGATTGTTCCGCCGGGCCTCGCGACATGCACCACGTCACCGCGCCTCCGCCCGCCGGAATCCCCCTGTCACCGCCGCCGTTGCACCTGGTCGCGACGCCCTCACCCCGGCATCGGCCACCGGAATGCCGGCCGGAGCAGGGCCGTTACATCCCCGGTGCCCCGGGGCCGTCCGACGACCCGGGGTCGCCCGCAGAAGAGCCGAGCGCCCTGTCCTGGTGCTTACGCCTCCACCGGAGGCGGCAACCCCCGATTGGAGCCCGACTTCATGAACCCGATCATCCAACGCAGTGGCCTCTCCGTCGCCGGCCTGCTGGTCGCCGGCGGGTGCGCGCTGGGCCCGGCGGTGGCTGCCCACGCCGCCCCGGTCCAGACCGGCCCGACGACGTCCGCGCAGGCCGACAAGGGTGGCCACGACCGACGGTCCGAGCGCCTGGTGAACGTGGACTACCAGGCCCAGCCGAACTTCTTCTACTGCGGACCGGCCGCGACGCGGATCGCGCTCTCCGCGCAGGGCAAGCAGATCTCGCAGGACGACGTCGCCGCGCTGCTCGGCACCACCGAGGCGGGCACCCCGTCCGCGCTGGACACCACCCGGGTGCTGAACCAGCTGACCGGCGGCAAGTACAAGACCGCGGAGATTCCGGACTCCGTGGCCAAGCCGGCCGAGGTGGAGCGTCTCCGTGACGACGTGACGAAGGCGCTGGACGACGGCCGTCCGGTGGTGGCCAACGTCAAGGGCACGGCTGTCGACGAGATCGGCAACCCGCACTCGTACGAGGGTGGGCACTACGTGACCCTCATCGGCTACCGCGACGGCGGGGAGAGCATCCGGATCGCCGACCCGGCCGATCCGGCCGACAACGAGTACTGGATGCCGCTCGCCAAGGTCGCGAACTGGATCGCGTCGCGCGGCTACTCCGCCTGACCCGAGCTTCACCGCGCCGGGCTGCTCCTACGGGGGCGCCCGGCGCTTCTCGTCGTCCGGGTGCGGTCCCTGCGGGGACGCAGCGACGCCTTACGGGCCAGCCGTACGGTCCTGGTGGAGAAGGTCCGCCGGGCGGCCCGTTGCAGCCGGCGATGCACCAACGGGCGGATCGCCCGCTGGCCCGCGCCCGCGGCCGTACGCACCAGCCGGTTCGCCTCGGCGGGCTCGTAGCCGGTGGCCCGCATCAGGTCGCTGGCGCTGGCGCGGAGGTCGGTGGTGAGCGTGTCGCCGAACGAGCGGACGCCCTGCGCCCACGCCCGACCCGCGAGGTCGGCGGTCTCCAGGATCAGCGCCCTGGTCCGCTCGGGCTTCTCCCCCTGCCGGCACTCCTCCCGCATCGTCCGCACGGCCTCGGAGAGCCGCGCGACGGCGGCGGGCAGCTCGTCCGGAATGGGTTCGTCGTACTGGATGGCCGTCGCGGAGCGTCTCGCCATGACCCGTACGTTGATCACCACTCGTTCGACGTGGGTGAGGCTGCGGGCGTACTTGTGGAACACCGCCCGGCGGTGCCAGCGTGCCGGTGCCAGGGTGACCACCTCCTCCGCCCCGCTGAGCGCCTCGTTCAACCGGCCGATGTCGCCCTCGAGGCCGCGCACCCGCTCCAGGGACCGGATCGACCGGTCCGCGTCGCGCTGGCGAAGGGCGGCGGCGATCTCGTCGAGCTGGTCCGCGACCGCCGCGAAGACGGGCGTCGCCGCCCGGTCCAGCACCCGTATCGGGTTGACGGGCAGCAGCAGCACGACGACCACCAGGCCGACGACGCCCCCGATCAGCGCGTCGAAGATCCGGGGCAGCTCCAGCCGGCCCTCCGCGGGCATCAGCGTGGAGATCAGGACGGCGGTACCACCCGCCTGGCCGACCAGCGCCCCACCCCGCCCCGCCACCAGCAGCGCGATCACGATCGCGAAACCCACCACCAGCCCGGTCTGCCAGGCGCCGGTGCCGAGGGAGTAGCGGAGCAGGTCGCCGACGACGATGCCGAGCCCCACCCCGGCCAGCAGCTCGAAGGTGCGGCGGGCGCGTTGACCGATCGCGCTGGCGATGGTGGCGACCGCCGCCGCCGGGGCGAAGACGTGCATGCCACGGCCGAAGAGCTCCTCCGCGATGAGGGAGGCGAGCGCGGCGGCGAGCCCGGCCTGCACCGCGATCACGAAAATGATCTCCAGCTGGCGCAGGCGTGCCTTGCCGGCCTCACCGCCGACGTGCCGGGCGCGGGCCAGGTGCCGGCCGCCCCGTTCAGCGGCCGCGCTCACGGGCGACCGTTCGGGCTCCTGCTCGGCGCGGTCGTCGGTCATGACGGTAGTTACCCCACCCGGGACGGGTGAATCGTCCGGCGCGGTGGCTTCGCGGCCGCACGCCGGGCGACGGGTCGCGCCGGACCGGACGTTCCCGGGCGACCGGTGCACGGCCACCCGGGAACCGGTGTTCCGGTCAACGCACCTGGTCACCCTCACCGGTACGCGCCTGCGCCCGGTCGACGGCCTTGTCGATCCGGTCGTCGTACTTGCCGCCGGTGCGCTTGTCGGCCATCTCACCACCCTTTTCCAGCCCCTGGTCGACCTGCTTGTCGTGCTTGTCGGCGAAGTCCTTGGCCTTGTCCATGAAGTCACCCATGGGTACCTCCCCGGTTCGGGCATCGAACCTGATGCCTTCCCCGCGGCGTCGACGGCAAACGGGGGTCAACGGGAGAGGTGGGTGGTGAACCATTCGGCGGCCGCCGCGGTGACCTGCTCAAGGGTGCCGGGCTCCTCGAAGAGGTGGGTGGCACCGGGCACGATGCGCAGCTCGACCGTGCCGGTCAGCAGGCCGCGTGCCTGCTCGTTCAGGGCGATCACCTCGTCGTCGAGGCCGCCGACGAGCAGCAGCGTCGGGGCGCGTACGTCGGAGAGCGCGGAGCTGGCCAGGTCCGGTCGGCCGCCCCGGGAGACCACCGCACTCACCTTCGCGGGCCGGGCCGCCGCGCTGACCAGCGCCGCCGCCGCGCCCGTACTCGCACCGAAGAGGCCGACCGGCAGGCCGCGTGTCGACTGCTCGGCGCCCAGCCAGTCGACGATCGCGGCCAGCCGCTCGGCGAGCAGTGGGATGTTGAAGCGCAGTTCGGCCGTCCGGGCGTCGACCGCGTCCTCGGCCGGTGTGAGCAGGTCGATCAGCACGGTGCCGAGCGCCTCGCCGTTGAGCACGCGGGCCACGGCCGTGTTGCGGGGACTGTGCCGGGAGCTGCCGCTTCCGTGGGCGAAGAGCACGACCCCGACCGGATCGCTCGGGAGGACGACGTCGGCCACGAGTCGCGCGTCGCCGACCGGAATCGTCACCTCGCTGCTCCGCACGTCCATGCCCCTGCCCTCCACCCGCCGGCCCCTGCAACCGGGCGGGGAACGTCTTACCCCGCCCGGTGCGGGGCAAGCGTGCCGCGGCGCGCGGTCTCGCGGACCACGGGCGGCGCCGCCCCGGCGGTCCGGCCCGGCGTTTGCCGACCGGCGCGCCGGGTAGCCGACCATCGACCGCAGACCGTGTCGGCGCAGCCGCGCCCCGACGGATCGCGAGGATCACCATGGCCCAGCAGCGGCAGACGTCCCGGCAGCAACAGGCGTCCCGGCGCAAGCAGAGGTCCGAGGAGGAGAGCCGGCTACGGTCGGCCGAGCGCAACAAGGACTGGGCGGACGACGCCGCCCACGCGCGTACGGCCGACGATCCCCGGACGATGGCACCGCGCGACGCCGGGGGCCGCCCCTCGACGGGTGAGCGTTTCTGACCTGTGCACGGCGGTCGGGGCGGGCGGTGTCCCGCCCCGACCGCGCGTTCACTGTTCGCGCTCCGGCAGTCGGAGCAGCGGTGACCGCCCGGGCGGGTGCTCCGGGGCAGGTCCGGTGGGATGCGCCGGGGGAACCGGCACGGTCACCGGTTCGTCGCAGGTGACCTGGATCGTCTCACCGTGGTGGCGAAGCTCGATCACGTCGTCCGGGTCGGCGTGGCGCAGCGCGTACGTGGTCTGGTGCGGCCGTACGTCCACCCGCAGCCGCCGGCCCCGCCAGAGGAGCGAGAACTCCAGGCGGCTCAGCCTGCTGGAGAGTCGGGGCGTGAAGGAGAGCGTGCCGTCGTGGTCGCGCAGCCCGCCGAACCCGGCCACCAGAGCGATCCAGGCGCCCGCGAGCGAGGCCATGTGCACGCCGTCGCGGGTGTTCTCGTTCAGGTCGTGCAGGTCCATCAGCGCGGCCTCGCGCAGGTAGCTGTGCGCCAGCTCCGGATGGCCGACCTCGGCGGCGAGCACCGCCTGCGTGCAGGCCGAGAGGGACGAGTCCCGCACCGTACGCCGTTCGTAGTAGAGGAAGTTGCGCAGCTTCTCCTCCGGGGTGAACGCATCCCCCCGCCAGTGCATGGCCAGCACCAGGTCCGACTGCTTGACGACCTGCTTGCGGTACAGGTCGAAGTACGGGTAGTGCAGCAGCAGCGGGTACTTCTCCGCCGGGGTGTGCGCGAAGTCCCACTCCTGGAGCCGGGTGAATCCCTCCACCTGCTGGTGCACGTCGACGTCGTCGTCGTACGGCAGGTGCATGTCGGTCGCCGCGTCCCGCCAGCCCGCCGCCTCCTCGTCGGTGACGCCGAGGCTCTGTGCCTCGTCGTGGTAACGGTTCACCGCCTCGGCGGCGGCGAGCAGGTTCCGCTGCGCCATCAGGTTGGTGTAGATGTTGTCGTTCTTGACCGCCGTGTACTCGTCCGGCCCGGTCACCCCGTCGATGTGGAACTTGCCGTGCCGGTCGTGGTGGCCGAGCGAACGCCACAGCCGGGCGGTCTCCACCAGCAGCTCCACGCCGATCTCACGCTCCAGCTGGTCGTCCCCGGTGACCAGCACGTAGCGGCGCAGCGCGTCGGCGATGTCGGCGGCGATGTGGAACGCGGCGGTCCCCGCCGGCCAGTAGCCGGAGGACTCGGGGCCCTCGATCGTCCGCCAGGGGAAGGCCGCGCCCTCCAGGTTCAACGTCTGGGCGCGTTCCCGGGCCGAGTCGAGGGTCGCGTGCCGCCAGTGCAGCGCGTCGCGGACCGCGCTCGGCTGGGTGTACGTGAGCACCGGCAGGACGAACATCTCGGTGTCCCAGAAGGCGTGCCCGTCGTACCCGGGGCCGGTGAGCCCCTTGGCCGAGATCGGGCGCCGCTCGGCCCGCGCACCGGCCTGGAGCACGTGGAACAGCCCGAAGCGCACCGCCTGCTGGACCTCCGGGTCGCCCTCGACGCGCACGTCCGCCGCGTCCCAGAACTCGTCGAGGTAGGTCCGCTGGTCGCGGCAGAGCCCGTCCCAGCCGTCCAGCCGAGCGGCGGCCAACGCCGCGCCGACCTGGTCGCGCAGCGCCGGCAACGACCGGCGGCTGGACCAGCCGTACGTCAGGTACTTGACCACCCGCAGCTTCTCGCCCGGCCGGAGCACGCAGCCGATAGTGGTGCGGACCCAGTCCTCGTACCCTTCGGACTCGATGGTCGTGCGGTCGGGCCCGTACACCTCGTGGTCCATCGCGGCGGCGACCCGGAGCCCGGAGACCTTGGTCCGGTGCAGGAGCAGCCCGCCGTCGTCGGTGGTCAGCTCCTCCTCGGCCTGCAACGGCGATTCGAGCACCGCCGCGACCCGGGGGTCGCGGCTCTGCGCGGGCAACGTCTCGTTCGCGACCAGCTCCGACTGGACGATCAACCGCAGCGGGGCGTCCATCGCCTCGACCTCGTAGTTGATCAAGGCCACCGACCGCTGGGTGAACGAGACCAGCCGGGTGCTGCGCACCTTGACCTCGCGGCCGGCCGGCGAGCGCCAGTGCAGCTCCCGGTGCAGGGTGCCGGCGCGCATGTCGAGGATCCGCTCGTGGGAGAGGAGCTCGCCGTAGCGGACGTCGAGGGGCTCGTCGTCGACCAGCAGCCGGATCAGCTTGCCGTTGGTCACGTTGACGATGGTCTGGCCGGACTCGGGGAAGCCGTATCCGGCCTCGGCGTACGGCAACGGGCGCAGCTCGTAGAAGGAGTTCAGGTACGTGCCGGGCAGGCCGTGCGGCTCCCCCTCGTCCAGGTTGCCGCGCAGGCCGATGTGCCCGTTGGAGAGCGCGAAGACCGACTCGGACTGGGCCAGCACGTCCATGTCCAGCCGGATCTCCCGGACGTGCCACGGGTCGACCGGATAGGCCCGTTCCCTGATCATGCGCCGTGCCCTTCGTCGAGCAGCTCGGACAGGTCGCGGACCACGACGTCGGCGCCGTGCGCCCGCAGCTCGTCCGCCTGGCCCACGCGGTCGACGCCCACCACGTACCCGAAGCCGCCGGCCCGGCCGGCGGCCACCCCGGCGAGCGCGTCCTCGAAGACGGCCGCCCGGGACGGGTCGACGCCGAGCATCCGCGCCCCGGCGAGGAAGGTGTCCGGCTCGGGTTTGCCGCGCAGGCCCTCGGCCCGGGCGACCAGTCCGTCCACCCGCGCCTCGATGAACGGCTCCAGGCCGGCGGCCGCGACCACCTCGCGGCCGTTGGCGCTCGCCGTGACCACGGCACGGCGCAGCCCGGCGGCGGCGGCCGCCCGCACGTACGTCACCGAGCCCGGGTAGACGTCGACGCCACGGGTACGCAGTTCGTGCAGGAGCAGGACGTTCTTGCGGTTGCCGAGCCCGTTCACCGTCGCCGCCTCGGGCGGATCGTCCGGCGTGCCCTCGGGCAGCACGATCTCTCGGGAGGCCAGGAACGTCCGCACGCCGTCCGCCCGGGGGCGCCCGTCGACGTAACGGTTGTAGTCCGGCCCGGGATCGAACGGTCGGTACGGCGCCCCGGTGGCGTCGGCCCGCTCGCGCAGGAACGCGTCGAAGGTCTCGGTCCAGGCCGCGTTGTGCACCCGGGCGGTCTGCGTCAGCACACCGTCAAGATCGAATAGGCAGGCGGTCACGTCAGCAGGCAGGCCCAGCACGCTCCGAATCTAACCACCGGAACCGGCCGGCAAACCCGTTTCGGTCGGTCGAGATCGCCGTTGGGGCGGTTCGCACCTGCCGGGTCACTGCGGGCGGAGCGTCCAGATCACCGTCATCTCCGACGTCGGCGTGCCGTCGTCGGTGCTGATCTCGACGTGGACCGGGAACTCGGGCCGCGTGCCGGAGTCCAGCTCGGCGACCACCTCGGCGGGCGGGCGACCCAGCCGGGCGGTGGCGCGTACCGGCCCGAGGGCCAACTTGCGGTAGGCGATGTCCGCGCGTACGGCCAGCGGCACCGCACGGTCGAGCAGCTGCCCGAAGGCGGCCAGCACGACCGCGCCGGAGGCGGTCTCGCCGAGGGTGAAGACGGCCCCGGCGTGCGGACCGCCGACGTGGTTGTGCGTCTCGGGCCGGTCGGGCAACCGGAGGACCGCGCGGACGCCGCCCTCGGCCTCGGGAGCGATCTCGACGAACTCGAAACCGAGCGTACGGGCGAACGGCACGGCCTCGATCATCCGGGCCGCCACCTGGCGTGAGTCGATGGACATGGCGGAACGCTACTCCTGGGTAACCCGATCTCGCCAGACCCGGAGCGGCGTCCGGCCGGAGGCCGCCGCGGGCGGGCGTCGGCCGGCTGCGCCGGGGCCGGTCAGCGGGCCTTGGTGGACCGCACGAACGCGGCCCACGCCCGCGGGCCGAAGGTGAGCACGGGCCCCTGCCGGTCCTTGCTGTCCCGGACGGCGACCACGCCCGGCAGATTGTCGGCCACCTCCACGCAGTCGCCGCCGTTGCCGCTGCTGCGGGTGCTCGTGCGCCAGGTCGCGCCGGTCAGGTCCATGTCTGCGCCGCCTCCGAGATCAGTTGCAGGGTGGCCCGGTGGGGCATCGCCTCGGCCCGCACGGACTCCCAGGTCTGCCGCAGCGAGTGTACGTCCGCGCTCCGCTCGACGATCGTGCCGTGCAACTGGTTGTCGAGGTACGCGACGTCGTCCCCCTCGGCCGGCGTGGCGAGCACGAACGCCCCGTTCAGGCCGGGGTAGGCGCCGGTGCTGCGCGGCACCAGGTGCAGATGGACCTTCGGCCGGGCGCCCACCTCCAGCAGGTGACGCAACTGCTCGCGCATCACCTTCGACCCGCCGACCGGGCGCTCCAGCACCGTGTGGTCGAGCACCACGACGAGTTGCGGCGGGGCCGGGCGGGTGAGCACCGTCTGCCGGGCCAGCCGGGCGGCGACCTGCTGCTCCACCTCGTCGCCGACGAACTGGCCGGCCCCCTCGTAGAGGCTGCGCGCGTACGCCTCGGTCTGCAGGAGACCGGGCACGACCAGCGGCTGGAAGCTGCGCAGCGCCGTCGCCTCCTGCTCGATCGTCACCCACTCGCGGAACCACGGCATCAGGCTCTCGCGGACCAGCGTCTCCCGGATCCGTGCCAGCAGCCCGCCGCCGGCGAGCACCTCGTCGCACCGCTGGGCGAACTCCTCCCGGGGCGGGCGGCGGCACTGCTCGACTGCTGCCACGAGTGAGGCGGAGTAGTTGACGCGCTCGCCGAGCGCCTCCTGGGAGAGCCCGGCGGCCACCCGAAGGCGGCGCAGCTCCCCGGCGAACAACTCCAGCATGGGCATCCGGCTCATCTACACACCTCTGCACGCGGGTGACGGCGAACTGCACGGCTGTGCCGGTAGGGCGCGATCCACTTCCGACGGTAGTGCCGCCATCACCAGACTGTCCCGCAGCGGCCCGCCCCTGTCCAGGGGGATCGGGCCCTCCCGGGGCCGTCCCGCCTCCCCCGTGCCGGGGCGGCCCCGTCCCACCGTGATCCGCGGGGCAGCCGCGGCGATAGGAGGCAGACGTGACAGGTCACCGGCTACCGCAGCCGCAGGAGGGACCGGCCGCCGATCGGCCCCGGCCATACCCGCCGTACGCGAAGCCACACATCCCGCTGCGCCCGATGTGGTGCTGCGGCGCGTGCGGCCGGCCCTGGCCGTGCGCCGACGCGCGACTGCTGCTCAAGGCGGAGTACGCGGACGACCAGGTCGCTCTCTCGATCTACCTCTGTGGGCTGCTCCACGAGGCGGCCCGGGACCTTTACCGGCTCAACCCCGCCGACGGCCCGAGCCCCGGCGACCTCTTCACCCGCTTCGTCGCCTGGGGCCCGTACCGGCGGCCGATCGTGGACCTCCCCCGGTGAACGCCCCGCCGTCACCCGGCCACGGCTGCGGGCAGCTCGGGGCTGCTTCACAAGGCTCGCCCGGGCGAGCCGAGGCCCTGGCGGCGGTCCGGCAAGGCGGAGGTTGGTGCGGATACCCGTGTTGTATCCGGACGAACCTCCAACGCGGCTGGTCGTCGCCAGGGGCCGGCACAGCCGGGCATGGTCTTATGAAACAGCCCCTAGCGCCAGCCGACGTCGATCCGGTCGCCCCGCTCGTCGAAGAAGTGCAGCGCGTCCATGCGTACCCGTACCGAGAGCGAGTGACCGGCCGCGGCCGCCGGGTACGGGGCGAGGCGCACCGCCAGGTCGGCCGCGCGCCGGGCGTGCCGGCCGGGGTCGGGCAGCACACTCGACGGGGCGCGACCGCCGGCCGGCTCCGGCGTCTCGGCCGGCCGGCCGGCGAGCCGCTGCACCACCTGGCCGAAGCGACGCCGCCCGCGCTGGCCCGGGTCTGCGGGGGCGCCCCGGCTGCCCATCTCGTCCACCACGATCGCGGTCGCCCCGACGTCGAGGTAGGCCAGCGACTCGTGCCCGTGGTGCTCCAGGTAGCGGATCCGGCCGTGCAGCACGTCGCCCGGGTCGTCCGGCCCGACCGGGGTGAGCGCCTCGGCCCGCATCCCGACCACGATCCGCTCACCGTGGTAGTGCGCCACCGCGCGGCTGCGGATGTCGTCCCACGGCAGGTAGAGCGCCTGCTCGCCGAGGGTGAGGGTGACGTAGCGGTCGAGGTGGACGTAGACCGACGCCTCCAGCAGGTTCATCCGCGGGCTGCCCAGGAACGCCGCCACGTAGAGCGTGGCGGGCCGGCCGTAGACCTGGGTGGGCGTGCCGACGTCCTGGAGCACACCGCGGCGCATGATGGCGACCCGGTCGGCCATCGTGAGCGCCTCGGCCTGGTCGTGCGTGACGTAGACGGTGGTCACGCCCAGCTCGCGGGTGAGGCCGGAGATCTCGGCGCGCAGTTCGGCGCGCAGCCCGCTGTCCAGGTTGGACAGCGGCTCGTCCATGAGGAACAACCTGGGCCGGCGGACGATCGCGCGACCCATCGCGACCCGCTGCCGCTGCCCGCCGGAGAGCTGGCTGGGCCGGCGCGCGAGCACGTCGCCGATGCCGAGCGCGCCCGCCACGTCGGCGACCCGCTCACCGCGGGCGCCCGGCTCCATCCCGCCGAGCCGCAGCGGGAAGGAGATGTTGTCGCCGACAGTCATGTGTGGGTAGAGCGCGAAGTCCTGGAAGACCATGGCGACGCCCCGCTCGCGCGGCGACAGGTCGTTGGCCAGCTCGCCACCGAGCATGACCGCGCCGCGGGTCGGGTCCTCCAGGCCGGCGATCATCCGCAGCACCGTCGACTTCCCGCACCCGGACGGGCCGAGCAGCACCATGAACTCGCCGTCGCTGACGTCGAGATTGACGCTGTCGACGGCGACGGTGCCGTCCCGGAAGACCTTTGTGACATCCTTCAGCGCGACGGTGGTCACCGCCACCTCCCCCCGAGTCGTCCGATGGAACCCGAATGACTGTGACGAAGATCATGCCGTGAGCACATCGGGTGAACGTGCCAAGTTCGCTCCGTGACGGCACGGTGACGGCCCATCGAGGCCGGGCGATGCGACGCGAGTCCGCCGGGACGGACGGTCAGCAGCGGTGCCGGGACTCGGCCGGCTCGCCGAGGAAGACCTGCCGGACCACCCGTTCGGCCGCCTGCCCGTCGTCCAGTGTGCAGAACCGCGCGCGGAACCGCCGGCGAGCCGCGGTCGCCGCGTCCGCCGAGACCACACCGGTGCGGAAGACCTGGAGCAGGTCGTGGAAGGTCATCGCCACCGCGCCCGGCGGCTCGGCCGTGACGTCGAAGTAGACCCCCCGGGCCAGCCGGTACGCCTCCCAGTCGGGCGCGTAGATGACGATGGGCCGGTCCAGGACGGCGTAGTCGAACATCGCCGAGGAGTAGTCGGTGATCAGCACGTCGGCGACCAGGTAGAGCTCCTCCACCCGCTGGTACGCGCTCACGTCGATCACCTGGTCCCGCTGCACCGCCCGGCGCGGTCGCCGGTCCCGGTCGTGGAAGTAGTGGCTGCGCATCAGGAGCCGCACGGACGGGCCGAGCGCGTCGACGAAGTGGTCCGGATCGAACGGCGGCCGGTAGTTGGGCAGGTGCTCCCGGTGCGTCGGCGCGTAGAGCACCACCTGCTCGGCGAGCCCGATGCCGAGTTCGGCCCGCAGCCGGCGGACGTCCTCCGGGGTGGCCGTCACCAACAGGTCGTTGCGCGGGTAGCCGACCTCCAGCGTGGTGTACCTCGCCGGGTAGGCGCGGTCCCACATCTGGGTGGAGAAACTGTTCGAGGTGATGCTGTAGTCCCAGCGGTCCACCCGGCGCAGCAGGCCGGCGAAGTCCATCCGGCCCGCGCCGATCGGGTACCGCTGCTGGTCGAGCCCCATCACCTTGACCGGTGTGCCGTGATGGGTCTGCACGTGCACCGAGCCGGGCCGCTTGCGGACGAAGTCCGGGAAGTTGACGTTGTTCACCAGCCAGCGGGCCCGGGCCAGCGTCCGGTAGTAGGCCCGGCTGCCCGCCACCACGAACTCGACGCCCGGTGGAAGCGTGCGTACCCGGTCCCGCCGGACGACCCAGACTCCGCGCACCCCCGGCGCGAGCCGCCGGGCCGCCTCGTAGATCGCCGCCGGGTTGCAGGCGTACCCGCGGTACCAGTAGGCGGCGTAGACGGCGAGCGTCGGGTCGAGCGGCCGGCGCAGCTCCGCCCGGTAGTACTCGCGCAGCAGCACGTCGCGGGCGCGTCTCGCGCTGCGCCGGGCCACCGGCGCGACCCGCCGTCGGGCGGTACGGGCGGACCGGCGGGCCGCGTCCCGGGCCCGGTTGGCGGTACGCAGGGCGCTGAACGTACGCCAGCGGCCGGTGGCGACCAGCCGATGCTTCAGCCCCTCCACCCCGTGCGGGGCCGGGTAGCCCTCGGGCGGCAGCCAGCGGGCGTAGTCGGCGGTGATCTGCGCGAAGAACGCCGGGCGCAGCTCGGGCGCGATCCGCTGCCCGTTGCCGAGGACTGTCAGGTAGTGCCAGATCATCCGCTCGAAGACCGCCGGCCGCAGCCCGTCCACCGCCGGCCCCCACCGGTCCATGAGCCGGAACACCCGGTGCCACTGCGGGAAGACCTCGAAGTGCCGTTCCCCCCGGGTGCGGGTGATCGCCCCGGCGCGGCGCTGCCGGTAGTTGACGCAGACCCGGTCCAGCACGCCGATCCGGTCGGCGGCCATCAGCGCCGGATAGCTGAACGACACGTCCTCGTACCAGCCGGGCGCGAAGCGCAGCCCGAGGTCGAGCAGGAAACGCCGGCGGACCAGCCGGTTCCAGGCGGTGTGCAGCAGCCGCATCGTCTCCGGCCGGTCGCGCAGCCGGAACGTCCCCGCGCCGGGCGGGTCGGGGAAGACCTCGTGCATGGCGCTGCGGGTGGCGCTGTCGTTCCAGTGGGTGCGTACGTGGTCGACGACCAGCACGTCCGGCCGGGTCTCGTGCAGCCGCTCGACGACCGCCGGCAGGCACTCCGGGGTCAGCCAGTCGTCCCCGTCCACGAACCAGACGTACTCGCCCCCGGCCCGGTCCAGCCCGATGTTGCGGGCCGGACCGAGCCCGACGTTCTCGGTCAACCGGACGGCGTGCACCCGCGGGTCACGCGCCGCGTACTCGTCGATGATCTCGCCGCTGTCGTCCGGCGAGCAGTCGTCGACAGCGATGACCTCCAGGTCGGTGAAGGGTTGGTCGAGAATCGAGTCCAGGCACTCACGCAGGTAGCCCTGCACTCGGTAGGCCGGCACGACGAAGCTGATCAGAGTCATCCCGGCCGTCCCTCCGTCAGCCCGGCACGCCGTCCCCCATCCGCACCGGCACCGCCGACGCCCGTGCGGCGCGGGCCGGCAGAACGACCCAGGCCAGGACGACGCTCGCCACGAAAACCACGAGAAGGTACGTACCGAGTGTAGCCATCCCGATACCGCCGAACCCGACAATTGCCGCCAGGGTCAGCAGCACCGAGCGCCCGTCCCAGCCGAACGTGGCCGTGTGCAGCGGCGGCGCGGCCTGCCGCTTCTCCAGCCGGGCGGTGAGGTCGTAATGGTGCACCGTGAGCACGAAGAGGTAAGCGAAGATCAGCCAGGGCGGCACGTCACCGAGCACCCCCACGGCGATCGCGAAGAGGAACTCGGCGGCACGCAGCGCGGCCGGCACCAGCCAGTCCAGCGGCCCGTCGTGGGCGGCCCGGGCCCCCAGGCCGGCGGTGAGCAGCACCAGCAGGGCGATCGGCAGCAGCCGGCGCAGGTCGTCCGCCCCGCGGTCGGGGCGGCCGAGCAGCAGCGCCGCCGCCAGCAGCGCCGCCGGACCGAGCGCCGCGAGGAGCGCGTACCCGAGCGGCCCCGGCGTACGCGACGCCGGCAGCCACCGCACCAGCGGCCCGTCGTCGCGGTGCAGGGTGGCGTCGACGGTGGCGAGCACGCCAACCCGCATCCAGCGCGCCCGCAGCGTACGCAGCGCACCCGTGTAGACGAACGCCAGCACGCCCCAGACCAGCACCGCGATCAGGCTGACCAGCGGGTTGAACAGCGCCACGGTCAGCGCGATCAGCGCCCACCGCTCCCCGATCGGGAAGACCACGGTGCGCTTCAGCCAGTACGACAGCGAACCCGTGTCCGCCTGCACCCGGGTCGAGGCGGCGTTCAGCCGGTCGCCGATGCCACCGGCGGTGGCAGCCTGGCGGGGCCGCCGCGCCGCCTCGTCGTGCAGGACGCCGTACCACGTGTCGGTCATGTGCCGGACGGTCTGCAACGTCATGGCGGCGATCGCCAGCGCCCAGCCGTAGCGGTGACCCGCCTGCGTCGCGCCGATGCCCAGGCCGGCGTAGACCACGTACTCCTTGGCCCGGTCGGCCATGGTGTCGAGCCAGCCGCCCCAGGCGCTGAAGTTCCGGGTGTAGCGGGCCAACTGCCCGTCCACGCAGTCGAGCACGAACCCGAGGTAGAGCAGGATCGCCCCGGCGACCAGCGCCGGCCGGCCGCCGACCGCGAAGAGCACCGCGGCGGCCACCGCGAACGCCACCGAGATCACCGTGACGATGGTCGGGGTGAGCCGCAGCCGGGCCGAGGCCCGCACCACAACCGTCGACCAGGTGCTCACGAAGAAGGTGGTGAAGAAGTCGTCCCGCTCCTTCACCGACAGGCGCAGCTCGGCGCGCTTCTCGTCGACGGCGGCCACCGCCGCCTCGGCGGCGGCCAGCTCGGCCGCGTCGCCCACCCGGTGCGCGACGAGCAGCCGTACCCGATGGGCGAAGGCGAGGGTGCCCCGCGCGGCGAGCCCGGCGAAGAGCCGGTCCACCGCGGTCCCCTCTCCCGGTGTCGCCGCGGCGGCCCGGGCGGCGGCGGCGAGCGCGGGCAGATCCTGCGCGGCGACCTTCAACGCGCCACCGAAGACCCCCGTGGCGTCGGGCAACACCCCTGCCGGGCCGGTCTCGACCACCTGCCCCCGCTCCTCGCGGACCGCCGTCCGCCCGGCGGCCGGCGGGTCGCCGAGCACCAGCGCCACGGTCGGACCGACCGGGCTGGTGAGCAGGTGCCGGAGGACAGCCGTGTGCGCCACCAGGTCGGTGCCGGTCACCAGCACCGGACCGGCGGCGGCCTCGACGAGGGCGGCCAGCTCACCGAGGTCGGCGGCGAACCGGATCTCGTCCGCGCCGGCCCGACCGCACTGCGCGGCGAGCCGATCGGCGAGCGTCTCGCCGGTGCGCGTGGGCAGGCCCGCCGGGGCCCCGCCGGCGAGCACGATCGCGACGGTCACCGGGGAACCGCGCCGTGGTAGGCCTCGAGCGCCTCGGCGACCGTGCCGTCGAGGATCAACCGCCCGCCGTCGAGGTAGAGCCCCCGACGGCAGAAGCGGGTCAGGTCCTTTTCGTTGTGTGACACCAGCACCAGAGTGCGCCCCTCCCCGAGCAGACGATCAATCGTCGCATAACACTTTTCCCGGAACTCGGCGTCTCCGACCGCTGTCACCTCGTCCATCAGCAGGATCGGGTGCGGCAGGTGCGAGATGATCGCGAAGCCGAGCCGTACCTTCATCCCGGACGAGTAGTGCCGCACCGACGTGTCGATCGCCCGCTCCACCTGCTCGCCGGCGAACGAGACGATGTCGTCGAAGTTCCGCTTCAGGTAGCCGGACGAGAGCCCGTGCAGGCCACCCACCAGGTAGAGGTTCTCCCGCCCGGTCAGGTCGTTGGAGAAGCCGGCGGAGAGTTCGAGCAGCGGTGCGACATCGCCGCGGACCCGGATGTCGCCCTCGTCGGGGATCAGCACCCCGGCGATCAACCGCAGCAGAGTGCTCTTGCCGGTGCCGTTGCGCCCGATCACGCCGACCGTGTCGCCGGACCGCACGGTGAACGAGACGTCCCGCAGCGGCCAGAACTGGCCCGACGGCGCGCCCCGCCCGCCCCGGTGAATGAACAGGTCACGCAGCCGCAGCTGCCGACGCCGGTTGCGGACGAACCGGATGCCGAGACCGCTCGCCTCGATGATCACGTCGCCCATGTCAGAGTTCCTTGAGCACGGCGGGTTCGAGACGACGGAACGACCACCACCCGGCCGCCAGCACCAGCAGGCTGCCGGCGACTGTGGTGCCGAGCAGGCGGGCGTCCGGGAACTCGTCCGCGTACCAGATCGAGTGGTGCAGCTGGAAGATGCCGACCAGCGGATTGAGCTCGTATCCGAGCTTGATCCAGCCGGGGAGATCG
Source organism: Micromonospora sp. 15K316 (assembly GCF_004348525.1). Taxonomy (GTDB): domain Bacteria; phylum Actinomycetota; class Actinomycetes; order Mycobacteriales; family Micromonosporaceae; genus Micromonospora. The sequence goes on along the minus strand of NZ_SMKG01000102.1, from coordinate 2,693 downwards.
GAATCCCGGACCAGGCTCAGCGGATAGATGATCGGCGTCGCGTAGAAGAGCACCCGGATGATCAGCCGCATGAACCGCTCCACGTCCCGCATCAGCACGTTGAACGCGGAGAGCAGCAGCGCCAGCCCGACCAGCAGGGTGCCCTGGACGAGCACGGCGAGCGGCAGCGCGAGCAGGGACCACCCGAGGTCGACCCGCCCGTGCACCGCGTACGCCACCGCGACCGCGACGAGGACCGGCAGGCCGGCCAGGTACTCGGCGAACCGGCCGGTCACCCGCCCGATGGGGAAGACCTGCCGCGGCACGTTCATCGTGGTGATCAGCCGGGCCTGGCCGGTGAGCGCGTTGGTCGCCTCGCTCAACGCCGAACTGGTCCACATCCAGGCGAAGATCCCGGTGATGAGGAAGAGCGGGTACGACTCCGCCGCCTCACCGAGGTGCCGACCGGTGTCCCGGGAGTAGAGCACCCCGAAGACGAACCAGTAGATCGCCCCCATGCCGAGCGGCTCGATGAGCGACCAGACGTAACCCAGCAACGACTGCTGGTACTTGACCGCGAGATCGCGTTTGACCAGGATGCGCAGAGAGTTGCGGTGCGACCACAACGCCGCGACCCCAGAGGTCACCGCTGCCTCCCGCCTGAGTAAACGGACGACAGGTTAGCAGTCGGTGAATAGTCGCCCTGCCGGCACGCTCAACACTCGATCACGTTGACGGCGAGGCCGCCGCGTGCCGTCTCCTTGTACTTGACCTTCATGTCGGCGCCGGTCTCCCGCATGGTCTTGATGACCTTGTCCAGCGAGACGGCGTGCACGCCGTCCCCGCGCAGCGCGAGACGGGCGGCAGTGATCGCCTTGATGCTAGCCACGGCGTTGCGCTCGATGCAGGGGATCTGCACGAGGCCGCCCACCGGGTCGCAGGTCAGCCCCAGGTTGTGCTCCATGCCGATCTCGGCGGCATTCTCCACCTGCTCCGGGGTGCCGCCCAGCGCCTCGGCGAGCCCGGCGGCCGCCATCGAGCAGGCCGACCCGACCTCACCCTGGCAGCCGACCTCCGCCCCGGAGATCGAGGCGTTCTCCTTGAACAGCACGCCGATCGCGCCGGCCGCCAGCAGGAACCGGACCACCCCGTCCTCGGACGCCTCGGGCACGAACCGCGTGTAGTAGTGCAGCACCGCGGGGATGATCCCGGCCGCGCCGTTGGTCGGGGCGGTGACCACCCGGCCGCCGGCCGCGTTCTCCTCGTTGACCGCCAGCGCGAAGAGGGTCACCCAGTCCATCGCCCGCAGCGGGTCGTCGGTTCCGGCCTCGGTCTCCAGCCCCCGGCGCAGCTCGGCGGCCCGGCGGCGGACCTTCAGCCCGCCGGGCAGCACGCCGTCACGCTCGCAGCCCCGCTCCACGCACTCGCGCATCACCCGCCAGATCTCCAGCAGGCCGGCGCGCACCTCGGCCTCGCTGCGCCAGGAGAGCTCGTTGGCGAGCATCACCTCGCTGATCGACAGCCCGGTGGCGGTGGTGACCTTCAGCAGCTCCGCGCCGGTGAGGAAGGGGTACGGGACGGCTGTGGTGTCGGGCACGATCCGGTCGGCGCCCGCCGCCGCCTCGTCGACCACGAATCCGCCGCCGACGGAGTAGTAGGTGCGGGCCCGCAGCTCCGCGCCGCGCTCGTCGTACGCCGTGAAGGTCATCCCGTTCGGGTGGTACGGCAGCGAACGGCGGCGGTGCAGCACCAGATCACGGTCGGCGTCGAAGTCGATCTCGTGCGCGTCGAGGAGGCTGATCCGCAGCTCCTCGCGGATCCGGGCCACCCGGGACGCCACGCTGTCGGTGTCGACCGTCTCCGGCGCCTCACCGGTGAGCCCGAGCAGCACCGCCCGGTCGCTGCCGTGGCCGTGGCCGGTCGCGCCGAGCGAGCCGAACAGCTCCACGTGCACCCGGGTGGTGACGGCGAGCAGCCCGTCGGCCTTGAGACCGGTGACGAACGTACGGGCGGCCCGCATCGGCCCGACCGTGTGCGAGCTGGATGGCCCGATTCCGACGCTGAAGAGGTCAAAGACGCTGATCATGGCTGCACTTTCCTCGCCGTCAGGCCCGTCGTGCGGGTACGGCCCCTCGTGGTCGCCCGGGTCGGGCGGCCGGTGCGGAAGCCCAGGGGTGTGGGTGTCCAACCCGCGAGCCTACCCGGCAGATCCGCACCCCACCCGGCAGTCCGTGCACCTCGCCGCATCGCAGGGTCACGGCCACACCACCAACGGTCACCTACCCTGAACCGCTCCGCCAGGGGCCCGGACAGGGTGGGGCGCGAACCGCGCCGAATCGGACATCCGGCCGCGGCGAGTCGACCGAGGCGGACGCGGGTAACCACCTACGGGTAGGGGCTCCACCGATCGTCCTGCGGACTGAGGGCGGGGCGGCGGAAGGTTCCTACCGTGGGTTTCAGACGCGGCACTCAGCGCCGCAGAGTGGGAGTACGACGATGAGTCGCAAACTGGTCCGGCCCCGCCAGGGGCGCATGCTCGCCGGTGTCTGCGCCGGCCTGGCCCAGCGGTTCGGCATGTCGGCCGGCATGGTCCGGCTGCTGTTCCTGCTGTCGTTGCTGCTGCCCGGCACGCAGGTGATCGTCTACCTGGTGCTCTGGGTCCTGATGCCCAACGAGGACCGCTACCTCGCCACCACCCGCTGACCCCCTTCGCC
>NZ_SMKG01000101.1 GCF_004348525.1 Micromonospora sp. 15K316 | reverse complement strand
GGTGCGGGCGGGCTCCGTCGAGATGTGTGCGGTGGCCGGGGGCCCGGTGTCCGGGGGTCTGGTCGGGCCGCCGGGCCGAAAGTCGGCCCGAGTGGGTGGTCGCCACGCGCCCCCGGCGCCGGGCAGGCGTCACTCGCACGGTCGGTGATCCAACCGCCGATCCGGGGCTCCGCGGTGCCTGCCGCTACCAAAACTTCTGTCCGAATGAGCAAAAGTTAGCGACGGATCAGCCGAAGCCCTGGACATGCGGCTCGGAAGACTCCTACTGTGTCGAACACAACGCATAGACGGCACGTCGATGTGAAGGATGCCGATGTGGAGGTGAGTCCAGTGCGGACCGACGACCCACTGCACGTACGCCTCCTGCGGTTGCTCCGCGACGAGGGGGCCGTCTCCCGGGCCGAACTCGGCGACCGGTTGCAGATGCCCCGCCCCCGGCTCCTGGCCGAGCTGGAGCGACTCGTCAAACTCGGCTACGTCGCCGAGGCCGGGCTGGCCGCGTCCCGCGGCGGGCGTCGGTCCACACTTGTCGAACTCAACCCGCGGCTGCGCTTCGCCGCGGTCGACCTCGGCGCCTCGTCGATCGACGTCGAGGTGGTCAACGGGCGGCTCGAACCGGTCGCCGCGTACGCGGAGGCGGCCGACATCCGCTCCGGTCCGAAGGTGATCCTGCAACGGGTCAACGAGCTGCTGCACAAGGCGAAGGTCGACGGCGCGTACGAGCGGCTGGACGGCGTCGGCGTCGGCGTGCCCGGCCCGGTGAGCTTCCGTGACGGGCTGCCCGTGTCACCGCCGATCATGCCCGGCTGGGACCGCTTCCCGGTACGCGAACTGCTCTCCCGCGAGCACGGCTGCCCGGCGGTGGTCGACAACGACGTCAACATCATGGCGATCGGCGAGCGGCACGGCGGGGTCGCGCACTCGGTCGACGACTTCCTGTTCGTCAAGATCGGTACGGGTATCGGCTGTGGCATCTACCTCAGTGGCGAGGTCTACCGGGGCACCGACGGCTGCGCCGGCGACATCGGCCACATCCAGGTCGACTCGCACGGGCCGATGTGCTCCTGCGGCAACATCGGCTGCCTGGAGGCGCTCTTCAGTGGCGCCGCGCTGGCCAAGGAGGCTGCCACCGCCGCCCGCAGCGGGACCTCGGCGGCGCTCGCCGACCGGCTGGCCGCCAACGGCGTGGTGACCGCTCTCGACGTCGCCGAGGGCGCCGTCGAGGGAGACGTGACCTGTATCCAGCTGATCCGTGACGGGGGGCGGCGGGTCGGCGGCGTGCTGGCCGGGCTGGTGAGCTTCGCGAACCCCTCCATGATCGTGATCGGTGGCGGCCTCGCCCAGCTCGGTCACATCCTGCTCGCCGAGATCCGCAGCGTGGTCTACCGCCGGTCGCTGCCGTTGGCCACCGGCAACCTGCCCGTCGTCCTCTCCGAGCTCGGCCCGCGGGCCGGGGTCGCCGGCGCGGCGGTGCTCGCCAGCGACGTCGCGTTCGGGGAGGCATCGTGAGCGCGAGGAGTGAGCCGGGTTTGCGAGCCCCGCAGTTGCGAGCCGGGGTTGCCGTGAGCGCGAGGAGTGAGCCGGGTTTGCGAGCCCCGCAGTCGTAGCTGGACCGGGTTTGATCGAGCGGAAGGAGGCGTGGTGACCGAACGGGAAGCGAGCCCGACGGGCGGCAGCGCGGAGGGCGGGTCCATGGACGCCCCGCTGCTCGAGGCGCCGGCCGACGCCGTCGCGGGCGAGGTGGTGTTGCGCCTCACCGACGTGGTCAAGACCTTTCCGGGCGTACGGGCCCTCGACGGCGTGCAGCTGGAGGTCCGTGCCGGCGAGGTGCACTGCCTGCTCGGCCAGAACGGCGCGGGCAAGTCGACCCTGATCAAGGTGCTCTCCGGGGTGCACCGGCCCGACACCGGCCAGGTCGAGTGGCGCGGTGAGCCGGTCAGCTTCGCCAACCCGCAGGCCGCGATGCGCGCGGGCATCGCCACGATCTATCAGGAGCTGGATCTCGTCGAGGACCTCTCGGTCAGCGAGAACGCCTTCCTCGGACACGAGCCGCGCCGGCTCGGCTTCGTGCGCCGCGGCCACATGGCGCGACGTACCCGGCAGATCCTCGGTCGGCTCGGGCACGCCGAGATCCCGCCGAACCGAATGGTCCGTGCGCTGCCGGCCGCCGGCAAGCAGGTCGTCAGCATGGCTCGCGCGCTCTCCCACGAGGCGCGGCTGATCATCATGGACGAGCCGAGCGCCGTGCTCGCCCACGACGAGGTCGGCAACCTGTTCCGCATCATCCGTGAGCTGACCGCGCAGGGCATCGCCGTCATCTACATCTCGCACCGGCTCGAGGAGATCCGCGAGATCGGTGACCGGGTGACCGTACTCAAGGACGGCCGGACCACCGCGGCGAACCTGCCGGCCCGCGACACCCCGACCCGCGACCTGGTCAACCGGATGACCGGCCGCACCATCGAGTACGTCTTCCCGGAACGCCCGGCCGACGCCACCCCGGCGGACGCCGACCTGCTCGAGGTGGAGGGGCTCACCCGGGCCGGCGAGTTCACCGACGTGTCGCTGCGGGTGCGCCCCGGTGAGGTCGTCGGCATCGCCGGGCTGGTCGGGTCCGGTCGTTCCGAGCTGCTGGAGACGATCTACGGCGCCCGGCGGCCCGAGGCGGGCACGGTGCGGATGGCCGGTCGGGTGCTGCGCCCCGGCAGCGTCGGCGCGGCGGTACGCGCCGGGATGGGCATGGCCCCGGAGGAGCGCAAGAGCCAGGCGTTGCTGCTCGGCGAGCCCGTCTACCGCAACGTCACCCTGGCCACGTTCGCCCGGTACGCACGGGCGGGCTTCACCGACACCGGACGCGAGCGCGCGGAGGCGGACCGGATCGCGGAGAGCCTGGAGTTGCGTCCGCGCGACGTGCGCCGCCCGGTCCGCACCCTGTCCGGCGGGAACCAGCAGAAGGTGGTGGTCGGGCGCTGGTTGCTCGGCGACACGAAGCTGCTGCTGCTCGACGAGCCGACCCGGGGCGTCGACGTCGGCGCGCGGGCCGAGCTCTACCAGGTCATCCGCGCCCTCGCCGAGCGCGGCGTCGGGGTGCTGCTGGTCTCCAGCGAGGTTCCCGAGGTGCTCGGCCTGGCCGACCGGGTGCTGGTGATGCGGGAGGGGCGGGTCGTCCGCGAGGCCCCGGCCGGCGAACTTGACGAGAACACCGTCCTCGACCTCGTCATGGCGGGGTCCCTGATGGAAGGCGCGGCGGCATGAGCGACGTGACCGACACCTCCACCCCGGAGCGGCCGGCGCAGCTACCGGCGCAGTCTCCGCCGGTCGATCCGGCGGAGACCGCGGCGGCCGAGCAGCGGGGCGCGGGCCGGCTCTCCTGGTGGCGTGGCGAAGGCGGCGAGGGGGCGCGGCGGAATCTCTGGCTCATCGGGGTGCTGGTGGCGTTGATCGTCATCGGCGTCATCACCCGACCCGATCTCTACGGCGACTCCAGCTGGGTGTGGAGCAACATCCTCGTCATCCTCAAGCTGGCCTCCGTGGTCGGTGTGGTCACGGTGGGGATGACCTTCGTCATCATCGGCGGCGGCATCGACCTGTCGGTCGGCGCGATCGTCGCGCTGGCCGGGGTCTGGGCGACCACGGTGGCCACCCAGAGCTACGGCGCCGGCGGCATGATCTTCTGCGCGCTCGCCGTCGGTCTCGGCGTCGGTCTGGTCAACGGGGTGCTCATCTCGTACGGCCGGCTGGTGCCGTTCATCGCCACGCTGGCGATGCTGGTGGCCGCCCGCGGTCTGGCCGCCGAGCTCTCCGACAAGCAGACCCAGGTCTCGGAGAACACCACCATCAACGGCATCGCCAGCACCAACCTGCTCGGTATCCCGCTGCTGGTCTACATCCTCGCCGCGGTGGTGCTCGCCGGGTGGGTGCTGCTCAACCGCACCACGTTCGGGCGGCGCACGGTGGCGGTGGGCGGGAACCCGGAGGCGGCCCGGCTGGCCGGCATCGACGTCAAGCGGCACACGGTGTTGCTCTACGCGCTCTCCGGTCTCTGCTGCGGCATCGCCGCGATCATGCTCACCGCCCAGGCCACCTCGGCCCAGGCGGCGATGGCGAACCTCTACGAGCTCGACGCGATCGCCGCCGCGATCATCGGCGGCACGCTGCTCAGCGGCGGGCGGGGCACCATCATCGGCTCCCTACTCGGGGTGATCATCTTCTCGACGATCACCAATCTCTTCGCGATCAACGGTCTCACCACCGAGGCCCAGAACATGGTCAAGGGCGGCATCATCGTCGCGGCCGTCCTGGTCCAACAGGTGCAGTTCCGCAGCCTCACCCAGTTCCTCGGACGTAACCGGCTCACCACCAACTGACCCACCGCAGCACACCCGGTCACCGTGCAGGCGACGGTGACCGGGCCCCGCACACCCTTTTTCCCACTCCCACCACCGCGAATTCAGGAGGTCGTCATGACCGAGCACAGTCGCGACCTGTCCCGCCGCCGCCTGCTCTTCGGCGGGGCTGCCGTCGGCGCCGGCGTGCTGCTCGCCGGTTGCACCAGCAACGAATCCGATCAGCCGAGCGCCGCGCAGACCAAGGGGGCCGACGCCGCGGCCGGCGGTAACGCCGCCCCGGGCGAGCGGGTGACGATCGGCTTCTCCGCCCCGGCCGCCGACCACGGCTGGCTGGCCGCGATCACCACCAACGCCAAGGCGCAGGCCGGCGCGTACTCCGATGTGGAGTTCAAAACGGTCGAAGCCGGCGCGGACGCGGCGGCGCAGCGGGCGGCGCTCTCCACGCTGATCTCGCAGAAGCCGGACGTCATCGTCCTGCTGCCGCACGACGGCAAGGAACTCAACGCCGCCGGCCTGGAGGCGATGAAGGCCGGCATCCCGGTGGTGAACCTGGACCGGGCCTTCCCCGACGCGCTGGCCTACCGGCTCCAGATCAAGGGCGACAACTACGGCATGGGGGTCGCCGCCGCCCACTTCATCATCGACCAGCTCAAGGCCAAGGGCGTCAGCAACCCGATCATCGGCGAGATCGCCGGCACCGACTCCCTGGAGCTGACCCAGGAGCGCTCGAAGGGCTTCGCCGACACCCTCCGCCAGAACGGGCTGACGGTGAACAACCGCCGTCCGGCGGAGTTCACCGCCGACTCCGGCCAGCAGGCCGCGACCAGCCTGTTCCAGGCGCTGCCGAAGATCGACGCGATCTGGAACCACGACGACGACCAGGGCATCGGTGTGTTGGCCGCGGTCACCCAGGCCAACCGCAAGGAGTTCTTCATGGTCGGCGGCGCCGGCTCGAAGAAGGCGATCGAGGACATCCAGGCGGACAACACCGTGCTCAAGGCGACCGTCACCTACAGCCCGTCGATGGCGTCCTCGGCCATCTCGCTGGCCCGGCTGATCGCCCAGGGCAAGGGCATGTCCGACCTGGTGGAGCTCCAGGTGCCCAAGGAGATCATCCTCGCCTCCGAGACGATCACGAAGGAGAACGCGAGCAACTACCTCAAGCTCGGGTTCTGACACATTGGGGGGAGACCCACCTTGTCCACTACAGGTAAGCAACTGCGGGTCGGCATGGTCGGCTACGCGTTCATGGGCGCCGCGCACTCGCAGGCGTGGCGCACCGTGAACCGCGTGTACGACCTGCCGGCGCGGGCCCGGATGGCGTTGATCTGCGGCCGGGACTCCGGGAAGGTGGCCGAGGCCGCCGACCGGCTCGGTTGGGAGGCGTACACCACCGACTGGCGTGACCTGATCGACCGGGACGACATCGACGTCGTCGACGTCTGCACTCCGGGCGACAGCCACGCCGAGATCGCACTCGCCGCGTTGGCCGCCGGCAAGCACGTGCTGTGCGAGAAGCCGCTGGCGAACACAGTGCAGGAGGCGAGGGAGATGGCCGCCGCGGCGGCCACGGCCCAGGCCGCCGGTGTGCGGTCGATGTGCGGATTCAACTACCGCCGGGTGCCCGCGGTCACGATGATGCGCCAGCTGGTCGCCGACGGACGGCTCGGAGTGATCCGGCACGTCCGGGCGGTGTACCTGCAGGACTGGATCGTGGACCCGCAGTTCCCGCTGGTCTGGCGGCTGCAGAAGGACAGGGCTGGGTCCGGCGCGCTCGGCGACATCGGCGCGCACATCATCGACCTGACCCAGTACGTGACCGGCCAGCGGATCACGGGGGTCAGCGCGGTGACCGAGACGTTCGTCAAGGAGCGGCCGCTGCCCGCCGAGTCGAGCGGGTTGGCCGCCTCGGCGAACGGCGGTGACGGTCAGGTCGTCGACGGGGCCGGACCGGCCACCGGCCCGGTGACCGTGGACGACGCCGCGCTCTTCGTGGCCCGGCTGGACGGCGGCGCGCTCGCCACGTACGAGGCGAGCCGCTTCGCCACCGGTCGCAAGAACGCCCTGCGGGTGGAGATCAACGGCTCGCTGGGCAGCGTGGTGTTCGACCTGGAACGCCTCAACGAGCTGGAGTTCTACGACGCGACGCGGCCGACGGCCGAGCAGGGGTTCAGCCGCATCCTGGTGACCGAGGGCGAGCACCCGTACATGTCGGCCTGGTGGCCGCCGGGGCACATCATCGGCTACGAGCACTCGTTCACGCACCAGATGCGCGACTTCGTCGAGGCGATCGCCACCGGCGCCGACCCGGCCCCCTCCTTCGCCGACGCGCTGCAGGTCCAGTTGGTGCTGGACGCGGTGGCCCGCTCGGCCGAGTTGGGTTCGTCGTGGACGGAGGTGGAACCCGCGCTCGCCGCGGTGGCCGTCTGACCCGATTCCGGTCCGGCCGGGCGCCCGGCCTGACCGACCCCCGATCCGCTCGCGGTGGCGGCGTCGCCGCCCCGCCCGACCAGTACCTCCGTTCCGACCGGCGAGGGCCGGCCGCGGTTGCGCCCCGCGGCCGGAACGAGGTCGAGACCGGAGGGAGTGCGCCCGGGCCCGGTGCCCGGTAGGCACACGCAGGACGGCTCGCCGGTGCGGCCGGACCGGGATTCCCCGGTCGCACCGGAGGGCCACCACCGTCGACGATCCGGAGGAGCGATGGCACGTCGACCTCTCGCGGACCGTCACCGACCGTTCCCGCCGACCCGCGGTGAACCTCCACCATTGAGACGTCCGGCCGGGGCGGCGGGCCACCGCCCCGACGCGGATGCGGGGGAGGCAGGGTCGAGACGCCGACCGACCCTGCCTGCCAGCCCCGTCCGTCCGCACCCGAACCGGGGTCCGGCCGGCGCCGTCGCCGCCGACTTCGGCGCCGGACCGCCCCGGCGGACGGGCGGACGGGGCCCATCCGCTCGAACCCATAGTTTTCCGAAGCAACTTCTGATATCAATGTAATTCGATGCACAACGGTCCTCCTGATCGGGGAAGGAGCGCCATGCGTACGGGCGTCTGGCTGGTGGGAGCGCGCGGATCGGTCGCGACCACGAGCATCGTGGGAGGGCTCGCCCTGCGGGCCGGCCTCGCCGGGCCTACCGGCTGCGTCACCGAACTTCCCGAGCTGCGCGGGCCCGCCCTTCCCGCCTTCGCAGACCTGGTCTACGGGGGCCACGACGTGGTCACCACCCCGCTGTGCAAGCGCGCCGAGGCGCTGGCCGCCGCCGGCGTGCTGCCCGGCCGGCTGGTCGCCGCGCTCCCCGACGAACTGGCCGCGGTCGAGGAGGAGCTGCGCCCCGCGCCGACCGGCGCGACCCAGGCGGTCCGGGCCGTCGCCGCCGCGCGGGATCTGATCGGCTTCCGCGACCGGCACCAACTGGACCGGCTGATCGTGGTCAACGTCTCGGCGACCGAGCCGCCCGCCCACCCTCATCCCGGGCACGCCGATCCGGCCGCGCTGCGGGCCGCGCTGACCGGCCCGCAGGAGGTGCTGCCGCCCAGCTCCCTCTACGCCTACGCGGCCCTGGAGGCCGGCTGCCCGTACGTCGACTTCACCCCCTCGACCGGGGCGCGGCTGCCCGCCCTGCACGCGCTGGCCGTCGAGCGTGGACTGCCCTACGCCGGGCACGACGGCAAGACGGGGGAGACCCTGGTCAAGTCGGTGCTCGCCCCGATGTTCGCGATGCGGCACCTGCGGGTGCGCTCCTGGTCCGGGCTCAACCTGCTCGGCGGCGGTGACGGCGCCAACCTCGTCGACCCGGGCGCCAACGCCGCGAAGGTGGAGAGCAAGCAGCGCGTGCTCGGCGAGACGTTGGGCTACCTGCCGCAGGGCGAGACCCGGATCGACTTCGTGGAGGAGCTCGGCGACTTCAAGACGGCCTGGGATCTGATCACCTTCTCCGGCTTCCTCGGCACCCGGATGCGGATGGAGTTCAGCTGGCACGGCTGCGACTCCGCGCTCGCCGCGCCCCTGGTGCTCGACCTGGCCCGGCTCACCGCGGCCGCGCACGCCGCCGGGGAGGTCGGCCCGCTGACCGAGCTGGCCTTCTTCTTCAAGGACCCGCTCGGCTCGCCGACCCACTCGCTCGCCGAGCAGTGGGCCCGGCTCGTGACCTTCACGCGGAGCCTGCACGACGGGTCCGGGGGCACTGATGGCCACGCTGGCTGACCTGGCCGAGCTGGTCCGCGCGCCGGCCGCCCTCTCCGTCCCCGGTGACGTCGTCGCCGGCGCCGCCGCGGCCGGCACGCTCGACCGGCGTACGCCCGCGCTCGCCGGCGCGTCGGTGCTGCTCTACTGGGCCGGGATGGCCGCCAACGACTGGGCGGACCGGGGGCTGGACGCCGTCGAACGGCCGGAGCGCCCCATCCCCAGTGGCCGGATCCGGCCGGGCACCGCTGTCGGTCTCGCCGCCGGGCTCACCGCCGCCGGGGTCGCCCTCGCCACCGCCGCCGGGGGCCGCCGCGCCGCCGCGGTCGCGGTGCCGCTGGCCGCCACCGTCTGGGGGTACGACCTGCGCGCGAAGAACACCGCGGCCGGCCCGGCCGTGATGGCGGCGTGCCGTGGGCTGGACGTGCTGCTCGGCGCGAGCGGCGGTCGGCTGACCCGCGCGCTGCCGGCGGCGCTCACCGTCGCCGCGCACACCTGGACGGTCACCGCGCTCTCCCGCCGGGAGGTCAGCGGGGCCGACCCGGCGCTGCCGATCGGCACCCTGGCCGGCACCGCAGTGGTCGCGGCGACCGCCGCCCGGGCCGCCCGGCGCGCTCCCGACCGCGACCTCACCGGCCGTGCGCTGCTCGGGCGGAGAGGTGCCCGCCGAGGCGACGCCCGCGCCGCCGCGCATCAGGCCGGGGGCGGCGTCGACGCGGAACCCGCCACCCCGTCCGGTGCGGACGCTCGTCGCGGCGGCGCCCACGCGACTCCGCGCCGAACCGCCCGCATCCCGGCCCGCCTGAGCCCGGGTCGCGGGTCCGGGGATGGAAACGGCACGTCATTGCGGGGCACGCTCGCCGCCGTGGTGCCGGCGGCGCTCGCCGCGTGGTACGCCGCCGGTTACGGCACCGCGCAGGCCCGGGTGGTGGCCGAGCCCAGCGCCGGCCGGGTCCGGGCCGCGGTCGGGGCGGGGATCACCGGACTGCCCGCGCTGCAGGGCGCGCTCACCGCACGCGGCGGGGCCGGTTTGCTGGGCCTGGTGGTCGCCGCCGCGGCGCCGCTGGGGCGGCGGCTGGCGCGGAAGGTGTCGCCGACATGAGCACCACGCCCGCCGCTGCGGCGTTCGAACGCCCCACGGACGCCGGCCCCCGCTTCGGGTACGGCACGAACGGCTTCGCCAACCACCGCCTCGACGACGCGCTCGCCGTCCTCGCCGACCTCGGATACCACGGTGTGGCGCTCACCCTCGACCACGATCACCTCGACCCGTTCGCGCCGGGCCTGCCGCGCCGCGTCACGTCGCTGCGGCGGCGGTTGGACGCCCTCGGGCTCGGGGTGATGATCGAGACGGGCGCGCGCTACCTGCTCGACCCGTGGCAGAAGCACGCGCCGACGCTGCTGCACGACGACTCGACCCGCCGCGTCGAGTTCCTGCGCCGGGCCGTCCGGATCGGCGCCGACCTGGGCGCGGAGGCGGTGTCGTTCTGGGCCGGCGTACGCCCCGAGCACGTCCCGCCCCGGGCCGCGTGGGACCGGCTGGTCGCCGGCTGCGCCACGGTGGTCGACGCCGCCGACCGGGCCGGCGTGCAGCTGGGCTTCGAGCCGGAGCCGGGCATGCTGGTCGAGGACATCGCCGGCTGGCGGCGGCTGCGCGCCGCGCTCGACGGCCCACCCTGCTTCGGCATCACCCTCGACATCGGGCACTGCCGCTGCCTGGAGCCCCAACCGGTGGACCGCTGCGTCCACGAGGTCGCCGAGCACCTGGTCAACGTCCAGATCGACGACATGCGCCGGGGGGTGCACGAACACCTCGAGTTCGGCGAGGGTGAGATCGACTTCCCGCCGGTGCTGCGGGCGCTGGACGACGCCGGCTACCACGGCCTCGTCGCCGTGGAGCTGCCCCGGCACTCGCACGCCGCCCCCGCCGTCGCCGCGCGTTCGCTGGAGTTCCTGCGCGACGCCGCAGCGCGAGCGCGCACACTGCCGGGCGAGGCGGACCCGCCGGCCCCGTCCCCGGCCGTGCCCGCTCCGGCCGTACCCCGCTCTGCACCCACCGACGTGTCGTCGACCGGAACGGCCCCGGTGCGTATGTAGGTGCAGAGCAGAGGGGGTCCGAGGCGTCCCCACGCCGGCAGCACGACCGCACGGCGGACGGCTCTCCGGCCGCGACGCCGCGACGGGCCACGGCCACCGCCGCGGCTTCCGGCGCGACGGGCGACGCCCGGGCACCCAGGGCGATACCGCGCAGGCTCCGTCTCCGGAGCGGCGCCGAGGGGAGGCACGATGACAGCGGATCATCTGCGGGTGGCCCTGAGGGGCGTACCCGACCCGGACTGGCTGGACGAGGCGCTGCGACAGGTGGCAGCCGACCCGGCCACGATCACCCGGTTCTTCCCGGCCGCCGGCCGGCGCTGCGGTCGGGCCGCCCTGCCCGACGCGCCCGGTTGGACCGCCGACGAGGCCACCCGCGCGCTGCTGCTCACCACCCTGCCCACCGACCACGCCGGGTACGCCGACACCCTCTACCGGCGGGGTGACGCGGCCGAAAAGCGGGCCGTGCTCAAGGCGTTGCCGCTGCTGCCGATCGGCGACGCGGGGGTGCCCCTGCTGCACGACGCGATCCGGACCAACGACACCCGCCTGGTCGCCGCCGCGCTCGGCCCGTACGCCCGGCACCTCGACGCGGCGGCGTGGCGGCAGGCGGTGCTGAAGTGCGTCTTCAGCGGGGTGCCGCTGGCTGTCGTGGCCGACCTCGACACCCGCGCCGACGGCGAGCTGGCCGTGATGCTCGCCGGCCTCGCCGACGAACGGCACGCGGCCGGGCGGGACCTGCCCGCCGACGCCACCGACCTGCTCGACCGGCTCACCGCCGGCTCCGGCCGACCCACCGCCCGGGAGGCGTGATGCGCATCTTCGACCCGCACATCCACATGACCTCGCGCACCACCGACGACTACGAGCGGATGGCCGCCGCCGGCGTCCGGGCCGTGGTGGAGCCGGCGTTCTGGCTCGGGCAGCCGCGTACCGGCCCCGCCTCGTTCACCGACTACTTCGACTCGCTCATCGGGTGGGAGCCGTTCCGGGCCGGGCAGTTCGGCGTCCGGCACCACGCCACGATCGCGCTGAACCCGAAGGAGGCCAACGACCCGCGTTGCCGGCCGGTGCTCGACCTGCTCCCCGACTACCTGGAGAAGGACGGCGTGGTGGCGGTCGGCGAGATCGGGTACGACTCGATGACCCCGGAGGAGGACGAGGCGTTCGCCGCGCAGCTCGCGCTCGCGGTGGCGCACGACCTTCCGGCGCTGGTGCACACCCCGCACCGGGACAAGGCCCGGGGCGTGGAGCGGAGCCTCGCGGTGGTCCGCGAGTCCGGCATCGAGCCCGGCCGCGTCGTGCTCGATCACCTCAACGAGGTGACGGTGCCACTGGCCCGGGAGACCGGCTGCTGGCTCGGCTTCTCCATCTACCCGGACACGAAGATGTCGCCACCGCGGATGGTGGAGATCCTGCGGGAGCACGGCACCGAGCGGATGCTGGTCAACTCGGCGGCCGACTGGGGCCGCTCGGACCCGCTGCTCACCCGGGCCACCGGCGAGGCGATGCTGGCGGCCGGATTCAGCGCGGACGACGTCGACCAGGTGCTGTGGCGCAACCCGGTGGAGTTCTACGGCCAGTCCAAGCGGCTCGACCTGGACCCGGCCGACCTCGCCCCGCCGAGCGCCACCTTCGCCGGCAACTCGATCCTGCGCGGGGGGAGCTGATGCGGCTGCGGCATGCGTCCGGCGAGACAGTCCACCTCGGCTACTGCACCAACGTGCACCCCGCCGAGGACCTCGCCGGCATCCTCGCGCAACTCGACACCTACGCCCTGCCGGTCCGCCAGGAGCTCGGCTCCGACCTGCTCGGCCTGGGGCTCTGGCTGGCCGCCCCGGTCGCCGCCGAGTTGGCCGCCGAGCCGGCCGCCCGGCGCCGGCTGCGGGCCGAGCTGGCCGCGCGGGGCCTGGAGGTGGTCACCCTCAACGGCTTCCCGTACGCCGCCTTCCAGGCCCCGGTGGTCAAGGGCGACGTCTACCACCCGGACTGGACCACGGCGGACCGGCTCACCTACACCCTGGACCTGGCGCGGGTCCTCGCCGATCTGCTCCCCGACGACGCGGCCCGCGGCTCCATCTCCACCCTGCCGCTGGCCTGGCGGTCGCCCTGGGACGCCGCTCGGGCCGGGGCGGCCCGCGAACGGCTGGACCAGCTCGCCGCCGGGCTCGCCGAGGTGGAGCGGGAGACGGGCCGGCGGATCCGGGTCGGGTTCGAGCCGGAGCCCGGCTGCCTGGTGGAGAGCACGAAACAATCCGCCGCCATGCTGTCCGCAATGGACACCGAACGGCTCGGCGTGTGCGTCGACCTCGCGCACCTCGCCTGCGCCTGGGAGGAGCCGGCCGAGGCGCTGGCCCGGTTGCGCGCGGCCGGTCTGCCGGTGGTGAAGGTGCAGGTGTCGGCCGCGTTGGAGGCGGCCGACCCGGTCGGCTCCGCCGAGGCGCTGCGGCGTTGGGTGGAGCCGCGCTTCCTGCACCAGACCCGGGCCGCCGGCTGCGCGGGCGGCCACGACCCGGCCGATCCGGCGTACGCGGCGGACGACCTCGACGCCGCGCTCGACGCGCGGCTGCGGGGGCGGTGGCGGGTGCACTACCACGTGCCGTTGCACGCGCCGCCCGAGGCGCCGCTGGAGTCGACGGTGCCGGTGCTGCGCGCCGCGTTGACCGAGCTCTTCGGCGGCCCGGACGCGGGCTGCGACCACCTCGACGTCGAGACGTACACCTGGGGGGTGCTGCCGCAGGCGCGGCGTCCCCGCACCGACGCGGAGCTGGCCTCGGGGATCGCCGCCGAGCTCGCCTTCGCCCGGGCCGAGCTGACCGCGCTCGGCCTCGTGCCCGTCGACCGGCCGGGTCCGGCGGGCGTTCTGGATCAGGGATCGCCGCGCGGCGGCGTCGAGCGGAGCGAGGTGCCGGCATGAGTCGTCGTCTGGTGGTGCTGGACGTGGTGGGGCTGACCCCGCGACTGCTGGCGCACATGCCCCGGCTGCGGGGCGTCGCCGACCGGGGCTTCCGGGCGGAGCTCGGCACCGTGCTGCCGGCGGTGACCTGCTCGGTGCAGTCCACGTTCCTCACCGGGGAGCCGCCCGCCGGGCACGGCGTCGTGGGCAACGGCTGGTACTTCCGGGAGCTCGGCGACGTGCTGCTCTGGCGGCAGCACAACGCCCTCGTCGGCGGGGAGAAGCTCTGGCAGGCGGCCCGGCGGGTCGAGCCCGGCTACACCGTGGCGAACGTCTGCTGGTGGTACGCGATGGGCGCGGACGTCGACTGGACGGTCACGCCCCGGCCGATCTACCACGCGGACGGGCGCAAGGACCCGGACTGCTACACCGACCCGCCGCAGCTGCACGAGGCGCTCACCGGCCGGCTCGGCACCTTCCCCCTCTTCAGCTACTGGGGTCCGGGCGCCGGGCTGGCCTCCTCCGCCTGGATCTGCCGGGCGGCCGAGCAGATCCTCGCCGACCAGGCGCCGGATCTGACCCTGGTCTACGTGCCGCACCTCGACTACGACCTGCAACGGTACGGCGCTTCCTCGGCGCAGGCGGCGGCCGCGGCGGCCGAGCTGGACGGGGTGCTCGGCCCGCTGCTCGACGCCGCGCAGGCCCGGGACGCGACAGTGGTGGTGCTGTCGGAGTACGGCATCACCGACGTGTCCCGCCCGGTGGACGTCAACCGGCTGCTGCGTGCCGAGGGGCTGCTGCGGGTGCACACCCAGGCCGGGATGGAGTACCTGGATCCGTGGACGTCGCGGGCGTTCGCGGTCGCCGACCACCAGGTCGCGCACGTCTACGTGCGGGACCCGGCGGACGTGGCGGCGGTGGCGAAGCTCTGCGCCGGCCTGCCCGGGGTGGCCGAGGTGCTGGACGCCGAGGGTAAGGCCGCGTACGGGCTGGACCATGAGCGCGCCGGCGAGCTGGTGCTGGTGGCGGAGCCGGACGCCTGGTTCACCTACTACTACTGGCTGGACGACGCCCGGGCGCCGGACTTCGCCCGGCTCGTGGAGATCCACCGTAAGCCCGGGTACGACCCGGCCGAGCTCTTCTTCGACCCGGCCGCGCCGGCCGCGGCGAAGCGCCGGGCGGCTGTGGCCCTGGCCCGCAAGAAGCTCGGCATGCGCTACCTGATGAGCGTGGTGGGGTTGGACGCGGGCGCGCGGGCGGTCCGCGGCTCGCACGGGCGGCTGCCGGCCGACCCCGCGGACGGGCCGGTGCTGCTCTGCTCGGACCCGAGCGCGGCCCGGGAGCGGCTGGCGGCGACGGACGTGAAGTCGCTGCTGCTGGAGCTCGCCGGGCTCGGCGGGGCCACGAAGGGGGACACCCGGTGACGGTCACGGTTGCGCCGACCGACGTGGGCGGCCTGCGGGCGCGCTTCGACGCCGAGCTGGCCGCGTTCCTCGACCGTCAGGGGCCGGACTGGCCGGACGGGGCGCCGCGCGGCGTCTTCACGGCGTTGCAGCGGTTCGTGCTGGCCGGCGGGAAGCGCCTGCGTCCGCTCTTCTGCTACTGGGGCTGGCGCGGTGGCGGGGGTGAGGACGGCGCACCCATCGTGATGGCCTCGGCCGCCCTGGAGCTCTTCCACGCCTTCGCCCTGATCCACGACGACATCCTCGACGGCAGTGACCGCCGTCGGGGCGAGCCGTCGGTGCACCGGCTCTTCGCCGACCTGCACGCGCGGTCGTCGTGGCGGGGCGATCCGGAGGCGTACGGGCGCAACACGGCCCTGCTCTGCGGGGACCTCTGCGCCGCCTGGTCGGACCAGATGTTCCACGAGTGCGGCCTGCCCACCGAGCAGGTGCACCGGGGGTACGCGATGTTCGCGCTGATGCGTACGGAGGTGATCGCGGGGGAGTACCTGGATCTCGTCTCCGGGGTCGGGGACGGCTCGGTGGCGAGCGCGCTGACCGTGATCCGGATGAAGGCCGCCCGCTACACGGTCACCCGGCCGTTGCAGATCGGTGCGGCGCTGGCCGGCGGCCCGCCGGAGCTGGTCGAGGCGTTCGCCGAGTTCGGCGACCCGCTGGGCGACGCGTTCCAGCTCCGCGACGACGTGCTCGGGGTCTTCGGTGATCCGGCGGTCACCGGCAAGTCGATCCTGGACGACCTGCGCGAGGGCAAGCCGACGGTGATGATGGCGCTGGCCCGCAGCGCCGCCGACCGGGCGCAGACGACCCGGCTGCGGGAGCTCTTCGGCAATCCGGAGCTGGACGCCGACGGCGCGGCCGAGCTGCGTACGATCATCGAGGCGACCGGCGCGCGGGCCCGGATCGAGCAGATGATCCGGGTCCGCACCGAGCAGGCGTTGACCGCACTCGAACAGGCGCCGGTGGACGGCGAGACCCGTACGGCTCTGGTCGGGCTGGCCGAGCAGGCGATCGACCGCCGCTCCTGACCGGCCGCACCCGAACGACTTTCCACCGATCGAGCGAAAGTCCGGGCCGGTTCGGCAGAAGGTATAGACACATTCAAGTATCTCACTTAGTGTCGTGGCCAATACCCCACTGTTTCGTCGAGGTGAACCGGCGGCGCGGTAACCCATCGACTGGTGACCCTCCGCGCGGGTGGCTCCACCGTCGGAGTGCTCACGGCCGCCGGATCGGCACACCGGCGGCCCCCCACCGCACAACCCGCTACGGCCCCGGCGCGTCGGCGCGCGCCCCGCCCTGGCAGTCAGTCGTCAGGAAGGGACAGCCACACCATGCCCAGACGGGACAACCCCCACCACCGCCCCCGACGATGGTTCACCGCCGGTTCGGCCCTGCTGCTGGTCGCCGCGGCCGGCACGGTGGCCCTCGGCGCCGGCCCCGCCGCCCTCGGCGGCGCCACGCCCGCGCAGGCGCACCCGATCAACGCCACCGACTTCCAGCAGGTCGAACTCGCCCGCGGCGTCGCCGAGATGGGTGAGCCGATGTCGCTGGCCGTGCTGCCGGACCGCTCGGTGCTGCACACCGCGCGCAACGGCACCCTGCGGCGCACCGACGCGAACGGCACCACCACGGTGATCGGCACGATCCCCGTCTACACCCACGACGAGGAGGGCCTGCAGGGCGTCGGGGTGGACCCGAACTTCGCCAGCAACCGGCAGATCTTCCTCTACTACGCGCCGCCGCTCTCCACTCCCGCCGGTGACGCGCCGGCCACCGGCACCGACTTCTCCGCCTGGCAGGGCGTCAACCGGCTCTCCCGGTTCACCCTCAACGCCGACTTCACCGTCAACCAGGCCAGCCGGGTCGACGTGCTCGACGTACCCGCCGACCGCGGCCTCTGCTGCCACGTCGGTGGTGACATCGACTTCGACGCCGCCGGCAACCTCTACCTCTCCACGGGTGACGACACCAACCCGTTCGACTCCGCCGGCTACGCGCCGATCGACGAGCGCACCAACCGCAACCCGGGCTTCGACGCGCAACGCAGCGCCGGGAACACCAACGACCTGCGCGGCAAGATCCTCCGCATCAAGGTGAACGCGAACGGGACGTACTCCATCCCGACGGGCAACCTCTTCGCGCCCGGCACGACGGGCGCCCGCGCCGAGATCTACGCGATGGGCTTCCGCAACCCGTTCCGGATGAGCGTCGACAAGGCCACCGGCGTCGTCTACGTCGGCGACTACGGGCCGGACGCCGGCTCGACCAGCGCCACCCGCGGCCCGGCCGGTCAGGTCGAGTTCAACCGGGTCGCCGCGCCGGGCAACTACGGCTGGCCGTACTGCACCGGCACGAACACCAGCACCGAGACGTACAACGAGTGGAACTTCGCCACCAACGCCACCGGCCCGAAGTTCAACTGCACCGGCGGCCCGACGAACAACTCGTTCCGCAACACCGGCCGGGGCACCCTGCCACCGGCCCAGCCCGCCTGGATCCGCTACGGCGGCGACGCCGGCAGCCCGTCCGAGTTCGGTGGCGGGTCGGAGTCCCCGATGGGCGGCCCGGTCTACCGGTACAACGCCGCCAACCCCTCGACCACGAAGTTCCCGCAGTCCTTCGACGGTCAGTTCTTCGCCACCGAGTTCGGCCGGGGCTGGATCAAGCCGATCCACGTCAACGCCGACGGCTCCCGGGGCACCATCGACACCTTCCCCTGGGTCGGCAAGCAGGTGATGGACTCGGCCTTCGGCCCGGACGGCGCGTACTACGTCCTCGACTACGGCACCGGCTACTTCAACGGGGACGCGAACTCCGCGCTCTACCGCTTCGACTACATCGGCGGCGGCAACCGCGCGCCCACGGCCCGGGCGGCGGCCGACAAGACCTCCGGCGCCGCGCCGCTGACCGTGGCCTTCTCCTCGGCCGGCTCCTCGGACCCGGAGGGCTCGGCGCTGACGTACCAGTGGGCGTTCGGTGACGGCACCACCTCCACGGCGGCCAACCCGACGAAGACCTACACCGCCAACGGCACGTACACGGCGACGCTGACCGTACGCGACCCGCAGGGTGCCACCGGCAGCGCCAGCGTGGTGGTGAGCGTGGGCAACACCGCGCCCACGGTGACCATCACCAACCCGGGCAACGGCAAGCTCTTCTCCTTCGGCGACTCGGTGCCGTTCAGCATCACGGTCACCGACCCGGAGGACGGCACGATCGACTGCACCAAGGTCAAGATGACCTACGTGCTCGGGCACGACCAGCACGGGCACCAGATCACCTCGCAGAACGGCTGCTCCGGCACGATCGCCATCTCGGTCGACGGCGAGCACGACTACGCGGCGAACATCTTCGCCATCTTCGACGCCGAGTACACCGACGCGGGCGGGCTCACCACGCACACCCAGCACATCCTCCAGCCCCGCCACCGCCAGGCCGAGCACTTCAAGACCTCGTCGGGGATCAACACCTTCGACAAGGCCGCGGCCGAGGGCGGCAAGACCGTCGGTGACATCCACAACGGTGACTGGATCGCCTTCGACCCGTACCAGGTCGGCAACGTCACCTCGTTCACCGCCCGGGTCTCGTCGGCCGGCGCCGGCGGCACCCTCCAGCTACGGACCGGCTCGGCCACCGGCACGGTGATCGGCTCGGCCACCGTCCCCGTCACCGGCGGCTGGGAGACCTTCACCACGGTCACCGGCACGGTCGGCAACCCGCCCACCGGCACCACCACGCTCTACCTGACCTTCGCCGGGTCGGGCACCGGGGCGCTCTACGACGTGGACACCTTCACGCTGAACACCGGCGGTGGGGGGACGCCCGGCACGGGTCCGATCCGGGGTCTGGCGGGGAAGTGTCTGGACGTGCGTAACGGCGCGACGGCGGACGGTACGCAGGTCCAGCTCTACACCTGTAACGGGAGTGCGGCGCAGTCGTGGTCGGTGACGCCGAATTCGACGGTGCGGGCGTTGGGTAAGTGTCTGGATGTGTCCGGTGGTGGTTCGGCGGACGGTACGAAGATCCAGTTGTGGACGTGTAACGGTTCGGGTGCGCAGAACTGGTCGGCGCAGGCGGATGGGACGGTGCGTAATCCGCAGTCGGGTAAGTGTCTGGATGTGTCGGGGAACAACTCGGCCGACAGCACGCCGGTGCACCTGTGGAGTTGCACGGGTGCGGCGAACCAGAAGTGGATCCTGCCCTGAGTTGAGCGGAAGGGCCCCTCGTCGACGCATATCGTGGGGGCGAGGGGCCCCTCCTGACCATTTCGAGGAGAGCTGAGATGCGCAGACTTCTGCGATCCGTCCTCGGTGGGGCCACCGCTGCCCTCGCCGTCATCGCCTGCACCAGCCCCGCCACCCCGGCCAGCGCCGCCGACACCCCGTACGACGTGCTGGTCTTCTCCAAGACCGCCGGTTTCCGGCACGACTCGATCGCGGTCGGCACCCAGGCCATCCGCGACCTCGGCGCGGCGAACAGCTTCACGGTCACCGCGACCGAGGACGCCGCCGCCTTCAGCACCGGCAACCTCGCCCAGTACGAGGCGGTGGTCTTCCTCAACACCACCGGCGACGTGCTCAACGCCGCCCAGCAGACCGCCTTCGAGCAGTACATCGGCTCGGGCGGCGGCTACGTCGGGGTGCACGCCGCCGCCGACACCGAGTACGGCTGGTCCTTCTACGGCAACCTGGTCGGTGCGTACTTCGCCTCGCACCCGGCGATCCAGCAGGCCAACGTGAAGGTGGAGAACCGGGCCCACGCGGCGAGCGCGCACCTGCCGCAGACCTGGACCCGTACCGACGAGTGGTACAACTACCAGACCAACGCTCGCTCCACGGCACGGGTGCTGGCCACCCTCGACGAGTCCTCCTACTCGGGCGGCGGGATGGGAGCCGACCACCCGCACTCCTGGTGCAAGACGTACAACGGTGGTCGGGCCTTCTACACCGGCGGCGGTCACACCCAGGCGTCGTACGCCGAGCCCGCGTTCCGCGCCCACCTGCTCGGCGGCATCCGCTACGCCGCCGGCCGCACCAAGGCCGACTGCCGGCCCGAGACCGGCTACACCACCCTCTACAACGGCTCGACCACCGGCTGGTCGCAGGCCGGGCCGGGCAGCTTCACCAACACGGACGCCACCCTCACCTCGGTCGGTGGCATGGGGCTGTTCTGGCACAGTGCGAAGCAGTTCACCAACTACTCCCTCAAGCTCGACTGGCGGATGGCCGGCGACGACAACTCCGGCGTCTTCATCGGCTTCCCGCCGTCGAGTGACCCGTGGTCCGCCGTGGACAACGGGTACGAGGTGCAGATCGACGCCACGGACGCGGCCGACCGGACCACCGGCGCGGTCTACACCTTCAAGTCCGCCGACCTGGCGGCCCGGGACGCGGCGCTCAACCCGCCGGGGGAGTGGAACAGCTACGAGCTGCTGGTCGAGGGGGAGCGGCTCCAGGTCTTCCTCAACGGCGTGAAGATCAACGACTTCACGAACACCAACCCGGCCCGCTCGCTCGCCGGGCACATCGGCCTGCAGAACCACGGCACCGGGGACGACGTCTCGTTCCGCAACGTCCGGATCAAGGAGCTCGGCGGTACGCCCCCGCCGGGCGGCAACCTCACCGTCCAGGCCGAGGCGTTCAGCTCGGCCGGCGGGGTCAGCGCGGTCGGCAAGGCGGGCGCGAA
The DNA here is from genome assembly GCF_004348525.1 of Micromonospora sp. 15K316. GTDB lineage: Bacteria > Actinomycetota > Actinomycetes > Mycobacteriales > Micromonosporaceae > Micromonospora. The sequence goes on along the minus strand of NZ_SMKG01000101.1, from coordinate 452 downwards.
CGGCGGCCAGACCCTCGGCTACGTCGAGCCGGGCGACTGGGCCGCGTACAACGGGCTCGACCTGACCGGCGTGACGTCGTTGCGGGCGCGGGTGGTCTCCGGCGGCCCGGGCGGCACCATCCAGGTGCGGACCGGCTCGACCACCGGCCCGGTGCTCGGCTCGGTGGCGGTGCCGAACACCGGTGGCTGGAACACCTTCGCGGACGTCACCACGACCCTCTCCGGCGTGCCGTCCGGCACGCAGAACCTCTACCTGACCTTCACCGGGTCGGGTGGTGGCCTCTTCGACGTGGACGACTTCACGTTGGTGCGGGGGAGCGGGGGCACGCCCGGCACGGGTCCGATCCGGGGTCTGGCGGGGAAGTGTCTGGACGTGCGTAACGGCGCGACGGCGGACGGTACGCAGGTCCAGCTCTACACCTGTAACGGGAGTGCGGCGCAGTCGTGGTCGG
>NZ_SMKG01000100.1 GCF_004348525.1 Micromonospora sp. 15K316 | reverse complement strand
CAACTGGCCGTCGTGGTCCGCCGCCGGCCGACCCGGAGCGCGGAGGCACCCGGCCGGCGCGGCGACTGCGCGGTGCCCGGGGCGGCGGCTCAGCCGACCGGCGCGAAGCCGGGCAGCCAGCGTTCGAGGATGCGGCGGTACGGCGCCTTGGCCTCCAGCTGGCAGAGCACCCCGATCGAGCCGAGGGTCACCCGGTGGATGAGCAGGTACGACGGGGGCAGGTTGAGCTGACGCCCCAGCTGGTAGGCGGGGGAGCGGGGGCTGGCCAACCGGGCGGCCTCGCCCCGCAGCCAGGCTCGGGTGAACCGGAACTCCTCGGCGGCCACCGGCTCCAGCATCGGCTGCAGGTATTCGAGCACCGCCTGCGCGTCGATCTCCTCGGTGCCGCTGACGAAACCCTCCGACCGCAGGCCCGCCACGACGGCGTCCGCCTCGCCCCGCAGCGCCAGGCTGGCGAGGCGGCCGATCGGCTCCGGGGTGCCGTCCGGCATCCGGGCCACCGCGCCGAAGTCGATCACGCCGAGGCGGCCGTCGGGCAGGAGCCGGAAGTTGCCCGGGTGCGGGTCGGCGTGCAGCAGCCCGGCCCGCATCGGCGCGGAGAGGTGCAGTTCGGCCATCAGCCGACCCGCCTCGTCCCGCTGCTCCTCGGTGCCCTCCCGGATGATCTCGGAGAGCGGCGTGCCCTCGACCCACTCGGTGACGAGCACCCGCGGTGCGGCCGAGACCACGGCGGGAATGAAGATGTCCGGGTCGTCGGCGTACGCGGCCGCGAAGGCGCGCTGCGACTCGGCCTCGAGCTCGTAGTCGAGCTCCTCGGTGATCCGCTCCCGCAGCTCGACCAGGAGTGGCTTGACGTCGAGCCCGGGCTGGATCGCCCGGAACATCCCGCCGAGCCGGGAGAGCTGCTTGAGGTCGGCGAGCAGCGCGTCACCGGCGCCCGGGTACTGGATCTTGACGGCCACGTCGCGGTGCTTCGGCTCGCCCGAGGGGCCGTACCCGGGGTCCCGCCAGATCGCGCGGTGCACCTGCCCGATGCTGGCCGCCGCGGCCGGGGTGTCGTTGAACTCGACGAAGCGGTCCCGCCAGTCCGGGCCGAGCTGCTCGGTCAGCACCTTGTGCACGCTGGCGACGGGGAGCGGCGGCGCCGCCTCCTGGAGCTTGGTCAGCGCCTGCCGGTAGGGGGCGGCGATCTCCTCCGGCAGTGCCGCCTCGAAGACGGAGAGCGCCTGCCCGAACTTCATCGCACCGCCCTTGAGCTGGCCCAGGACGCTGAAGAGCTGCTCGGCGGTGCGCTGCTGGATCTCTGCGGAGATCACGTCGGAGGCGAGGCCGGTGACGCGCTTTCCCATGCCGAGGACGGTCCGCCCGGCGAAGCCGAGCGGCAGTGCGGCGAGCTTGGCGGTCCGGGACACGGCCCGGCGCGGGATGTCGGTCACCCGGTCATTGTTACCGACTCGGCGGGTGCGCGGCTGCTGAGCGCCTTCTGCACCCGCCGTTCGTTCCGGACGACAGGTCGGACACGGGTCGTCAGGGGGCAGTTGGCGGGTGGTCAGCGGCCTCTGCGCGAGCACCGGCAAGAGGGGTGGGGCGGCCAGTCGCGGCGCCGGAGCCGGCCGGGAGCGGCGACCTCGACCGCGCCACCCACCGTCTCGGGCGTGCCTCCGTCGAGCTGGGCCAGCGCCTCCGCGGTGGCGAACCCGGCCGCGGCGAGCAGGGTCGCCGTCGCGCCTGCGGGTAGCGGCTCCTCGCCGGCGAGTTGGGCGGCGAGCCGCGGCCAGTCCGGATCTCGGTCGGTGCGGTGCAGATCGACGCAGTTCAGGCAGGGGCCGACCGGGGGTCGCACCATCGGCCCGATGACCGGTACGCCCTCCCGGAGCGTGATCAGCAGGTGCGGCTGGCGGCGCTGGGCGTACCCGGCGGCGAGCAGCGCGGCGGGGCGATCGGTGCCGAGTTGGACCACCAGGTCGACCCGGCCGCGGCGACCGGCCGCGCCGGCGGCGCCGGGGGCGGTGCGGGCGATCGCCTCCCGCACGGCGGCGGCGAGCGGACGTCCGAGCTCCGCGGCGGGGATGCCGGTGCCGGCCAGGTCGGCGGGGCGCACCGGACCGGCGAGTTCCGCGGTGACCTGGCCGACGCCGGCCTGGGCGAGCGCCACGGCCACCGCCGCGCCGAGCCGGCCGGCGCCGGTCACCAGCACGCGGGCGGTCAGCCGGCGCCGGAGCAGCTGGGCCGGCGTGGCGGGTAGCCGGGCGGCGGTGAGCGCGAGCGCGCCGGCCTCCGCGCCGAGCCGGGCCCGGGTCGGTCCCGCCAGGTCGCGCGGCAGCAGGGTGTGCCCCGGTACGAGCAGTCCGGCGGCGCGCAGGGTGTCGAGGAGGGTACGCGCCGGCTCGGCGCCGACCTCGGTGGCGTGCGGGTGCGTCAGCACACCGCGTTCGCTGCGCGTGCCGTCGAGCAGGTCCAGCAGGCGGGCGGCGCGCGGGTCGGCGATCTCGAGCAGGACGGCGTGCTCCGGTCCGACGCCGAGCTGGAGCGTGTGCCGGTCACGCCAGAGCCGGGTGAGGCCGGGAAGCAGGGTGGGACGGGGGTGTACGGCACGGGTCATGGCAACGAATCGTGACCGCGTCCATGCGTTACGTCGATCGTTGTCCACAGGTGTGGGGTGCCCTGTCCAGGGCTGTCCACAGGAGTTTCCGAGTTATCCACAGGCATCCGGGAGCGTTGTCGGCCACCCGACACGGCCGCCGCCGGTTACCTCCTGCCGTTCAGCGCGGGCGAGGGGTGGCCCCTCGGAGCCACCCCTCGCCCGTCGCCGATCGGGTCAGACCTTCGCCTTGCCCAGGATGCGGTTCACTGTTGTGCCGCACACCGGACACTTGCCCTTGGCCATGTTCATCCCGGTCTTCGAGACCTCGATGTGCCCCTCGAAGTCCCGCTTCTCCTTGCACTTGACGCAGTAACCGTTGTACGTCTGGGCCTGGTCGGCCACGGTGCCCTCCTCGTCTCGTCCGCCGGCCGATACCGGTTCCGGCGGGGTTCCCGGCGGCGGGCCGTGAGCGGCGCCGGCGCTGGGTCTAACTCCCACGGCCACCCGCGTGGCCGCTGGTCCGCGGACCCTACCCAGGTCTGGGCGGTTCCATGTCAGCTGCGCGTCGACACTGTGAGGAAGCCGACCACGAGAGTGTGCACGGCGAATTAGGTCGGATAAGTCAGTTTGGCGGGGACACGCCGACCGAACCCGCACAGACGCCCCTTCGGGGCACCCCCGCGCGCCGCGGGCGCTGGTTGATCACTTACCGTGGGGACGGCGGCGGGCCTGCCCAGGTGACGGGTATAGCGGGCCACCACGGTGGGTGACCAAGTGTCTTTCGACACCCCGGCAAGAAATTTTTCAGGACTCCTGGCGACCAATCACCATCTTCCGGGCGCGTGTCGGAGGGTTGACCCTTGCGTACCCCTGGTCACTAGGCAGTAGCTTTCCCTCGTGGCAGCAAATCGAGGCTGCGCGGGTCTGTGATGGCAGGGGCGCGCAAGCCGGTCGTCGAGGTACGGCGCAGCCAGCGCCGACGACGTACGGTGTCCGCGTACCGCGACGGTGAGCGGGTCGTCGTCCTGATTCCCGACCAGTTCTCCCGGGCCGAGGAGAGCGAGTGGGTCGACCGCATGCTCGCCCGGCTCGCCGCCCGCGAGGGGCGACTGGCCCGGTCCGACGCCGAGCTGCTCACCCGGGCCACCCGGCTGCTCGACGCCTACCTCTCCGACTACGGCGCGCAGGCCGTCCCGGCCAGCGTCCGGTGGGTGACCAACCAGAACGGCCGCTGGGGCTCCTGCACCCCCGCCGACCGGACGATCCGCATCTCGCACCGCGTGCAGGAGATGCCGGACTGGGTGATCGACTACGTGCTGTTGCACGAGCTCGCGCACCTGATCGTGCCGAGCCACAACGCCGCGTTCTGGGCGTTGGTCGCCCGCTACCCCAAGTCGGAGCGGGCCCGGGGCTACCTGGAGGGCATCGCCGCGGCCGTCGCCGTCCCCGCCCTCACCGACTGACCCGGACCGCCCGCTCACCCGGGCCCGGGTCTAGGGTCGGAGGATGCTGCGGGTCGTCGTCGCGTTGCTCGGTCCGGTGCCCTGGACGCCCCCCGGGGTCGACCCGGCCCATTGGCGCACCGCGCTCGCCGAGGACACCGTCGACCTGCTCGCCACGCTGACCGAGGTCGAGACCGCGGTGGCGGTCACCCCGGCCGACCGATGGCTGGCCGACGCGGTCACCTGGCCCGATATGGCCGTCCACGAGGTGCCCGAGCCGACGCCGAACGCCGTGTTCGCGGCGCTCTCCGGGTACGACCAGGCCGCCGTGCTCGTGGCCGACGCCCCGGACCTGCCCGCGCTCACCATCGGCAAGTTGCTCCGCCCGCTGACCAGCCGCCCCGCCGCGGTGGCGCCGGCCGAGGGCGCCGGCCCGGGGCTGCTCGGTGTCGCCGTGCGGCTGCCCGTACCCTCGTGGCTCCCGCCGCTGGACCTGGACCGCGCGAGGCCGGCGGAGCTGCGCGCCGCCGCACCGCGTCCCGGCGATCTCGCGGTGACGCCGGCGTGGCGCCGGCTACGCGGCCCGGCCGACCTGGCCACGCTCGACCCGGCCCTGGAGGGCTGGGAGGCCACCCGGGCGCTGCTCTCGGGCGCGGGCGCCTGACCCCCGACCCGGGCACGCAACCGCGGCCGGCGCTACCGCCGGTCGGCTGCGGCGCCCGGGCCGATCAGGTCGGCCCGGTAGGGCGAGGTCAGGGACGCTTGTCGTCGTCGCCCTCGTCGCCGCGCTGCTCCGACTCGCCGGGCGTCTCCTCGTGCGGCCCGCCCGGAGCGGTGAAGTCGAAGTTCTCCAGCTCGCCGATGACGTCGAAGTCGGCCATCGCGAACGCCACCGGGTCGGCGAAGTCGTCCTCGGAGGGGAGCAGGTCGGGGTGGCCCCAGAGGGCATCCCGCCCGGCGATGCCGCGGTGCTCGGTGAGCGCCGCCCAGAGCGCGGCCGCCTCACGCAGCCGGCGCGGACGCAGCTCCAGGCCGACCAGCGCGGCGAAGGTCTGCTCGGCGGGCCCGCCGGCCGCGCGGCGACGGCGGAACGCCTCCGCGAGGCGTACGACGTTCGGCAACCGGCTCCCGGCCGCGCTGTCCACCACGTGGCAGACCCAGCCCTCGACCAGTGCCAACGCGGTCTCCAGGCGGGCCAGGGACGCCTTCTGCGCCGGGCTGTCCTCCGGGGTGAAGATGCCCTCCAGGGCGATCGCCTGCATCGACTCCGGGTCGGTCGGGTCGACCCGACCCATCGCCTCCTCGATCGCCTCCCGGTTGACCCGGATGCCCGCGGCGTACGTCTCGACGGCGTTGAGCACGTGCCCGCGCAACCACGGGACGTGCTGGAAGAGCCGCTGGTGGGCGGCCTCGCGCAGGGCCACGTAGAGGCGGACCTCGTCCTCCGGCAGCTCCAGGCCCTCGCCGTACGCCTTGATGTTGGCGGGGATGAGCGCGGCCGTGCCGGCCGGGCCGAGCGGCAGCCCGATGTCGCCCGCGGAGAGCACCTCGGCGGCGAGCGAGCCGAGCGCCTGACCCAGCTGGCCCCCGAAGAGCGCGCCGCCGAGGGTGGCGACCATCGACTGCATCGGGCCGAGCTGGGCGCGGGCCTCCGGCGGCACCAGGTCACCCATCGCGCCGACCATCCGGCTGGCCACCGGGTCGCACAGCTTCCGCCACACGTCCAGGGTCTTGTAGATCCACTCGTTGCGGTTCCAGGCCACCGAGGTCTGGATGCCGGACGGCAGAGCCGAGGCGGGCTCGAGCCAGAGGTCGGCCAGACGCAGCGCCTCCTCCACGGCGTTTCGCTCGTACGGCGAGACCGCCGGATCGCCGGCGGCGGCGAGCTGGCTGGCGGCCACCTGCCGGGCGAGGTCCCAGTTGACCGGCCCGCTGCCCGACGCGGAGAAGAGCTGCTGCAGCTGCGACATGAACTGCTGCATCTGCGCGGGGTCGTTGGGGTCTGGTGGTTGCCCACCCGGTAGCGCGAAACCGAACGGAATATCAGGCACGACGTCTACGGTACGCGCGCCGTGCCCCCAGGTAGCGCCGCTGGCGTTGCGCTTAGGGCGAAGTCCTCCGCGCTGCGGCGGGCGGACAACGGCGGTCGGTACGCTCTGCCGCATGAGACGTCGCGGCCTGACCGTCCTGCTCGGTGCCCTGTTCACCGCCCTGCTCAGCATCGGGGTGCTCGGCGCGCCGATCCCCTACGTGGTGCTCGGTCCCGGCCCGACCGTCAACACACTGGGCGCGGAGAACGGCAAGGACGTCATCCAGGTCTCCGGCCGGGCGACCTCCACCTCGGCCGGGCAGCTGCGGCTCACCACGGTCGGCGTCCAGCCCTCGGTCAAGCTCCGGTCCGCCATCGCCGGATGGTTCTCGAAGGACGAGGCGGTGGTGCCCCGGGAGCTGATCTACCCGCCGGGGGAGTCGCAGCAGCAGGTCGAGCAGCGCAACGCCGAGGACTTCGCGGCGTCGCAGACCAGCGCCGAGACCGCCGCGCTGCGGGAGCTGGGCTTCCCGGTGCAGGTGGTGGTGAAGGCGGTGACCGCCGGGGGCCCGTCGGTGGGGCTCCTCCAGCCCGGCGACGTGCTGACCTCGGTCGACGGCCAGCCGGTGCCGGTCGCCGCCCGGCTCACCGAGCTGATCCGCGCCAAGCCGGCGGGCAGCGCGCTGACCGTCGGTTACATCCGCGACGGCGCGCCGGCCACCGCACGGATCACCAGCCGTGAGCAGGACGGCAACCCGCGGATCGGGGTCGAGGTCGAGCAGAAGCAGCCGCACCCGTTCAGCCTCAGCATCGACCTGGAGGACATCGGCGGGCCGAGCGCCGGCCTGATGTTCGCGCTCGGCATCGTCGACAAGCTGACCCCCGCCGACCTGACCGGCGGCATGGTGGTGGCGGGCACCGGCACCATCGACGACGAGGGGAAGGTCGGCCCGATCGGCGGGATCGCTCAGAAGCTGGTGGGCGCGAAGCACGCCGGGGCCAAGGTCTTCCTGGTGCCGGCCGACAACTGCGCCGAGGCGGTCCGTAACCCGCAGCCCGACCTGCCGCTGATCCGGGTCGGGTCGCTGGACGAGGCGCTCAGCGCGCTCGAGACGTTGCGGGCCGGGGGCCAGCCGACCCGCTGCTGAGCCGCCGGCGCCGGTCGCGCGACGCCGCCCGGCTCGGCCCCGCACGATCTCCCGGTCCTCCGCCGACGCCCCGGGACCACACGGCGCGACCTTGGGACGCCGTATTCAGGAACACCCCGTACTCTGGGTGCCTGGTCGGAGCCGATCAATCGAGCGTGCGGAGCCAACAGTGGTCATGCGAAGCAGCAGCCCTCTGCCGAGGATGAGTCGGCGGGGGCGCGTCACGATCGCCGTCCTGGTCGGGGTGTTCGCGCTCTTCACCCTGCTCGGTTGGGGCGTGCGCGCCTGGACCGACTGGTTGTGGTTCGACGAGGTCGACTACACCGAGGTCTTCAGCGGCGTGCTCGTCACCCGGCTGCTGCTCTTCCTGGTGATCGGGCTCGCCATGGCGCTGGTGATCGGCGGCAACCTCTGGCTGGCCTACCGGCTGCGTCCGCGGCTGCGCCCGCACTCCGTGGAGCAGGCGACGCTGGAGCGCTACCGGATGGCGCTCACGCCGCGGCTCGGCACCTGGATCACGATCGTCTCCGCGGTCGTCGGTCTCTTCGCCGGCCTCTCCGGGCAGGGCCGGTGGAACCAGTGGCTCCTCTTCCGCAACGGCGGCGACTTCGGCGTCAAGGACCCGGAGTTCGGTGTCGATGTCGGGTTCTACGTGTTCCAGCTGCCGTTCTGGCGCTACCTGCTCGGCATCGGCTTCACCGCGGTGGTGCTGTCCGTGGTCGGCGCGCTCGCCATGCACTACGTCTTCGGCGGCGTCCGCTTGCAGGGCGTCGGCGACCGGATGACCACCGCCGCCCGGGCGCATCTGAGCACGCTGGTCGCCGTCTTCGTCGCGCTGAAGGCGATCGCGTACGTGCTGGACCGGCGGGTGATGCTGCTGGAGTACAACGAGGGCGCCAAGCTCTACGGCGCCGGCTACGCCGACGTCAACGCGCTGCTGCCGGCGAAGGAGATCCTCGCGTACATCTCGATCGTGGTGGCCATCGCGATCATCATCTTCTCCAACGCCTGGATGCGGAACCTGGTCTGGCCGGGCATCTCGCTCGCCCTGCTCGGCGTCTCCGCGGTCGCCATCGGCGGCATCTACCCGTGGGCCGTGCAGACGTTCGAGGTGAAGCCGAGCGCCAAGGAGAAGGAGGCGCCGTACATCGAGCGCAGCATCCAGGCGACCCGGACCGCGTTCGACCTCGGGGACACCAAGACCACGGCGTACGCGGCGAACAACCTCACCCCGCCGGCCAGCCTGGCCACCGACACCTCGGTGGTGCCGAACATCCGGCTGCTCGACCCGCAGCTGGTCAGCGAGACGTACACGCAGCTCCAGCAGGTGCGCGGGTTCTACGACTTCGGCCCGAAGCTGGACATCGACCGGTACGGGGTCAACGGCAAGACCTCCGACTACGTGGTCGGCGTACGTGAGATCAACTACGGCGAGCTGACCGATCAGCAGAACACCTGGATCAACCGGCACACCGTGTACACGCACGGTTACGGACTGGTGGCCGCGCCGGCCAACCAGGTGTGCAGCGGGCAGCCGTTCTTCGTCTCCGGCTTCCTCGGCGACAAGGCCGGGCAGGGGTGCGCCTCGCAGACCGAGCAGATCCCGGCCGACCAGCCCCGGATCTACTACGGCGAGCGGATGGGCGAGGACGACTACGCGATCGTCGGCCAGACCGACCCGAACAAGAAGGCCGAGTTCGACCGGCCGGTCGGCGAGGGCGGCGGCGAGTTCTACACCTACACGGGCACCGGCGGCGTGGAGATCGGCTCGTTCACCCGGCGGCTGCTCTACGCGATCAAGGAGCAGGAGTCGAACTTCCTGCTCTCTGGGGCCGTCAACGACGACTCGAAACTGCTCTACGTCCGTAACCCGCGGGACCGGGTGGAGAAGGTCGCTCCGTTCCTGACGCTCGACGGCGACCCCTACCCGGCGGTCGTCGACGGCCGGGTCCAGTGGATCGTCGACGGCTACACCACGTCGGCGAGCTACCCGTACGCGCAGCGGGTCAACCTGCGCGAGGAGACCACCGACGAGCTGACCGGCCGGGGCACCTTCCAGCTGGCCCGGGAGAACGTCAACTACATCCGCAACTCGGTCAAGGCGACTGTCGACGCGTACGACGGCACGGTCCGGCTCTACGAGTTCGACGAGAACGACCCGGTGCTCAAGGCCTGGAACAAGGCGTTCGGCGGCGACCTGGTGCTGCCGAAGAAGGACATCCCGGTCGAGTTGGCCGAGCACTTCCGCTACCCGGCCGACCTGTTCAAGGTGCAGCGCAACCTGCTCACCAAGTTCCACGTCACCAACCCGGGTGACTTCTACTCGGCACAGGACTTCTGGCAGGTGCCGAACGTGCCGGACGCCCCGGACAGCGGCCAGACGCAGCCGCCGTACTACCTCTTCACCCAGTTCCCCGGGCAGGAGGGGCCGCGGTTCCAGCTCACCTCGGCGGTCACCCCGAACGGGCGGCAGAACCTGGCCGCGTTGATCTCCGGGTCGTACGTCGACGGGGAACCGCAGCTGGAGGTGCTGGAGCTGCCGGATCAGACCCGGATCTCCGGCCCGGTGCAGGTGCACCAGCAGATGACCAACAACGGGGACATCCGGCAGCAGCTCAACCTGCTCGCCGCCTCGGGTCAGGCCCAGGTGCTCTACGGCAACCTGCTCTCCCTGCCGTTCGGCAACGGCATGCTCTACGTCGAGCCGGTTTATGTGAAGAGCAACAACCAGGACGCGTTCCCGCAGTTGCAGCGGGTGCTCGTCTCCTACGGCGACGGAAGCTCCTTCGTGGCGCTGGCGAACAACCTCTCCGACGGCATCAAGCAGCTCGTCGAACAGGGCAAGCGGGCCGCGGAGAACGCGCCGCCACCGCCCACCGGTGACAACCCGCCCGCGCCACCGCCCACCGGGCCCGACGCGCCGCCGCTGACCGGCGAACTGGCCGCCGCGGCGGACCGGGTGCAGGCGGCGATCGTCGAGGTGCGCGCGGCCCAGTCGTCCGGCGACTTCGAGCGGTACGGGCGGGCGCTCAAGACGCTCGACGACGCGATGAAGGCCTTCGAGGCGGCCCAGTCGCAGGCCACCCCGACCGCCGGTACGCCGGCCAGCCCGACGCCGAGCGGAACGCCGTCGCCCGGCGGTAGCAGCCCGCCGCCGAGCGGAGGCGCCCCCTCGGGCGGCTGACCTCGGCGGGACGGCAGTTCAGCCCCCGGCCTGTGGACCGACTCCGGTCCCGGTGTCCGGGGGCTGTGTCGTCTCTCCGACTCGTCACCGGTTGCAACCGTCCGCACCGCTCGTCCGTCCTGTCTGCATACGGGCGATGACCGTGGGGAGCGTGGTGGCGAGATGAGGGACGCGGGCAGTTTCGACGACTTCTACCGGAGCACGTCGCGGCGGATGCTCCGGTACGGCTACGCGGTCGCCGGGGACTACGTCGAAGCGCAGGACCTGGTGCAGGAGGCGTACGCCCGGGCCTGGCGGCAGTGGGGGCAGATGTCGGCGCATCCGGCGCCGGAGGCGTGGCTGCGGCTGGTCGTCGCCCGGCTCGCCACCGACCGCTGGCGACGGCTCAACGGCTGGCGGTCGGCGCTCATCCGCAGCGGCCCGCCGGAGGTGGTGCCGCCGCCCAGTGAGGACGGCGTCCTGCTGCTCGGCGCGCTGCGGCAACTGCCGGCCGCTCAGCGGCAAGCGCTCGCTCTGCACTACCTCGTCGACATGTCGGTGGAGGAGATCGCCCGGGAGACGCAGGTGCCGGTGGGCACCGTGAAGTCCTGGTTGTCCCGGGGGCGGGCGCGCCTGGCCGCGCTGCTGCCCGACGGCGCCGCCGAGGAACTGGAGGCCAACGATGTCGCGTGATCTGTCCGACTTCTACCGATCGCTCGCCGCGGATGCCGACGGCCACCCGCTCGACGGACCGGGGGAGCTGCGTCGGCGAGCCGACCGACGGGCCCGGGCGCGGGCCGCCGGGGGAGTGTTGGTGGTGGCGCTGCTGGTCGCCGGCACGGCCACCGGCACCCGGCTGGTCCTCGCCGCCGATCAGGGCCCGGTGGGGCCGCCGGCCGGCCCGCCGGCCCCGACGGTGACCGCGCCGACTCCCTCGCCGTCACCGGTCAGCCCCTCGCCGTCGCGGACCACCCCGTCACCGGCCGGCTCGGCGTCGGCGACGGCTCCGCGCGGCGGTACGCCCTCGACGAGCAACACTTCGCCGGCTCCCCGTACGCCGACCTCGATCCCGGACCGGGCCTTCTTCACCCCTCCCGCGTCGACCACGGCGGCACCACCGGCTTTCCGGCAGGGGGACGACGTTCTGCCGGAATTCTGCGGGGCGGACCTCGACGGCCGGGTGGTGCAGACCCGGAGCCGGGTGCTCACCTATCACCTCACCCCTAACCAGCCGGAGGGGACGGTGCCGTACGGCATCTACCGGAACTCCATCACCATCCACCGACCCGGGCGGGCGGATGACTGGATGGACGACGTGCGCCAGGCGGTGCGGGAGTGCCCGGAACAGGAAGCCGCCCAGGGGCGGTTCGACAGGCACCGGCTGCTCCCCGGCGGCGACTTCGGTGACGAGGCGCTGCTCATCGAGGTGCGTGAGCCGGCCTGGGAGGCGGGCGAGCCGGCGGAGGGCGAGGTCCTGCGCCTGATCCGGGTGATCCGGATCGGCGACGTGGTCACGGTGCTCTGGGAGATGGGCTGGGAGGGCACGTCCAGCGACCGGAGGCAGGTGGACGACTACAGCCGCCGCGCGGAACAGGCCATCTCGAACTGGCTGGACTGAGCGGGGCTGCCGGGCCGGTGCTCCGGTGCCGGCCCGGCAGCCGACCGGTGTCGTTTTGCTCCACAGGGGGACGGTGCGCTACGGTTGTCGAGCCGACGCGGGGTGGAGCAGCTCGGTAGCTCGCTGGGCTCATAACCCAGAGGTCGCAGGTTCAAATCCTGTCCCCGCTACGAGAGAACACCGGTTCGAGCCCGCCCCCTATCCGGGGGCGGGCTCGAACCCGTTCGGGCGACAGTGGCGCGCCGGGCGCGACCACGGTTCTGATCATTCCGGTGCCGCCCTCCGGCTTCCGCCCTCCGCTCTCCGCCATCCGCCATCCGCCCTCCGGCTTCCGGTGCGGCACCGGCACCGGACCGTCCCGGTCCCGCTTGTGGAGACGCCCGGCGTGTCGGCCGGCCGCGGTTCTCGGGTGTCGACAGGTGCGGCGACTGTAGGACGGCCGCTCGCCAGATTCAATACTTGAAGAAGTTAAATATTTGCCTAGGCTTTCGGTCATGTCTCCGGCCAGCGAAACGGGTTCGCTTCTCGCAGCGCCGGCGGCGACGGCGGTCTTCACCACGGTGCTGACCGAGGGCCCGGTGAGCCGGGTCGGCCTCGCCCGCCGGCTCGGGCTCTCCTCGGCCGCGGTGACCAAGGCGGCCCGCCCGCTCATCGAACTGGGCTACCTGCACGAGCTCGCCGCCACGGAGCGCAGCGGTCCCGGCGCCGGACGCCCGGCCAGCCCACTTGCCGTCCGGGCCGAGCGCGAGTTCTTCGTCGGCGTGAAGATCACCGCCGACGAGCTGATCGGGGTGGTCTGCGACCTCTGCGCCCGGGTGCGGGCCACCGCCCGCCGCCGGCTCAGGGCGCCCGACCGGCGAACGCCCGCCACCCCTTCGGCTACGGCAGGGCGAGCTGCCGATTCCGACGTCGAGGCGGTGCTCGCCGAGGTCGGCCGGCTGGTCGACGGGCTGCTCGACACGCTGCCCGAGCACCGCGCCCGCATCCGTCGACTCGGGCTCTCCCTCTCCGGCGACGTGGACCACACCACCGGCCTGGTCCGCTACTCGCCGTTCCTGCACTGGCGGGACGTGCCGCTGGGCGAGCGCGTGGCCCGGCTCACCGGCCTCGCCGTCACCGTCGAGAACGACGTGAAGGCGCTGACCGCCGCCGAGCACTGGTTCGGTGAAGGGGTGGGGGCCGAGTCGTTCGCCCTCGTCACCGTCGGCACCGGCATCGGCTGCGGGCTGGTGGTCAACGGGCGACTGGTCTCCGGCGCGTACGGGGTGGCCGGCGAGATCGGGCACCTCGTCGTCGACGCGACCGGCCCCGACTGCCACTGCGGCGGGCGCGGCTGCGTGGAGTCGATCGCCGGCACGGACGCCATCGTGGCGCAGGCGCGGCACCGAACCGGCCAGCCGGACCTCACCCTCGACGAGGCGGTGGCCCTGGCGCGCGGCGGCCACGAGGAGCTCCGCGCGGTGTTCACGCGAGCCGGCGACGCGATCGGCTGCGGCATCGCGGCCGTGGCGAACCTCGTGGGCCCGACCCGGATCGTCGTCTCCGGTGAAGGGTTGGCCGCCTATGACCTCTTCGACACGCCGATCCGGACGAGCTTCGAACGCCAGGCCTTCGGCGCGGCCGCGCGCTGTCCCGTCACGATCCGTCCGCTGCCCTTCGAGGAGTGGGCTCGTGGGGCGGCCGCGGTGAGCATCCAGTCGCTCGTCCTTCCCTGACCCCGCGGCGCCGGCCCGGCTCCGGCCGGTCACGCCGGCGCCGGCACATCCGCCACCAGGAGGTTGATGATGAGAACCAGCAGAGGTTCCCGGCGCCGCGCAGGCGTGGCCGTCGTGGCCGCGGCGCTGGCCGGGACGCTCGGCGCGGGAGCCGTCCCGGCGCAGGCCGGCCCCGCCTCGACGGCCACCGCGCCGAGCGGGGCGGTGGTCACCTCGGCCGACGACGGCGTCGCGGCCCGCCCCTACATGGGGTGGACGAGCTGGAGCATGCAGTCCTCGAAATACCCGGGCCTGAACCCGGACGGCGACTACAGCTACCTGACCGAGGCGAACGTGCTCAAGCAGGCGGACGCGCTGGCGCGCAAGCTGAAGCCGTACGGCTACGAGTACGTGAACATCGACGCCGGCTGGTGGCGCGACTTCGCGTGGAAGCCGAGGTTCGACGAGTACGCCCGGCAGGCCCCCGAGCCGGCGCGCTTCCCGCGCGGCATGAAGGCGGTCGCCGACGACCTTCGGGCCAAGGGGCTGAAGGCCGGCATCTACCTGCCCGTCGGCCTGGAGAAGGAGGCGTACGCGGACGGCGCGGCGCCGATCTGGAACGCGCCGGGCTGCACCACCGCCGACATCGTCTACCCGGACCTGCGCACCACCAACGGCTGGGACAGCGCGTACAAGCTGAACTTCGAGGACGCCTGCGCCCAGAAGTACATCGACTCGCAGGCGCAGATGTTCGCCGACTGGGGGTACGACTTCCTCAAGCTCGACGGCGTCGGCCCGGGCTCCTTCAAGTCCGGCGACAACTACGACAACGTCGCCGACGTGGCCGCCTGGCAGCGCGCCATCGCCGCCACCGGCCGCCCGATCCACCTCGAGCTCTCCTGGTCGCTCGACATCGGCCACGCCGCTGACTGGAAGCGCTACTCCAACGGCTGGCGGATCGACACGGACGTCGAGTGCTACTGCAACACCCTGGTCACCTGGGAGAACTCAGTCGACGACCGGTTCGACGACGCGCCGGCCTGGAGTCGCTGGGGCGGCCCCGGCGGCTGGAACGACCTCGACTCGCTCAACGTCGGCAACGGCGCCATGGACGGCCTCACCAACGCCGAGCGGCAGACGTACATGACCTTGTGGGCGATCTCCAAGTCGCCGCTCTACACCGGCGACGACCTCACCCGCCTCGACGAGTACGGGCTCTCGCTGCTGACCAACCGCGAGGTCATCGCCGTCGACCAGAACGGCGGCCCGCCGGCCCGCCCGGTCACGCCCGCCGGGGACCAGCAGGTCTGGGGTACGCGGAACCCGGACGGCAGCTGGACGGTCGCCCTGTTCAATCTCGCCGACGCGCCGGCGGCCGTCACCGCCCACTGGGCCTCCCTCGGGTTCACCGGCAAGGCCGCCGTACGCGACCTGTGGAACCGGAAGGACCTCGGCAGGTACCAGGACAAGATCACCGCGACCTTGCCGGCACACGGCTCGCGGCTCTTCACCCTCCGCCCCGGCGGCGCCGAACTGGTCACCACGAGCTACGAGGCCGAGGCCACCACCAACACCCTGAGCGGCAACGCCTCCGTGGCCGGGTGCGCCGCCTGCTCGGGCGGCCAGAAGGTCGGCAACCTCTACCTCGGCGGCAAGGTGCAGATCAACGGCGTCACCGTGCGGAAGGCGGGGATCTACACGATAAACGTGGCGTACGTCAGCGGCGACCGCCGTTCGGTGACCGTCCACTCCAACGACGGCAACGGCACCAGCCTCACCTTCCCCTCCACCGGTGACTGGGGCACTGTCGAGACCGTCAGCGTCCAACTGGCCCTGCGGGCGGGCGCCAACACGGTCACCTTCGACAGCGCGGACTGGTACGCGCCGGACATCGACCGCATCGACGTACCGCAGACCCCCTGACGCGGCGCGCGGGGTCCGGTCGTCGCCGGCCGGGCCCCGCTCTCCCTTCGGCCGTGACACCTGTCGCCGTCCCGGCCCGCGCCGCCATCCGCCGACCAGCCCGTTGGAGCAGAGACATGGACCCCCGGAACACCCAATCGCGCGACCTCCGGCCGAACCGCCGCGGCTTCCTCGCCCTCGCCGCCGCCTCCGGCCTGGCCACCGCCCTCGGTGGCGTACCGGCGTTCGCCGCCTCGGCGGCGCCCCGGCGTCCGACCGAATCCCCGCTGTTATCCCCGGGCGACGCGGCGCGCAACCAGCTCTGGTGGCGGGCGCCCGGCTCCGCCAACTCGATGATCGAGCAGGGGTTGCCGATCGGGAACGGGCGTCTCGGGGCGCTCGCGAGCAACGACCCCGCCCGTGAACTCCTGACGATCAGCGACGCCACCCTCTGGACCGGGGGCCTCAACGACAAGCTCCAGAGTGACGGGCAGTTCCCCTACGGGCGGGACGACTTCGGCTCGCTGACGCTGCTGGGGACGCTCACCGTCGACATCCCCGGGCACGACCTCGGCGTCGTCGACGACTACCGCCGGACGCTCGATCTGGCCCAGGGCCTGATCAGCGCCACGTACGAGATCGACGGGGTCACCTACCGCCGGCAGATCTTCGCCAGCCGCCCGGACGACGTCATCGTGCTCCATTTCAGCCGGGAGGGGCGCGGCAGCTACACGGGCACCGTCTCGCTGGCCGGCACCCACGGCGAGGTCACCGGCGCCGACGGCCGGTACGCCTCGTTCGGCGCCTCCTTCGCCAACGGGTTGCGGTACGGCGCCGCCGTCACCGCGTACAGCAGCAGCGGAACGGTCGCGCGCGACGGCACCTCGATCTCCTTCACGAACTGCCGGGACCTCACCGTCGTCTTCAGCGGCGGCACGAACTACGCCCCGGAGGCCGCCACCGGGTTCCGCGACCCCACGCTCGACCCGGAGCGCCTCGCCCGGACGAAGGTGCTGGCCGCGGCCCGGGAGTCCCTCCGCGACCTGCTGTACACCCACGTCGCCGACGTCCGCCCGCTCTTCGCGCGCTTCGACCTCCACCTCGGTACGTCGTCGGCGGCGCAGCGCGAGCTGGACACCTGGGGCCGGCTGGAGGCGCGCTGGCGGGACGGCGTCCCCGACCCCGAGCTGGAGGCCGCATACCTCCAGTTCGGCCGCTACCTGACGATCTCCGGGTCGCGGGGCAGCCTGCCGATGGGCCTGCAGGGCCCGTGGCTGGACGGCAACGACCCGGACTGGATGGGCGACTACCACACTGACGTCAACATCCAGATGAGCTACTGGTTGGCCGACCGTGCCGGGCTCTCCGAGTGCTTCGACGCCCTCGCCGACTACTGCGTCGCGCAACTTCCCGCCTGGACGGACGTCACCCGGCGGCTCTTCAACACCCCGACCAACCGGTTCCGCAACTCCAGCGGCCGGGTCGCCGGTTGGGCGGTGGCCTTCTCCACAAACCCCT
Source organism: Micromonospora sp. 15K316 (assembly GCF_004348525.1). Taxonomy (GTDB): domain Bacteria; phylum Actinomycetota; class Actinomycetes; order Mycobacteriales; family Micromonosporaceae; genus Micromonospora. The sequence goes on along the minus strand of NZ_SMKG01000100.1, from coordinate 4,256 downwards.
ACGGCGGCAGCGGCTGGTGGTGGCACCCCGCCGGGAACGCCTGGCTCTGCCAGAACCTCTTCGAGCACTACGAGTACGTCCAGGACCGTGCCTACCTGGCGAAGATCTACCCCCTGCTCAAGGGCGCCGTGGAGTTCTGGGAGACCCGTCTCGTCACCACGACCGTCACCGACGCGGCCGGGGTCGCCCGTGAGGTGCTGGTCGCCGACAGCGACTGGTCGCCCGAGCACGGCCCGCAGGACACCAGGGGTAACACCTACGCCCAGGAGCTGGTCTGGAACCTCTTCGAGAACTACCGCACGGCGACCCGGGTGCTCGGCCGGGACACCGGCCACGGCGAGACGGTCGACGGTCTGCGCCGGCGTCTGTACCTGCCCGAGGTCAGCCCGACCACGGGGTGGCTCCAGGAGTGGATGTCCCCGGAGAACCTCGGTGAGACCACCCACCGGCACCTCTCCCCGCTCGTCGGCCTCTTTCCCGGCGACCGGATCCGCCCCGACGACTCGACGCCCCCGGAGATCGTCGCCGGAGCGACCGCCCTGCTCACCGCGCGTGGCATGAACAGCTACGGCTGGGCCAACGCGTGGCGGAGCCTGTGCTGGGCGCGGCTGAAGGACGCGGAGAAGGCGTACCAGCTGCTGGTCACCAACCTGAAGCCGTCGAGGAACGGCAGCAACGGCACCGCGATGAACCTCTTCGACATCTACGAGACGAACCCGGGACGCGGCATCTTCCAGATCGACGCGAACCTCGGCACCCCCGCCGCCATGGTGGAGATGCTGGTCTACTCGCGGCCGGGCCACGTCGAGCTGCTGCCCGCGCTGCCCGCCGCCTGGGCGCCCTCCGGTTCGGTCTCCGGAGTGGGCGTACGCGGCGGCTTCGTCGTCGACCTGGCCTGGACGGACGGCGCGGTCACCCGGGCGACGGTGACAAGCGTCGGCGGCCGCTCCACCACTGTGGTCGCCGGCGGCCGGTCACGGCAGGTCACGCTCCGCCCGGGGGAGTCGGTCACGCTGCGGAGCTTCCGGTGAGGTCGCGGGAGAACCACCACGTCGGGCGGGTCGCCCGCCACCGCCGTTGGTCGGCCGTCGTCGCGGCGGTCGCGGCGGTCTGCGTACCCCTGGCGACCGCGACGGCGGTGCAGGCCCGGCCGTCGGCTCCGGCCGACCCGCCGCCGGCGCCGACCGTCGCGCCGGGCGGCCCGGCGGCGGCCCGGACGGATCGGCACTCCGTGATCACCTGGGGCGCCAGCGCCGACCGGCAGGGCGCCGGGCCCGCCGACCGCAGCTACCGGCTGGTGGTACGCACCAGCGTCGGCGGCTCGAAGCCGCGCATCCGGCTGACCAACGCCTTCGGCGAGCACCCGGTGACCTTCACCAGCGCCTACGTCGGGCTGCGACGGCAGGGCGCGGAGCTGGTGCGGGGCAGCAACCGTCGGCTGACGTTCGGCGGGCACGCCTCCGTCGTCGTGCCGGCCGGCTCGACCGTGTACAGCGATCCGCTGCCCGGGCAGCTGGCCGCCGGGGCCGACCTGGTCGTCAGCCTGTACGTGACGGGTGTCCAGGGGCCGACCACCGGCCACGGCATGGCGATGCAGACGTCGTACGCGGCGGCGGGCGACCACGCGGCGGAGGAGGCGGCGACCAACTGGACCGACCGGATCAGCTCCTGGTACTGGCTGGACGCGGTCACCGTGGAGACCTCCGCCGAGGTCGGTGCCGTGGCGCTGCTCGGCGACTCCATCACCGACGGCTGGGCCTCCACCCAGGACGAGAACCGCCGCTGGCCCGACTACCTCGCCCGGCGGCTCCAGGCGGCGGACAGCCCGGTGCGGGGCGTGGCCAACGAGGGCATCTCGGGCAACAAGGTGCTCGCGGACGGCGCCGGTGAGGCCGCCCTGCGCCGGTTGGACCGGGACGTGCTCGCGCACCCGGGAGTCGAGACGGTGTTCCTCCTGGAGGGGATCAACGACATCAAGGCGCACACCGGTGTCACGGCCGACGACCTGATCGCCGGCTACCGGGAGATCGTCGACCGGGTGCACGCGGCGGGCAGGTGCGTCGTCGGTGCGACGGTCATGCCGTTCAAGGGCTGGTACGAGTACGACGACGCCGCCGAGGCGGTGCGCCGGACGGTCAACGACTGGATCCGGCACGGCGGCGAGTTCGACGCGGTCGTCGACTTCGACCGGATCACCCGCAGTCCGTACGACCCGCAGCGGATGTTGCCCTTCCTCGACGCCGGGGATCACCTGCACCCGAACGACAAGGGCATGCAGGCGATGGCGGACGCGGTCGACCTGGCCGCGCTGGAGTGCGACCGCTGAGGCGCGTTTCCGCAGGTGAAAGCCGGTCTGCCCGGGGCGCCCTGAGCGAATCCCGGGCCCACCGAACGTGCCTGCGGAGGATGGGGTAGAGTTGTCTTCACCGACGCGGGGTGGAGCAGCTCGGTAGCTCGCTGGGCTCATAACCCAGAGGTCGCAGGTTCAAATCCTGTCCCCGCTACGAGAAAGAAGAACCCGGTTCCCGACAGGGGGCCGGGTTCTTTCATACCCGGGGGCCGCCTGCGGGACGGCGGACGCGGGCCGGCGCGCGTACGGTGTGGGCAACCTGAAGGAGATCCGGATGGCAGTCCGACCGCAGGGGCGTCGCAAGCCCAACAAACTGCGCTTCTTCGTCCTCTTCACCGCGCTGATCGTCGTCGGTGTCGGCGCCGTCTACGGCCTGCACTGGGCCGCTAATCCGTGGGCTCTCTCCCTGCCGGGCCGGCCCGCTCTGACCGGTCACTGGCAGGGCACGGTGCCGTACGGCCCGGCCGACGACCGGCGGATCGTGCTACGCCTCGACGACGACCCGCCGAGCGCGACCGACCGCTGTGGCGACTGCCCCGGCATGGTGGGGGTCGCCAAGGTCTGCACCGCGGGCGACGCCGAGACGTACGAGCTGTGGGGAGATGCCCGCAACTACCGCGGGACGCGCTTCTCGCTGCACACCCGACCCGAGGCCGAGGGCCCGGGGCCGCACCTGAACGAGCTCCACGGCGAGTGGGACGGCGACCTGGTGCGGATCCGGACCTCGTTGACCACGCTCGGCGCCGACGGCACGACCATCGGGTCCGACTCGCCGCCGGTGACGTTCGAGATGACTCGCGCCGACGAGGACGACCTCGACCGCCTCTCCTGCCGCTGACCGTGGTCGAGGTCCGGCCCGCTCGACCGGCGGTCGGGCCGGCGGGCAGCCTCCCGGCCGGGATCTTCTGGACGCTGACGCTGCCCTGGTTGCGACCTTCGGCGAGGATGTCAGCATGTCTTCTTTCGGTAAGTGGTGGAGCCGTCTCGGCGCGGTCCTCGGCGCGGTCGTGCTCTCGGTCTTCGTACCGGTGGCAGCGTGGGCGTCGACCGGCACGGGCGAGCTGGTGGTGGAGGCCGCGCGGCGACGTTCGCGGGGCGGCATCGGTTTCGGTTTCCTCGGCGCGCTCTGCTGCCTCGCGGTCGTCGTGGTGATCGTCCTCCTGCTGCTGCGGATGACCCGCAACCGTCGCGGCCCGCGGCGCTGATCGGTGGCGGCGCGGCGGCGCTGACACGTCAGGGTGGCGCCGGTGCGGCCCCGTCGCCCGGTCAGCTGGTCAGGGCGGCGTCGGCCTGGGCCAGGAAGCGGGTCGCGGCCGCCCGGGCACCGCTGTCGCCGGAGCGGACGCTCTCGGCCGCCGCGACCAGCAGGCTGCGGACCCGGGCGTGCCCTCGCGGCGGTGGGGCCGGGGCGGAGCCGGGCGTCGCGCCCAGGAGATCGCCGAGGGCCGCGGCGCGCCGCTGCCCCGGATCGACGATGCTGCCCTCGACGGCCCGCCGGACGGCCTGGTTCGGGGTGAGGCCGCGCTCGTGCCCGAGGACGGCACCGGCCGCGACGTCGTTGGTCAGAAAGTTGATCACGTCGATCGCCGTCTCAGGGTCCCGGCTGCCCCGGAACACCGCCCAGTACATCGAGGCGCGCGGCCACTGAGTGGCGGGGGAACCCGGAAAGGCGGTCAGCCCCAGCTCGGCCCGGGTGAGGCGTTGCAGCTCGGGCAGCTGGTGCGACCAGGCGAAGGACGCGGCGGTCAGCCCCGACACGACGAGCTGCTGGGCCGGCTCACCACTGTCGGCCTGCTCCACCAGCGCGGCGCTCGGTGTGGCTCGCCCGGCGCGCCCCCGGCGCCACAGCTCGAACCAGCCGACCAGCTCCTCCACGCCGAAGGCGAGCTGCCGGCCCCGATAGAAC